>NZ_QTPW01000002.1:0-413095 GCF_003857965.1 Burkholderia sp. Bp9031
CAGCTTCTTCATCGACACGATCCGGCGCGTGAATCGCGTGCGCCGGCTGCTGTCGTACCGCTCGATGCAGGATCGCGAGCGCTACGTCGAACATGCGAAGCAGCATCTGCACGTGCTCGAGCTGCTCGAGCGCGAGCGCAACGAAGAAGCATCGGAAGCCTTGCGTCAACACCTGTTGCATACGCTCGATGCGCTGTCACGCATCAGCGCCATTCTCAAACCCTGAGCGCCCGCGCAACCCGCACACCCGCTTCCCCCACGAGCCCTTTCATGCCCATCGACCCTTCGGTCCTCTCCGCGTTCACCCCGACCGGCAAGCTGCGCGCGTCGATCAATCTCGGCAACCCGATCCTTGCGAACCGCGACCCGGCCACAGGCGAGCCGTTCGGCGTGTCGATCGACCTCGCGCGCGCGTTCGCCGAGCGGCTGTCGGCCGAGCTGGAACTCGTGGTGTTCGACGCCGCCGGTAAATCGGTGCAGGCGCTGACCGAGGAGCGCGCCGACTTCGGCTTCTTCGCGGTCGATCCGCTGCGCGGCGAAACGGTCGCGTTCACCGAACCGTACGTGCTGATCGAAGGCTTCTACCTGGTGCGCGACGATTCGCCGATCCGAGGCAATGCGGACGTCGACCAGCCGCACAACCGCGTGGCCGTCGGCAAGGGCAGCGCGTACGACCTGTTCCTCACGCGCGAGCTGAAGGCGGCGCAGATCGTGCGCGCGCCGACGTCGCCGGCCGTCGTGCCGACGTTCGTCGAACAGCAGCTCGAAGTCGCGGCCGGCGTGAAGCAGCAGCTCGAAGCCGATGCGGCGAAGACGCCGGGCCTGCGCCTGCTCGACGAGCGCTTCATGGTGATCCGTCAGGCGATGGGCGTGCCGAAGAGCCGCGGCGACGCGGCCGCCGCGTTGCTCGGTGCGTTCGTCGAAGAGATGAAGGCGTCGGGCTTCGTCGCGGATTCGTTGCGTCGACACCGAATCACCGGAGCTTCGGTGGGACCACTGCGCTGACCGGTACATCGGCGGCGACGCCGTGGCGGTCGCCCAACGGTACCCCGACGTGGCCTCACCTTGCCCCGCTCAGAATCACCCACCTCCACGTCACATCAGCTAAGGAATGACCAAAAAAAAGGAATCGTGCTGTAGTGGTAAGGTTCCATATGTTGCTGGCGCATTCATCAATTCGTTGCATTGACGGGTTGAGTCCACAGGCGACGCGAACAACTCTGTGCGAACGGACCAGGGACCGCAATCTGCGAGCCGAGCGCTCGACCAATCGGCCTACTCCAAAGGCAGATGTTGAAATTGATTCAGCCGGGCAAGCCGACGCAGAATGCGTATATCGAGCCGTTCAACGGCAAGTTCCGCGATGAATGCCTCAATGAGCACTGGTTCACAAGTCTCGCGCATGCTCGGGTGCTCATAGCGACGTGGCGTCGGGACTACAACGAGGAACGGCCGCATAGCGCGCTGAACTACCTGTCGCCAGCAGATTTTGCTGCGAAACACAGGGCAAAGCGATGCTCCTGCCGCTTTCCAGGCGCTGGTTTAAAGGGACTTTGCTAGAAGCCCAATGGCCCTATTGATGGGGGCAGGTCAGCCACGACTTCTATCGTCGTCAGGTCAAACCAACCGCGAAGCTGAACGCATCGTAATAAAACTTGTTTCTCGGATCAGTCGTTTCGCGACGCGCCCATTGCGCTTGCAGATCACCGCGTCGGGCTTTGAGTACGGTGTCAGCACGCACAGTCGAGGCAGACGACTGCAGGCCGACTCGATGGCATAGGTAGCGCATCCCGGCAAGCCGGATGATCTGTTCCGGTCGTGAATAGCAGCCGTCGAGAAGTCTCCGGCGGCTACGCCGCCTCCGACTTCTCCCCACCGGCCAAAACCTCTGTCGCTATACCGGCCAAAATGATTGTCGCCGCGCATCTTGGCCGAGTGGCGCAGCGAACTAGTCGTACCGCTCTTTGTCAGCGAAGGCACGAAATCGCAGAAGGTATCGTCGATCCAGAACAGCTATTACCTTTCGACGGTGTATCGAGAAGTGCTCACCTCACAACGACAGGTGTTGACGTTGTTCGGGTGGGGTATAGGAGAGCATGACCGGCATCTGCTACAGCGCATGCGCAACACAGGCATTCAGCGGGTTGCGGTATCGGTATTTCGCAACGATCAGGTCTATTGCAACTATGCCTACCAGACGATTCGTAATGACCTTGGCCCGGTCCAGGTGGACTTCTTCGACTGCGAAAGCCCTGGATGCTGGATCCATCCGATTCCAGAGCAAGGTTGACGTCTATGGGAGCCTCAGCTCCGCGATCAGCGAAAGCCGAAGTGCTGCCCGACATGTAGCACCGGTCGAGACTTTCAGAAAGCGCCTCGCGGGCGAACGTCAAGGGCGCCTGCGGCTAGATGTTTCCGTTGCCGGTGGCCATCGTCGGAATTTGTGCAGCAGCCTGCTGCACAATTGCCGTGGGTTCATCTATGCACCTTGCTCGACAAAGCAAAGGATCCGGTGGTTCGCGATTGGTATGCGAGCAGAGCGCTTGAGCACGGCCGGTCCCGCAATGTTCTTGCGATGCAAATTGACACGCAAGCACATGCCCGGGCTGGTGCGGCCGTAACCAATTTCGACGCACGATTGCCGCCCCCGCAATCCGATTTGGCACGTGAAGCGCTCAAAGATCCATATATCTTCGACTTCCTCGGATTGACCGAAGATGCGCAGGAACGTGACATCGAGCAGGGACTTACACGGCACATCACCCGCTTTCTGCTCGAGCTTGGTGCCGGCTTCGCGTTCGTTGGCCGAAAGTATCGGCTCGAAGTAGGAGGCGATGAATTCTTCATCGACCTACTGTTTTACCACCTGACCCGCCCATGCCTTCTGCCCCGTCGAGCGCTGCGTTGAAAAACGTCTCCACCAGCTGGAACTGCCGCACCGCGTCCGCCTTGGTATAGAGCGTGGTGGTGCCCAAGCCGGCGGATGTCGGTCAATAAAGATGCGGGGACGAGTTCGGTCTTATGGTCAGGAACGGAGGAGTCGGCGGGCCGGCGCGCCAATAGGGGCCACGTTGCCGGGATCTCGGCAACGGCGGAACCCTGCCGACGCCCCTAATTCTCTCCGCACTGCGGAGGGAATTAGGCTACCTGCCCGCCGAAGCCGTCCCCTTTCTCGCCGCTGAGGGTAAGCGCCCGCAATTGAGCTTCAGCCGCGTCCCGGGCGAAACCACCTCACCAGTCGTCGCCAACGTCAGAAACACAGGGGTGCCGAAGTGGTGACGACACCGCCTCTCGATCGCCGTGGTGGAGCGCTCAATTCCCTATGGGGAGCGCGTCGCGAGCGCTCGCGCAACTAAAGTTCAACGGTTATTGCTGCGACGCAGTAATTCCGGCAAACCCTTTTCCATCAAGGGCAGGACACGATTTTCCACGTCAACTAAAGTTGTGTCTATCGTGCCCCTCTGCGTCAACTAAAGTTGTAACCCGATCGGCGATTTCATCTAATCTTGTGTCGTAATGGTCGACGCGATGGCGGAGGCTCAGGATGACACGGCGCTCACGGTTGCGGGCGAGTGGTGAAGCACAGGATGGCGACGCCGAGTTGCAGGGCGAGGTCGACCTGAACCGCTGGCCGGCCATCGACCCGCTGGCGCTACCTACCGAGCGCCGTGCGCTGTATCTCAGGCGTGAGCGCGCGATTCGCCTGTATCTCGAAGGCGCGACCAGCGCCCAGATCAAAGCGGCTTGCGGCATGGGGCGCGGCCAGGCTTATCGGCTACTGACCGAACGTTGCCTCAGACCGCATCCTGACGGACGTATCCAGGGGTGGCGTGGCCTGTTGCCGCATGTCCGCGTGAAAGCCTACGAACGGACGGCGCCGCTGGCACTCAATGCGTGGAGCGGCGGAGCCGTCGGCGCCCTGCAATGGGTGTTCGAGTCGCCAGCAGGGCGGGGATTCGAAGACAAGTTGCGCGAGCGTATCCTTGGCAAACGCGCCGACCTTGAGGCGTCGCGCCGGCCGCGCATGGTCGTGTTTCGCTGGTTTCTTGCCGAATTGCGCGAACGTGGCTTCGAGCGCCGCGGCGAATGGCCGTTCACCGTCGAAAGACGCGGCTACGTCACGCTGGCCCGCTACATTGATCGCGTCCTCGCCGAGCATCCAGCGCGTGCTCGCGCGTTGGTCGGCGGGCAAGAGGCTGTGCGCAAGGCCCGCGCCGGAGACGGCACGCATCGGCCACCCCTGGCGCCGTTCGAGCGCGTCGAATGCGATGCGCACAAGCTTGACGCCCGCATGGTTGTGCTGGTGCCGTCGCCACACGGCGGCACTGAGCCGCGCACGATTCATCGCCTGTGGGTTGTGGTGCTGGTCGAGGTCACGTCGCGTGCGGTGCTGGGCTATCACCTCAGCTTCCGGCGCGAGTGCGCGGCCGAAGACGTGTTGCGCGCGGTGCGCTGCGCCCTGATGCCATGGATGCCGCGCGATTTGCAGTTCAGCGACGCCGCCTACGTGCCAGGGGCCGGTTTGCCGTCATATCGCTTTCCGCAGCTCGCGGGTGCCTGCTGGAACGAATTCAGCGTCGACGGCGCACTGGCCAATATCTGCGGCCGCGTCGAAAGCGTCCTACGCGACGTGGTCGACGCCAGGATCGTCAAGCCGCAGGATGCGGCGAGCTATAGCTGTCGTCGCAGCAAGGACGACCGGCCGTTCGTCGAGTCGTTTTTCGGGCACTTGGCCGCCGGCGGCTTTCATCAGCTAGCGACGACGACCGGCAGCTCGCCGGCCGACAGGCGCGGCACTGATCCCAACGCCGTGGCCATGGCGACGCATTTTCAGGTCGAGTACGCGCACGAATTGCTCGACACGCTGATCGCCAATTACAACGCGACGCCGCATTCGGGACTGGGCTACCGCAGCCCGCTCGAGCAGCTGGAGCACATGATGGCCGACCGCACATGGACGCCCCGCCTGGCTGAGCCTGCCGCGGTGCGCCGCCTGGTCGGCACGCGCAAGCTGTGTACGTTGCTGGGCGGAATCAAGACGGGCCGCCGCCCACATTTCCATTTCTCCAATGCGCGCTACTCGGCCGAATGGCTGTGCGTGCGCACGGATCTGCTCGGTCAGGCCTTCTGGCTGCAACTCGACAATGAAGACGATGCGCGCTACGTCACGGTCTCGACGCAGCGCGGCCTGTTCCTCGGTATGGTCCGGGCCGCCCCTCCGTGGCACCTGACGCCCCACTCGCTGTACGTGCGCGCGGCGATCCGCGCACTCGAAAAGCGCCGGCTCCTGCATCTGGCGACCCACGGCGACGCGGTCGAAGCCCTGATCCGCTACGCCGAGGCCTCGCCCGACGGCAAATTGCCGGTTCACCCGGCCTATCTCGAGGCGCGACGCATCCTGCAGCAGCAGGCAGAGCGACTATCTGGACAGTCGATGGTGAGCCTTGCCAAGCGCCCCAGCACGCCGGCGGCGAACATTGAAGCGCCGACGGCGGCACGCAGCGACACGCCCTTGCCACCGATGCGCCGAGCCCAGCAATGGTGACGTCGCCTGCGCCCCCCGACCCGCTCGTCGCGGCGCACATCCCCCGCGATCATCCGGTCGTGACGCGTGACTACTCGTTGTTCACGATCGCGATTCACGACATGGTCGAACGCATCGGCAGTTGGCTGGACGATCAAGTCGATGGCGCGACGATCTTCGGGCCCTCGCGCTTCGGTAAGTCGAGCGCAGTCGACCACTGGCTGCAGCGCTTGCTGTCCGAGCGCCATGGTGGGTTTGTGCCGTTGGTGATCTGGAGCCACACGGATTCCGGCAGCAGCCAGGCCGTCGGCAGCTTTTACGCCCACCTGCTCGATGCGAGCGGTCACCGGCTTGCTCAGGCGCGGCGCAGCCCGCTGGAACGGCAAACCATGCTTGTCGAGCGCTGGATCGAGCTCGCCGCGCAGGGCGGCGGACGCTTCTTGGTGCTGGTGATCGACGAAGCGCAGGGCATGAGCCAGCGCGAGTGGTTGTGGCTGGTCGAATTGCACAGCTTGCTTGAGAAGCA
The DNA here is from genome assembly GCF_003857965.1 of Burkholderia sp. Bp9031. NCBI lineage: Bacteria > Pseudomonadati > Pseudomonadota > Betaproteobacteria > Burkholderiales > Burkholderiaceae > Burkholderia > Burkholderia sp. Bp9031. The sequence goes on from NZ_QTPW01000002.1 coordinate 6,051, forward strand.
GCGCATTCGATTGTGCGTGTTCTCGATCGCATCACTGCAGTTCTATGACGAACCGTTCGGTCTGGCGCTTGCGGGCAGCGCTCACGTCGCGGCGCGCTTCATGCTGGCCGCCGAACCGTTTCACGGCGTGCGCACGACCGACGAGCTCGCCTACGTGATGCGCGGGTACGACGACGGCAGCGAATGGCCACCCGGGTCGGGGCGCTCATTCACGGCGGGCTTGGCGCCACGCCCATGGGCCGGTGGGTTTCGAATGGAGCACCAGGCCGACGCGCTGATGCAGGCGATGCTCGACCAGCTGCCGCCGCGCTACGCGGGGCCGATCGACTTGCCCATGAAGACCGTCGCCCAGGCATGCCGCCACGTACTGCTGCGTATCGCCGGCGGCGCCGACGTTGACGCCGTGACGACTGCGGACGTGTGGAGCACGACCGTCGGCGAGTGCGGGCACCGAGAACTGATGGCGCTCATCTCCGCCACGGCGGCGCTTCGGGGCGCGCATGCGCGCGAGCACGGCTCCCATGCCTGAACCTCGTCTGACCTGGCACGCCGGCAGCGTGCTGCCCTACGCATCGCTCTGGCACACGGTCCTGCGTGCCTGCGCACTCAACTCGCTACACCCGCGCGATCTGCCGTCGACCCAAACGCCTTCGCCCAGAGCGGTGCACCTCCTAGACAATCACGACGGCAACCTCGATATCCGCGCATTTGCCAATGAACTTGGCGAGTCGCTGGCAGCCTTTCGGTGGGCCACGCTCGAAGCGTTGCCGACGCCACTGCGGACCGCGCTCGCCGTGGCTCGGCCGCGCCTGTGCTTGGCGTGCCTGTCAGCGGGATACCATGCGGCGCTGTTTTCCGTCGGTCTGCTGGAGACCTGTCCGATTCACGGCCTGCCGTTGGTTGATTGTTGCCACTGTGGCGCGCCGTTTCACACCACGCTGCGCTCGATCGCCGACTTCGGGACGGCCGGTAGCTGTCGGTGCGGCCGATTGCACTTCTTCACGCGTGAAACGTGCCGCCGACCGACTCTGGCGCCCGAGACGACGCGTGCGTTCGAGCCGATTGTCGCCTGGCTGGAGGCCATGTCAACACTGATCCGGCCGGCACGGCTGGACGACGCGTTGCTCCGACGGGCGCCCGACAGCGTCCGATGGCTGGTGACCACTGCGTGCACGCTCGGCGTCGCATATCCTCCGTGCCTGCGACACGTGACGCCCACGGCTCCCGTCGTGGTGGTTCGGTACAGTGCGGACTCCTGCGGCCATGCGGATCGGAAGTCGCCGCAGCAGCCGCGGGAAGGCGACCGGCGATCGTACTGGCGGGCCTCGGCGACTACCACGGTGTACCGCGCGCTCGCGCGTCACATTCGTCGACACCTCGCCCGCGACGGCTGTCGCTGGGTCGCCCGCTTCGTCGACTCCAGTGATCCGATTCTGATCGGTGAGCAGGTGCGCGCCAGCGACCGAGCGCGACGGGCATTTGCCGACATGCTCTGGGCTCATACGATCGAGGCCGAAGTCGAGCGCCGACGCTGGCCGGATCGACGGCCGCCAATTGGTGAGGTTGTTCGCTTTACACCGCACGTGGTGGCCGGCAGTGAGGTCCGCGGCGCCCGCGCCCTTGCGACATCTGCACGGGACTGGCTCGAGGGACATGCGGCGCGTGTCAATCTTGCGGCGGTCTGGCAGGCTGCGGAAGCCCGGGCGACGGCAGTTGCTTGTTCGGGCGTCGCTGCATGGGACCCGATGACGCGGGATGCGAGCGACTGCGAGCGTCTTTGGTTGGCGCGCGTCGCAGAGGATGGATTGCACTTCGCGGCGCCGGCGACCCAAGGCTGGTCGGCGATCGCGCGCCTCGACAAGATTGCCCGCCAAGCCCGGGACACCGCGCGCAGGCAAGCACGTGAAGCGGCGATGTGGGCGGCCTGCCACGGCGCGTGCTTGAGCTGGTCGGAGGAAGCCGGCTGGCATGTGATCGACGCGATTGCGCCCGCGGACGGCGACTTGCGGCGGCGGCGCCTGCTGGGCGTGAAGGAGGGACGTCCGTGGTGTTGGCTCTACCGTGCTGCAGACGGCCGAATTGTCGCGCGCTGGGATCAGGCGCGCCTGCAGGTGCTGGACGTCACGCCCAAGGCTGCCATGGCCGCGCTACGGCGTTGCGCCAGCGATTACCGGCGGATTTGTCAGGTCGATCTGCCCGTTGGCCGCCCCATCCCTCTGGTCGCCCCCGAACCGATGGACGCCCGAGTGGCGGCGGACTACCGGTATTTTGTGGCGGTCATTCGTTACCAAAAGGGATTTTGGCGAGAAGCCGCGGTTCTAGCGGACGCGGCCCGCTACCACCAGCGGGCTCAGGCATTGCGCAACGGGCCGCCGGGCGATTCGCCGTGGGTCGAATGGGGACGCCAGAGGGGCGGCTGGAAGCGGATGGGTGGATAAGCCTTCGTCCAGTGGGCCGCCAGGAGCACCACAACATCTCCGACGACCGACATCCAGCCCGGCGACCTTAAAATGCCGAAAAGTACTCGAGCGTCATCCTCATGAGCAGCCAAGAAACTATCGATTTGCCCGTCAAAGAACGCGCAACTGTTGTGTGCCTTCAGGGTCAACGGGTCTTGCTGGTCGCCCGTGCGGCGTCGCGATGGGCGTTGCCGGGCGGCACCATTAAGACCGGCGAGACGCCGCTCGAAGCGGCACACCGCGAGCTGTTGGAAGAAACTGGTCTGGTCGGCTTGGACCTCACCTACGCAATGCACTTCGGCGGCCTCTCAAAAATGCACCACGTGTTTATCGGTGAACTCGGAGCCGACCTGAAGCCGCAAGCGAGTAATGAGATCGCGCGATGCAAATTGGTTCGTCACGACGCGATCGCCAAACTGCGGGCAAGTATTCCTACGAAGAAGATCATCGAGTTGGCCTACAGCAGCGACTGGTCCGCATAGGCAAGATTCATCTCGCAATCGGGGGGCACATGGCTATACTTCCCCGTGCCAACTTTCGGCATTTGCCCCACTCGCAGCGAGGCGAACATGACCAGCGCATACACTTACCGTGGCTATACGATCGACGTTCGCTGCGAACACAAGGTCGACGCGTCTCGCAGTAACGCGATCTCCTGCGAAGACCCATTCGTCGGCTTCGTCGCAATCGTCCAGGTGCGCGCGGCGCACCCACGGTCCTTCTGCCTAGCGCCAATTCGCTTGGCGGATGAAAAAGGCAAGCCGTTTGTCGACGGTCTCGATGCCTTGCGCGCGGGCCGCTCCGCTGGCGAAATCATCGTCGATGACCTTCTCGTGGACACCGGCGACGAGGGCTCCGGCGTTCAGCGTTGACGCGCCCGACGCAGCTCGTGGATGGCGTACACGACCAGGAAAATTCCGATCATCGTAACGCCGGACGCGACAAAATCGTTCAGCGTGTCGGTGCTATGCAGAGACTTGGGAAACACACCCATCGCTAGGCCAACGGCGGCCAGAATAAGACCCGCGACCACGCCCCAGATGGGCCCGGCATTCTCGTCGTTCGTGTATTTCATGTTATGCCCGTCCCTTGTTCGATCCCCGAGGCAATTTCAATATAGCTGATCAATATCAGGGCGCCAGCAAAGCTGCTTCCACGGCCGCATCCTGCGTGCAAAAGCCCCATCGGGGGAACGGTGCGGCCGAGGCAGAGAAACGGACACTGCCGCTGGCACAAGCGCGTTCAAGGGGCTTCGATGGGGTTGTGACGAACCGGTGGTACCAACCTCAAAAAGCGTGCAATCGTGTGCGCCAGCCGACGTCGGCAAGATAACCTTGTTATCACTATGGGCGTGTTCTGCTCGGCAACCGAGCTTGATGAACCGCGCGATTACCCCTCATCACGTCGGCCCGGTGTCAGCGCAACCATATCCTTCCGGGTGAAGTGATATCGATTCCTATTCCTTCAACAACCCCTGATTGCGAGCTGAGAAAACAGCGTCTAAGCTCGTGGCTCGCGATTTCGCGCGGTATCTCTTGCGACAGTGCCCCCCCGACAGGCCCCCTTGGTGCATGCGCTCGGCATGCACCGGACCATGGAGACTCGCAGTGATTCAGCAACCCGAATCGACACCAGCGGCATCACCCAGCCTCGCCGTAGGCGCGACCGCTATCCTGCACCATCAACTCGGCGAATTGCGGTTTCAAGCCGTCGTCGAGTCCATTACCGATTGCGCGATTTGCCTGCTCGACCGCCATGGCACCGTCGTGACGTGGAACGCTGGCGCGGAATTGACGACCGGGTATCACGCCGACGAGGTCATCGGCCGCCATTTCTCGTGCCTATATCCGGCCGAAGCCATCGAGGCGGATCGGCCGATGCGCGGTCTTGACGGGGCGACCAGCTCGCCCCGCTTCGAGGAAGAAGGATGGCGGGTGCGTAAGGACGGGTCGCGCTTCTGGGCGCACGTCACCATCACCGCTGTTCGTGACCCTGCCGGGCAGCTTTGCGGATTCATCAAAATCATGCGCGACATCACGGAACGCAAGCGCGTGGCCGAACTGGCGGCATCGACTCACCGGCTCCAACAGTTCATCGCAACGCTGGGCCACGAGCTACGCAATCACCTCGCGCCATTGCGCAACTCGGTCGGCATCTTACAGACGGCGCCCGATCTCGCGCCTGACATGGCCCAGTGTCGCGACGCGATCGATCGGCAGCTCGGGCAGCTCGCACGATTGGCAGACGACCTGCTGGACCTCGGCCACATCGCGGCCGGCAAGGTGAGGCTGGACATCCGCGTGGTCACGGCAGGCGATATCGTGACGCGTGCGGTCGACAGTGTTCAGGCAAAAACGAATGCACGTGGGCAGCGTATCGCCGTCGCGCTCCCGGCCGGCGACATCAACCTCCGCGGCGACCGGGCCCGACTGGTTCAGGTACTGCATAACCTGCTCGATAACGCATCCAAGTTTGCTCCGCGGGGTAGCCAGATCGACGTGGCAGCGCTGGCCGAGGGCGGCACCATTGAGATCCGTGTGACCGACCGCGGCCCGGGCATCGCTCCGAGTGCGCTCGTGTCGATCTTCGATCTGTTCGACCAACAAGGCGCGGTGAGCACCTCGCCCCCCGTCGGGCTCGGACTCGGCCTGGCGCTTTGTCGGTCATTTGTCCGCTTGCACGGCGGCTCGATCTTTGCGGAAAGCCCGGGCCGCGGCCAAGGAGCGACATTCGTCGTGCGGCTGCCGACCACGAGCGAAGCAATTTCAGAAGCCGCACCGTTCAGCGCGGACACCGATACGGCGATGATGCCGCTGCGGATTGTCGTGGTCGATGACGACCACGAATCGGCCGATACGCTCAGCATGCTGCTTCAGCTGGAGGGGCACGCCCCCCGAGTCGCCTATGATGCGCATGACGCCCTGCGGCTGGCGCGCGCCTACCGGCCGCACCTGATGTTGATCGACCTGTCGATGCCCCACGTCGACGGATTCGAGTTACTTCGCAAGTTGAGGTCGGCCGCGGGCCTTGCCCGCACCCATTTCGTCGCGGTGTCGGGCTACATCCGTCCGGCCGATCGCGAGCGCACCGAACACGCCGGCTTCGATGCCCACCTCGCGAAACCGGTCGAGATGCGCGCGCTCGAGCAAGTCCTGCTGCGCGCGGCGAAGACGCCGCGTCGCTGAGCGGCACAACCGGTGGCGAGAATCCAGCGCTCGCAGAGCGTCCGGCGCGGTTCGACACAACTTTAGTTGAAACATAGCCACAACTTTAGTTGCGCGAGCGGCGCACGCCGCGGCTTCGTCCATGTCCCGAAATGAAGGGTAACATAGCCCTTAATATGTTCCCCTTCAGTTCTTGCGCTTCGGAACGCGACGTCAATGAGCGGGATACTTTCGCGCAGGCGGCCAAAGCGAAAATTCTGGTCCGCGCAGTAACGTCACCACGCACGCCGACGTGTCCAGATATTCTGACATGTCCAACGACTGCGGCACCCCACTAACGGCCAACCGATCGCGCAATTGCGCAGACGTCCGCACTTTCCGCCCGAAAATCCGCTTTCCCCACCTGGGCTCCCCTTAAACTGCCTCAGGACGCGTTCACTGCATCCTTGAATGCCTTTCCGGCACTGAACTTCACCGTCTTCGCTGCAGCAATCGCAATCTCCGCCCCGGTAGTCGGATTTCTACCGGTCCGAGCCGCACGCTCTCCTTGCGAGAACGAGCCGAAACCGACGAGTTGCACGCTATCGCCGGCGCTAACCGCATGCGTGATGACGTCGAGTACGGCCTGGATGGCTTCGCTCGCGGCGACTTTGCTAATACCGGCATCAGCCGCGACAGCGTCAATGAGTTCCTGCTTGTTCATGAGTCAACCTTGTTCGATGAATCGAGCTTGCACCCTATCGCATTAAGCCACACCCGGCAAATCAGGCACGCTTAGTCGAAGTTAGCGCTGCGTGCGGATCGGCAGTTTCCGCTGAACATTCTTTGAGCGATATCCCTCGCACGCCGCTCCTCAGAGCCCCGGTCAACTCGCGGCATGGCATGCATCCGTCTCCCAGCTTCCCGCCCTTGACCCGCGACCGTAGCCGATAGCGGGCAGGCATCAAGGGGCTCGGGACCGTGTTGCCCGCACCCCTCCCTCGCCTTTTTCCTTGACGCCTGCCCGCTATCGGCTCCTTCAGTCGCACGGGCGGGAACCCGGGAGCCTGGCGGCAGCAAAGCCAACCCCGAGTTCCACCGGAAGGTGGCCAGCCGCAACGGCAAGGCACACCTTCTCGCCCGGTTCAGGTCCTCAACCTTGACTGGAGAACGCCATGCAACTCGCTTCCTCATTCCACTACAGCGCCCCGATGCTGCGCGCGGACTCGCCGCTTTCGGATGATCAGATTCGCCGCGTCGCCCCCTCAATCTTCGCAGACGGCAAGCACGAAAGCCGTTCGGAACGCTACACCTACATTCCCACCATCGACGTGCTGCGCGGCCTTCGGAACGAAGGCTTTCAGCCGTTCATGATCTGCCAGACCCGCGTGCGCGATTCCAGCAAACGCGAATTCACCAAGCACATGCTCCGGCTACGCCATGCCGACCAGATCACCGGCGAGGAAGCCGACGAAATCGTGCTGCTGAACTCCCACGACGGCACCAGCAGCTACCAGATGCTGGCCGGCACGTTCCGGTTCGTTTGCCAAAACGGCATGGTCGCCGGCGAGAACATCGCCGATATCCGTGTGCCGCATAAAGGCAACGTGGTGCAGAACGTGATCAACGGCGCGTTCGACGTGCTCGACGGTTTCGATCTGATCCGCGAACAGAAGGACGGCATGCGTGCGGTGACGCTCGACCGCGAGGAACAACAGGCGTTCGCCCGCTCCGCGCTCGCACTGCGCTACGACCCGACCGAGGCCGACGCCCCGGCTCCCATCAGCGAAAGCCAGTTGCTGGCCCCACGCCGCTTCGAGGACCGCCGCGACGACCTCTGGACCATCTTCAATCGCGTGCAGGAGAACCTGACCAAGGGTGGCCTGCACGGCCGTTCCCGCTCGGGCCGCGCGATGTCTACGCGCCCCATCACCGGCATCAACCAGAACGTGAAGCTCAACCGCGCGCTGTGGATGCTCGCGGATGCCATGCGCCAGTTGAAGGTGTGACGGCTTCGGGGCGACGCGCTTGCGTCGCCCTGCTGTCCGGCTTTGCGCCATGACGCCCGTCGGGTCACGTCCTGACGCATCCGTACCTTACTGGCCCGGCATCTTCTTTCCTATTCTCAGGAGTCGATCATGCAAGCCCAATCTGTTGAGACCTCCACCGTCATCGTTAGCGCTACGGAACCTGCCGCCATGCTCGAAACGAACTTCGGCAACGAACGACCGATCGTGACCGTGCCGTATGCCAGCCTGCAACGCTCGCCGCTGAACGTGCGCACGAAGCCGCCATCCGGCATCGCCGGACTCGCGGCCAATGTCCGCGCCAAAGGGTTGCTGCAGAATCTTGTGGTCCACGAGATCAAGGGGACGCGCGGAAAACACCGCAAATATGGCGTCTGCGCGGGCCAGCGGCGCGAAGCCGCGCTCGACCTGCTGTTCGAGCAGAAACACATCGCCGCCGACTATCCAGTCCCGGTGCGCATCGTCAGCGAAGGTGAAGCGCTCGCCATTTCGCTGATCGAGAACAGCGAACGCGAAGGACTCGATCCGTTCGACGTGCTGCGTGCCTAAGCAGGTGCAGCACCCGCGCCGCGCGCCGCGGACGGAGTTCCAGTTCACGGATAAACACCGGGAGGTCTTCCCAAGGAAGGGCTGGATGATGCTTTACCTGTGAGCGCTTCTTTGAGCGCGGCAACACCAGTTGCAGATGATCCGCGTATCGTGCGGGGTTGCTGCCAAGGCGATGCCCCAACACCGCCTCTGCGTCGAGGATCGCCTTGATACGGCCGCGCACACGCCGCGCCGTCTCCGCCTTTTTTGTCCAGATCGGCTGAAGGATCCGCACGATCATCGCCGTGTCGATATCGCGCACCCGGACGTCACCGATCACCGGATACGCATAAATTTTGAGCGTATTCCCCCACTGCTGGACATGCTTGCGATTTCGCCACTGTGGCTCGTGGGCGCGGATAAATGCTTCCGTTGCTTCACGAAACGTTACGTTGGCGTCCGGCGATATATCGAGCAACTTCCTGCGCTGCTGTTCGCGCCGCGCGAGGATGGGATCGATCAGGTCACTGACCATGTCACGGTACCCGGCGGCCAGTTTCCGCGCCTCGCCGAGAGAAACTCGCGAGAGCGGGCCCAGCCCCATCTCACGCTTGCGGCCGTTCAACTTAAACCGGAACACCCACGACCGCGCCCCGCTGTCCGCGATCTGCATATATAGACCACCGCCATCCGAGTAATGGCCCGGCGTCACCTCTTTCGCAACCCGCAGTGCGCTGAGTCGATGCAACGATCGTCCAGCCATGTCGCCCTCCCTACCCACATCGCTACCCATACTTCGTGAGGAAATTGTGCGGGACGTCAACGGTAGCCGCAAGCACGCCGTTACCCATAAATCGCTTTGAAATCAAGGATCTAAAGGACGTCTTCGGAAGCTGTCGGAATACCCGGGAAGCCTTGACTGGCGGAAGGCAGCCGGAGTCGAACCGACCCGGGAGTGTCTGACACCCCCAACTGGATTTGAAGTCCAGCCGTACCACCGGATACGAATGCCTTCCGTGGGAAAAGAACCAAAAGAGCGGGAAGAACAACAAGCGCCTACGCCTGAATACCCACCCAACCGCTGTCAGGCCGCAGGAAGTGAAGATCGCGGTGGAAGCGAGTATACCCAACCCGGTCGAAGAACTCGAGAATCTGGATCGCCCGCTTGCGGCCAAGCCCGGTCGCGTCGCGAAACGTCGCCGCATCGAGCCCGCCGCCACGTGTCGGCGCGAGATGCGCCACCAGCCCGGCCAGCTCGCGCACGATATCCGCGTGATAGAACAGGTCGCGCACGATCTGATGCACGTCGCCGCGCCGTGCGAGCTTGCGCAGCAGCGTGCGTACGGCCTCCTCGGCCGCGCCCGTGTCGCGCGCCAGATCGCGAACCCACGGCGGATCGAAGCGCCCCGCATGAATCAGCGGCAGCAGTTGCTGCGCCAGCGCTTCCTCGCGCGCATCGAAACTCACCGAATGCGACGGCAGATGCAGCCACGGCCCGCTTCGCGCGACTTCGCCGCCTTCCACCAGCGCTTCGACGAGCGCACGCCACAGCGCATCGCCGACGAGCGGCGCCGCCATCCGCCGCAGGCGCGCCGCGTCGAGCCCCTGCTCGTCCGGCACGCGCTCGTGATACGCGCGCAGCGTGTCGATCGCGCGTGCCTGCAGCGCAAGCCAGTGCGCCCGCGCCATCACCGTGCCCTCGTTCGACGCGACGTCGCGCTGGCCGATCGCCAGCGCATCGTCCGGCAACGCGAGCGCGTCGGGCGCAAACCCGGTCAGGTGCGTGAGCATCGCGCGTGCGATACCGAGCGGCGCCTGCGCGAGCAGCGCATCGAGCCGCCCTTCATCGAGCCACGCCGCCAGCGCGTCGAGCCATGCGTGGCGCGCGGGCGTGCGACGCTTGCGAGCGGGACCGAACGGGTCCAGCACACGGCCGCCGCCGACGGTGCGCGTCGCCTGCGGATTGCGAACGATGAAGCGATCGCCCGGCAGCGCGAACACGGGTTCGTCGAACACCAGTTGCACGCGCATCTTCTGGCCGGCCGCGAGCGTATCGCCGTCGAGCAGCGCAACGTGTGCGACGCGATGCAGCGTGCCGAGATGCACGTGCAGCGGCGCCCAGTGCGTCAGCGTGAGCCCCGCATCGGCCAGCAGCGTCAGTTCGACGTCGAGCCGCGGCGACGTCGCGACGAGCCGCGCATCCGCGACGGTATCGCCGCGCTCGACGTCCGCCTTGTCGACGCCGGCCAGGTTCAGCGCACAACGCTCGCCCGCGCGGCCCGCATCGACCGGCCGGTTCTGCGCATGGATGCTGCGCACGCGCGCCGCGCCGCCGGTGCGCACGATCGCGAGCGTGTCGCCGGTCGCGACGCGACCCGCGAACGCGGTGCCCGTCACGATGGTGCCCTGCCCGGCAAGCGTAAACACCCGATCGACCGCGAGCCGGAACAGGCCGTCGGCGCGGCGCGCGCGCCACGCGAGCGCCGCGTCGGCGAGGTGCCGCTTCAATGCGCCGACGCCCGGATCGTCCGCGCGCGTCGCACAGGTTTCGAAGATCGGCACGCCATCGAGCGTCGAGCCGTGCAGCCACGCGGCGATCTCGTCGCGCACGGCCGACAGGCGTGCGGCGTCGACGCGATCGCACTTCGTCAGCGCAACCGCGCCATGTGCGACGCCGAGCAGCTGCAGGATCGCGAGATGCTCGCGGGTCTGCGGCATCACGCCGTCGGCGGCGGCGATCACGAGCAGCGCGAAGTCGATTCCGCACGCGCCGGCCGCCATCGTATGAATCAGCTTCTCGTGGCCCGGCACGTCGATCAGGCCAAGCACGTCGCCGTTCTCGAGCGGCGTATACGCATAGCCGAGCTCGATCGAGATGCCGCGCGCCTTCTCTTCCTTCAACCGGTCGGTGTCGACGCCCGTCAGCGCCCGCACGAGCGTCGTCTTGCCGTGATCGATATGTCCTGCGGTACCGACGATCATGCAGCGGGCCCCGCGATCTGCACGCATTGCGCGACGAATGCCGCTTCGTCGGCTGCTTCGAGGCAGCGCAGGTCGAGCCGCAGCGCATTGTCGGCGACGCGGCCGATCACCGGGCGCGGCCATTCTCGCAGTCGCTTTTCGAGCTGCGCGAGCGCGCGACCGCCGCGCTTGCCGTCCGGCGTACGCACGACGAGCCCGGCGCTCGGCAACTGGTCGACCGGCAGCGCGCCGCTGCCGATCTGGCTGAACATCGGCTCGACGCGCACGTCGAAGCCGCTGCCGAGCGCGGCCTGCAACGCCGGACCCACGCGCTCGGCGGCCTCGGCGATGTCGCGCTGCGGCCGCGTCAGCAGCCGCAACGTCGTGAGCCGCTCACACAGAAATTCCGGTGCCTCGTAGAGCCGCAGCACGGGTTCGAGCGCGGCGAGCGTCAGCTTGCCGACGCGCAGCGCGCGCTTGAGCGGATGTTTCTTGATCTTCGCGACGAGCGCGCGATCGCCGACGATCAGGCCGGCCTGCGGCCCGCCGAGCAGCTTGTCGCCGCTGAACGTGACGAGGTTCGCGCCGGCCGCGACGGTTTCCTGCACGGTCGCCTCGTGCGGCAGCCCCCATTGCGACAGGTCGGCGAGCGTGCCGCTGCCGAGATCGACCGCCACCGGCAGACCGTGCTCGCGGGCAAGCGGCGCAAGTTCGGTCAGCGTCACTTCCTTCGTGAAGCCGCTGATCGCGTAGTTGCTGCAGTGCACCTTCATCAGCAGCGCGGTGCGCGGGCCGATCGCGTCCGCATAGTCACGCAAATGGGTGCGGTTGGTCGTCCCGACTTCGCGCAGCTTCGCGCCCGCACGGCTCATGATGTCGGGAATGCGGAATGCGCCGCCGATCTCGACCAGCTCGCCGCGCGACACGACGACTTCCTTCTTCGTTGCCAGCGCCGACAGCGTCAGCAGCACGGCCGCGGCATTGTTGTTGACGACGGTCGCGGCTTCCGCGCCCGTCAGTTCGCACAGCAGATCGTCGATCAGGTCGTCGCGGTCGCCGCGGCGGCCGGTGGCGAGATCGAATTCGAGGTTGACGGGTTGGGTCAGCGCGTCGACCACCGCGCGCACCGCGTCGTCGGGCAACAGCGCGCGCCCGAGATTGGTGTGCAGCACGGTGCCGGTCAGGTTGAACACCGCGCGCACGGCGCTCGCGCTTCGCGCGGCCAGCGTGCGGGCGACGGCGGCCGCGATGCGCGGTTCGTCGAGCGGCTCGGCCGCCGACGGATCCTGCTGCGCGGCGGTGCGCCAGCGTTCGAGTTCCGCGCGCACCGCATTCAGCACGCGCGTGCGGCCGTAGTCGGCGAGCAGCGGTTGCAGCGGTGCCGACGACAGCACGCGCTCGACCGACGGCACGCGCGCGAGGACGGCATTCAGTTCATTCAAACCCGGTTCGGTCACGTAATGGTGGCTCCATTTCCAAGCACGGCCGACAACCGGCGCCGGCGCTCGCGCACCGGCCCCGGCCGCCTGCCGTCAATCCGCTTCGCGCGTCATGTCCGGCCATAGCAGCGGGTTCGGCGAACTGCGCTGGTAGCCGGCTTCGTTCATCAGCAGGTCGAGCGTGAGGCTCGCAAGGTCGTCCGCCAGCGGCTCGAACTCGAAGTCCTTCTCCTGATAGCCGATCTTGCGATAAGTCTTGCACTCGTCGCACGACTCGGCCTTGACGGCTTCGCTGCCGCCCTCGATCCCATGGTAAGCGATGCCCTTGGTCGAGTCGCAGTGCGAACATTTCGTGCGCACCATGTGCCACTCGGTCGTGCACAGCCCGCACTGCAGGAAACGGTAGCCCTGGAACTGGCCCCCGACGCGCACGACGCTCGCGACCGGATGCGTGCCGCACACCGGGCACAGCCCCGGCTGGTCGAGATACGGGACGTCGGCCGGCGCGACGCGGCTCGCGAGATCGGTCCAGACGACCTGCAGCGCAGCCATCAGGAACGGCGCGGTGGCCGGGTCGACCTCGGCAAAGCGCAGCCCGAGAATCGCATCGGCCTGCGTGTCGAGTTCGGCGGGCGCCATCAGGCGCAGCCGGTCGAGCAGTTTCGCGAGCGACGGATTGACGAGACCGGCGCCTTCGACGCGGTCGAGCAGTTCGTACAGCACGGCCCGCCACTGCGGGTTGCGCTCGCCGTCGAGCGCCGGCACGAGCGGCATCGAATGCTGCTGCGCGCGCGCGATCGCTTCCTTCGACGGCAGCGGCAGTTCCAGCGTCTGCAGCGTCGCGTGCTGCGCATCGGCGACGGTGGCCATCAGCCGCAGGTAGCCGCTGATCGGGTTCAGGTCGGCAAGCTTGCGCAGCCGCGCGGCGCGCGCGGCAAACGCGGTCGCGCGCTCCGGCAGGCGAAAGCGCGGAATGGCCGAATGATCGAGCGCCGAAATCTCGGTCGGTTCGAGAATGCGTTGTGTCACGAAAATGTCTTCCAAAAAAAACAAGCGCCGACAGATCGGCGCTTTTCAGGCGATTCCGACGGTTGGCGGAACGGTACGCAACAATCGGCGTACCGTCCCGCTCCGGTGCGTTACTTCACGCTTTCACGGAACCACTTCGGGTGATGCTTGCGGGCCCAGCCCAGCGTGACGGTGCCGCGCACCATCGCCCCGATCGAGCCCTTCACCCACAACGCCGCGTAAATGTGCACGATGATGCTCGCGATCAGCACGAAGGCCGCCACGGCATGCACGACGGCCGCCGCGCGGATCACCCCGATCGGGAAGTAGAACGAGAAGTAGCGCCGCCAGATCACGACTCCCGACAGCAGGAGCAACAGCAGGCACGCCACCAACGTGAAGAATAGCAGCTTCTGTCCGGCGTTATATCGGCCGACGGGCGGCAGCTTGTCTTCCTGGTTGGTCAGCACGTCGCCGATCTGCTTCAGCCACTGCCGATCGTCCGCGTCGAGCGTATTGTGGTGCCAGAAGCGCACCACCAGGATCGCGAACGACACGAACATCACGAGGCCGACGAACGGATGCAGGATCCGCGTCCACTGGCCGCCGCCGAACAGCGCGGTGAGCCAGAACATCGACGGATGGAACAGCGCGAGCCCGGACAGCGCGAGCAGCACGAACGTGATCGCGGTGATCCAGTGGTTCGTGCGCTCGTTCGGCGTGTAGCGGACGATCAGGTTGGGGTCGTCGTGTTTCATTTCGCGTCCTCCTTGATGCGTCGCGCCTCGTCGCGCGCGGCGGCTTCCTCGTCCTCGCTGACCTCGTTCGGACCGACCCGCGTGTAGTGGAAGAACCCGGCCAGCGCGGTCAGCGCGAGGCCGGCGACCGCGAGCGGTTTCGCGATCCCCTTCCACAGCTTCACCATCGGACTGATCGACGGATTGTCGGGCAGCCCGTGATACAGCGACGGTTTATCCGCGTGGTGCAGCACATACATCACGTGCGTGCCGCCGACGCCCTGCGGGTCGTACAGCCCCGCATGCTCGAAGCCGCGCTCCTTCAGGTCCTCGATCCGCTCGGCCGCGTGCTGCTTCATGTCCTCCTTGGTGCCGAACACGATCGCGCCGGTCGGGCAGGTCTTCACGCAGGCCGGTTCCTGACCGACCGCGACACGGTCGGAACAGAGCGTGCACTTGTACGCGCGATGATCCGTCTTCGAGATCCGCGGGATGTTGAACGGACAGCCGGTCACGCAGTAGCCGCAACCGATGCAGTTCTCCTCGTGGAAATCGACGATCCCGTTGTTGTACTGCACGATCGCGCCCGGCGACGGACACGCCTTCAGGCAGCCCGGATCCTCGCAGTGCATGCAGCCGTCCTTGCGGATCAGCCATTCGAGGTCGCCGGCCGGGTTCTCGTATTCGGAGAACCGCATCACCGTCCACGAGTGCTCGGTCAGGTCGGCCGGATTGTCGTACACGCCGACGTTGGTGCCGACTTCGTCGCGCAGGTCGTTCCACTCCATGCACGCCGTCTGGCACGCCTTGCAGCCGATGCACTTCGATACGTCGATCAGCTTCGCGACGCTCCCGGTCACCGGTTCGCGCGCCGTGGGCGGCGGCGTCGTGGTGGCCGAGACGCGCTTGATATCCAGCGATTGCAATGCCATCTCTTCCCCCTTACGCCTTTTCGACCTTCACCAGGAACGACTTGAATTCCGGTGTGTACGAGTTGCCGTCGCCGACGGACGGAGTCAGGGTGTTGGCGAGATAGCCGGGCTTCGTCAGACCCTTGAAGCCCCAGTGCAACGGGACGCCGACCGTCTGGACCTTCTTGCCCTCGATCGTCAGCGGCTTGATCCGCTTCGTGACGAGGGCGACCGCGATGATGTAGCCGCGCTTGGACGACACCTTCACGCGCTCGCCATGCGCGACGCCGACTTCCTTCGCGAGGTCTTCGCCGATCTCGACGAATTGCTCGGGCTGGATGATCGAGTTCAGCCGCGCGTGCTTGGTCCAGTAGTGGAAATGCTCGGTCAGCCGGTACGTCGTCGCGACGTGCGGGAACTCCGACACCTTGCCGAACGACGCGCGGTCGTCCGGGAACACGCGGGCGGCCGGGTTGTTCAGCGCCTGCGGGTTGTCAGGGTGCAGCGGGTTCGCCGCAAGCGGCGTCTCGAACGGCTCGTAGTGCTCGGGGAACGGGCCTTCGTTCATCCCCGCGCGGGCGAAGAAGCGCGCGACGCCTTCCGGGTTCATGATGAACGGCCCCATCCCATTCTCCGGCGGTTCGTCCACCTTGAAATCCGGCACGTCGACGCCCTTCCACGCACTGCCGTTCCAGCCGACCAGCTTGCGGGTCGGGTCGAACGGCTTGCCGGCGACGTCGCACGATGCGCGGTTGTACAGGATCCGACGATTGGCCGGCCACGCCCACGCCCAATTCAGCGTCTGGCCGATGCCGGTCGGGTCGGAGTTGTCGCGCCGCCCCATCTGGTTGCCCGCCTGCGTCCACGCGCCGCAGAAGATCCAGCAGCCGCTCGCGGTCGTGCCGTCGTCCTTCAGTTGCGCGAACGCGGCGAGTTGCTCGCCCTTCTTCACGAGCGTCTTCGTCGGATCCTTCGGATCGGGCAGGTCGGCGAGCGCCTTCCCGTTGAACTCCATCGCGAGTTCTTCGGGCGTCGGGCTTTCCGGGTTCGCGTACGGCCACGTCAGGTTCACGATCGGATCCGGATACTTGCCGCCGTCCGTCTGGTACATCTTGCGCATGCGCAGGAACAGCCCCGACATGATCTCGAGATCGCTCCGCGCCTCGCCCGGCGGCTCCGCGCCCTTCCAGTGCCACTGCAGCACGCGGCTCGAACTGACGAGCGAACCGTTTTCCTCCGCGAAACACGTGGTCGGCAGCCGGAACACCTCGGTCTGGATCTTCGACGCATCGACATCGTTGAAGTCGCCGTGATGCTTCCAGAACTCGGACGTCTCGGTCGCGAGCGGATCCATGATCACGAGCCACTTCAGCTTCGCGAGGCCGGCTGCCGTCTTCACCTTCGACGGTGCCGCCGCGAGCGGGTTGAAGCCCTGGCAGATGTAGCCGTTCATCTTGCCGGCATTCATCAGCTCGATCGCCTGCAGCAGGTCGTACTGCTTGTCGAGCTTCGGCAGGTAGTCGTACGCCCAGTTGTTCTCGGCGGTCGCCGCGTCGCCCCACCACGACTTCATGAAGCTGACGTGGAAGGCCTTGTAGTTCTTCCAGTAGCTCAGTTGGTTCGGCCGCAGCGGCAGTTGCACGCGCTTCTTGATGTAGCCGTCGAAATCCTGTTCGGCCTGCATCGGCAGCGTCATGTAGCCCGGCAGCAGGTTCGACATCAGCCCGAGGTCGGTCAACCCCTGGATGTTCGAGTGGCCGCGCAGCGCGTTCATCCCGCCGCCGGCGATGCCGATGTTGCCGAGCAGCAGTTGCACCATCGCGCCGGTGCGGATCATCTGCGCGCCGACCGAGTGGTGCGTCCAGCCGAGCGCGTACAGGATCGTGCCGGCGCGGCCGGGAACGGCGGTGGTCGCGAGCATCTCGCACACCTTCAGGAATTTCTCCTTCGGCGTGCCGCACGTCTGCTGGACAATGTCCGGCGTATAGCGCGCGTAGTGCTGCTTCAGCAGGTTGTACACGCAACGCGGATGCTGCAGCGTCGGGTCGACCTTCACGAAGCCGTCGTCGCCGCGCTCGTAGTCCCAGCTCGATTTGTCCGGGTACGCGTGCTTCTCGGCGTCGTAGCCGGAATAAATGCCGTCGTTGAACGCGAAATCCTCGCGCACGATGAACGAGAAGTCCGTGTAGTTCTTCACGTACTCATGCTGGATCTTGTCGTTCGTCAGCAGATAGTTGATGACGCCGCCCAGGAAGACGATGTCGGTGCCGGTGCGGATCGGCGCGTAGTAGTCGGCCACCGAGGCCGTACGCGTGAAGCGCGGGTCGACGACAATCAGCCGCGCCTTGCGGTGCGCCTTCGCCTCCGTTACCCACTTGAAACCGCACGGATGGGCCTCGGCTGCGTTGCCGCCCATCACGAGAATCACGTCCGCGTTCTTGATGTCGACCCAATGGTTCGTCATCGCTCCACGGCCAAACGTCGGGGCAAGACCTGCCACCGTCGGGCCATGTCAGACACGCGCCTGATTGTCGAATGCGAGCATCCCGAGGCTGCGGACAGCCTTGTGCGTCAGGTAGCCGACTTCGTTGCTGCCCGCCGACGCGGCCAGCATGCCGGTGGTCAGCCAGCGGTTGACCTTGGCGCCGTCTTCCGCCGTCTCGACGAAGTTCGCGTCGCGGTCGGCCTTCATCAGCTTCGCGATCCGGTCGAGCGCATCGCCCCATGAGATACGCTCCCACTTGTCCGAGCCCGGCGCCCGGTATTCGGGATGCGTCAGGCGGTTCGGGCTGTGGATGAAGTCGATCAGGCTCGCGCCCTTCGGGCACAGCGTGCCGCGATTGACGGGATGGTCGGGATCGCCTTCGATATGGATGATGCTCGGCTGCGCATTCTTCGCACCGTCGCCGAGGCTGTACATCAGGATGCCGCAACCCACTGAACAATAAGGACAGGTGTTGCGCGTTTCGACTGTGCGCGCCAGCTTGTACTGTCGGACTTCGGCGAGCGCTTCCGTCGGAGAAAAGCCCATCAGGGCAAGACTCGATCCGGCAAGCGACGTGGCCGTCACCTTCAGGAACTGGCGCCGGGACATTTGTAGCATGATGGTCTCGGCTGCTTGTGGGGTGAGGTGAAACTGAAAGGATTATAGACAGCCAGCGCAACTATGATGAAATCTTCTGATCAATACTGATTTGCCCGATCCACCGATATCCCGCGATCGGCACGCAACCGAACCGTCATGAAACGACAGATCACGTCCGAAGCTACCCGTCTCGCGCAACAACAGGCCAACTGGGCACTCAACGCGTTCAAGCGTTTCTCCTCCGACCGATGCTCGGCGATGGCCGCGAGCATCGCGTTCTTCTCGGCGTTCTCGCTCGCGCCGACGCTCGTGATGGTGATCGCCGTGGCCGGCTGGTTCTACGGCGACGACGCCGCGCGCGGCCAGGTGTTCGAGCAGGCACACCAGCTGATCGGCGACGACGCAGCGGCCAGCATCCAGACGATCGTGCAGAACGCGCATCGCGCGGGCGAGCGCGGCGGCATCGCGACGCTGATCTCGTTCGCCGCGCTCGCACTCGGCGCATCGGCGACGTTCGCGTCGCTGAACACGGCGCTGAGCGTGATCTGGCCGAGCACGGAAAACCGCTGGTCGAGCATGCTCGGGCTCGTGCGCGTGCGGCTGATTTCGTTCGGGCTCGTGCTCGGCGTCGCGTTCCTGCTGATCGTGTCGCTCGTGCTCGACACCGCGATCACGTTCATCGGCACGTGGCTGCTCGGCAATTCACCGTACGTCGTGATCACCAACCTGCTGCAGTTCTTCGTCGGCATCGCGGTGCTCGCAGGCGCGTTCGCCGCGCTGATGAAGTTCCTGCCGGACGCGCGCGTCGCATGGCACGACGCGGTGATCGGCGGGATCGTGTCCGCGATCCTGTTCTCCGGCGGCAAGAAGCTGTTCGCGCTGTATCTCGCGCACGCGGGCACGGCAAGTGCGTTCGGCGCGGCCGGATCGTTCGCGGTCCTGCTGATGTGGCTGTACTTCTCGGCGGCCGTGCTGCTGCTCGGCGCGGAATTCGCGGCTGCGCGCGGCGATGCACATCGCCGCACCGGCAACGTTGCAGCCGTGTCCGCGCAGACGGATCACGCCGCCGATCGCGCACGCGACAGCTGATTGCCTCGCGCGGCCGCGCATTGCGCGTGCCGCATCGTCGTCCTACGCGACCGCGCTTCTTTTCGCAACCACCCCGCCCCGTCTCGCGTTCATGCGTGGTGATGCTTTGCTTGCATCACCACGCGATGCAAGCCGCAACGGCAAACGTTTGCCATCGTCGATTTCCGTGCTCCAACCGGCGAAATCCGCCCTTCTGTTGCCAAACACCACAACCACCGCAACAATCGCAGCGCAGCAATTGTCAACTATTTCAAAAACAGGAACAGTTCTTGATGTGCTTGATCTATATGAACTTTTTCTCGCTGTTACCTTTTCGAGACACTTTATTTTTTAAGCTTTCTTGCCTGTATGGCACTGAGCTATTCTCCATTCCGCAACAAATAACGAATGACGAATCATTTGCGTGGAGATACTCAACGATGAAGAAACTCGCTCTCTCGACCCTCTCGCTCGCCCTGCTGGGCGCCGCCGGTGCTGCTCACGCTCAGTCGAGCGTGACGCTGTACGGCGTGATCGACACGTCGATCGCATGGGTTCACGGCAACGACGGCCAGGCCAACAACTCGTGGCAAATGCTGTCGGGCAACCTGCAAGGCAGCCGTTGGGGCCTGAAAGGCGCTGAAGACCTCGGCGGTGGCCTGAAGGCGATCTTCCAGTTGGAAAACGGTTTTGATCCGGGCACGGGTCACCTGAACCAAGGTGGTCGCATGTTCGGTCGCCAGGCATACGTCGGCCTCCAGAGCAACCAGTACGGTACGCTGACGCTCGGCCGCCAGTACGACCCGCTGGTCGACCTGGTCCAGGCAGTCACGGCTGACAACTACTTCGGCAGCGTGATGGCCACGCCGGGCGACGTCGACAACAACGACAACTCGCTGCGCGTCAGCAACGCAATCAAGTACACGTCGCCGGTCTGGGCAGGCTTCCAGGTCGAAGGCATGTACGCCCTCGGCGGCGTCGCAGGCAAGACGGGCTCGGGCCAGACGTGGTCGGTCGCAGCTGCATACAACAACGGCCCGGTCGGCGTTGCAGCAGGCTACTTCTACGCAGCCAACCCGTCGCCGACGACGGCTGTCGGCCGCGCAGGCTGGGGTTCGACGACGTCCGACGCGATCTTCGACGGCCCGATCAACTCGGGTTACGACACGGCGAAGTCGATCGCCATCGCGCAAGTCGCAGGCCAGTACGCAATCGGCCCGGTGACGGTCGGTCTCGGCTACAGCAACGCACAGTACAAGCCGGACGCATTCTCGGGCTTCGGTTCGACCGAAAAGTACAACACGGGCCGCGCGTTCGTGACGTACCAGGTCACGCCGCCGCTGCTGCTGGGCCTCGGCTATTCGTACACGAAGGCAAGCGGCGACACGGCCGCGAAGTACCATCAGGTCGGTGTCGGCGCGGACTACTCGCTGTCGAAGCGCACGGACCTCTACCTGGTTGGCGCATACCAGCACGCAAGCGGCACGCAGCTCGTCGACGGCGTGCAGCAAACCGCGCAAGCGTCGATCGCTTCGTACGGCTTCGCTGGCAAGAGCTCGGCCGAAATGGTCGCGGTCGGTATCCGCCACAAGTTCTAAGAAGTACGTTTCCGGTGTGCATGGCGTCTTCGACGCCATGCCGCCGAACTGCAAAACCAGTCATCGGCTTCGGCCATGGCTGGTTTTTTTTCGTCCGTTGCCGGCGGCGGCCGCCAGCGCCGTGGCGGACGACGACCGCGCCGGGACTCTCAGATACGGCAGTCGGCCGGGAGCGGCGCCTGAGCCGCCTATCGCGCGCAGAAAGCACGTTTGCAGGCATGTCGGGCGCCTCGCCCTGTCGATGAATCCGGCGCCCCTCCCATGTGAAGCACGTATGCTTCGACATGTCGATTTCGACGCCCCTCGTCCGTCGTATCGATGGCGGCATGCAGATTGCCCCTCCCTCACCGACAGCTGACAGGAGACGCTCCATGACGATTCAGAAGATCACGCCGTTCCTCTGGTACTCGACGGAAGCCGAAGAAGCCGCAGCCTTCTATGCGGGCATTTTCCCGAACTCGCGCGTCGTGCGCGTCACGGCGGTGTCCGGCACCAACGGCACCCGGATGGTCGAGTTCGAACTGTTCGGGCAGCCGTTCATCGCGATGAGCCACCCGCGCACCGAGACGTTCAACCACGCGATCTCGCTGATGATCAGTTGCGCCGACCAGGCCGAACTCGACCGTTACTGGAGCGCGCTGCTCGACAACGGCGGCACGGCCGACGGCTGCGGCTGGCTGCGGGACCGCTACGGCGTGTCGTGGCAGATCGTTCCGGACGCACTGATCCCGATGATGGCCGACCGCGACGAGGTCAAGGCGGCGCGGGTGGCCGCGGCCATGATGCAGATGACGAAGTTCGACGTCGCCGCGCTGAAGGCCGCGTACGACGGCACGGCGGGCTGACGAAGCCACGGCGGCACGTCCTTCGCGGGGCGCCGCGGCACGTTCGTGGCGCGCGTGCAGTCCACGCATGACCGCATCCATCGACGGGATTGCGTCGCGCCACTACGCAACCGCGGGCGGCGACCGTTCGCGCGCCGCTACGCCGACAGCATCGCTTCGACGATTCGTCGCGCGTAGCGCACGAACGCGGCGACCGGTTCGCCGGAGAGCAGCGCATCGTCGCCGTCACCGCGCAGATAGACGGTACGCGCAGCCGACAGGACGGGTTGGTACGCGTCGGGCAGGCGCGCCATTACCCACGTCGCGGCGACGTCCTTCGGCGCGATCCTGCCGGTCGCGGCGCTGTACCAGATGCGTGCGAGCGCCAGCACGACGTTGCATTCGTCGCCGCGCCAGTCCGGCTCGGCATGCCACTGCGCAACGGCGGCCAAAAGCGCGGCGACGAAATCGCGCGCGGACACCGGCTCGAACCACTCGGTCGCGCGCGGCCCGAGCAGCGCAACGTCGTGCGGCCGCACCTTCGTCAACAGAATCGCCAGATCGTGATCGATGCATGGCGGCTCGACGATGCCCACGCGCAAATCGCCGCGCAGCCATTCGCCGAACTGCAGCGCGCGCCGGGTCGGATGACACCATGGAACCACGTCGCCGCGCACGACGACCGTCACTTCCAGCGCGCGCATGTGCGCCGCGCTCCCCGGCGGCGCCGACACGTCGAGCAAGTCGAGCAAGTCGAGCATCAGCGCACGCCGCACCGCGTCGCCCGGCAATGCGGCAACCGTCACCAGCAGGTCGATATCGCTGCGCGGTTTCAGCCCGCCGTCGAGCGCCGAGCCGAACAGATGCATCGCCTGCAGCGTTGCGCCGAGATGCCGTTCGATCACGGCGCACGCGGCGCTCACCTGGTCGGCGATCTCGCCGGGAACGATCGCTGCGTTCATGACACGAGACCCACGCGACGAATGCGCGACGCGCTGCGTTGCAAGGTCTCGCGCCGGATCGAACGCGGCGACCCGGCCGTTCGCACGTTTGGCCCGCGACACCGGATGCGCATCACATCATGCCGCCTGCTCGCTGCACAACATCGTCGCCGCGCGATTTGCGCAGCGCAATAAAAATCCCCGTACGCTTTCGCGTACGGGGATCGTCGGACATCGCAACGGTCGCCGACTTGCATTCGGCAACCGTTGCGCGGCATTACGCAGCCGCGTCCTTCAGCTTCTTCAGCGCACGTGCCTTCACGCGCACGCTGGCCGGCTTTGCCGGGAACCAGCGCTCTTCGCCCGTGAACGGATCCTTGCCGAAGCGCTTCTTCTTCGCCGGCACGACTTGTGCCGTGATCTTCAGCAGACCCGGCAGCGTGAACTCGCCTGCGCCCTTCTTGTGAACCGAGCCCAGCACGACGTTCTCGAGTGCGACGAGCACTGCCTTGACCGCCTTCACTTCGACAGCTGCACGCTCAGCGATGTGCGTTGCGAGCGATGCCTTCGTGAACTTGTCCTTCAGCGGCGTCGGAGCGGCCGGTGCTGCCTTCGCGACAGCTTTCTTGGCCACTACTTTCTTCGCGGGCGCAGCCTTTTTGGCAGCCACTTTCTTGGTGGCCGGTGCGGCAGCCTTCTTGGCCACCTTTTTTGCGGAAGTCGCCATGTTTCTCCTACCAGGTGTGGTCGTTGGATACACGAAGCGTGCAACGCGCGCGCTTCAACGCCGGATTCTACAAGCGCCGTGACGCTTCGTGCAGTACTTTTATGCGTTTTCGCGGGGTTTCCCGCAGGTTTTGTTGCGCACGACCGACTTCACCGACGCGCGAGCATCGAAAAACGCCTTTACGTATACGTCCGAACGCGAATTACGTTCGATATTTGCGCACCTATACTGACCTCGCTCAGTGCCCCGGATGCCTCCATGCGCGAAGTCAGATACGTCAAAGGACTCGACGGCCTGCGAGCCATCGCCGTCATCCTCGTTTTCCTGTCCCACAAGGGCCACGTCCTCGCTGTCGACGTGGGCAAGCTCGGTGTGTGGACGTTTTTCTTCATCAGCGGATTCCTGATCGTCGGCGAGCTGCATCGCAACCGTCAGGCGATCGAGCGCGGCACGATGACGCGCCGTCACGCGCTGGCGCTGTTCCTCGCGAAGCGCGCGCTGCGGATCTTTCCCGTCTACTACCTGCTGCTCGCCGCGCTCGCGATCGCGCACGCGCTGTTCTACCAGCGCGGCGTCAATCTCGGGCTCGCGTGGCACGCCGCGTTCCTGTCGAACTACTGGATCGGCGTCGTCAAGGACGGCTGGCCGGGCTCCACGTCGCACTTCTGGAGCCTCGCGGTTGAGCAGCAGTTCTATCTGATTGCACCGCTCACGCTGCTAGCGGTGCCGGCCGCACGCCACGTCGCGCTCGGCGTCGCGGCCGTCGCGCTGTGCGCGCTCGCGCATCTCGTGCTCTACGCGGCCGACGCATCGCCGGTGCTGATCTACGCGTTTTCCCCGTGGAACTTCGCACTGATCGCGCTGGGCGGCGTCGGTGCGATGGCGCTGGCCGATCGCGGCCCGGCCGTCGTCCGCCGCATTCCGCCCGGCTGGCTCGGCGCCGCCGGCGTCGTGTTCTTCCTCGCGCTGCCCGCGTTCACGACGCTGCCGGACGTCGTCACGGGGCTCGCGGATCTCGGGTTGTCCGCGTCGCTCGGCACGCTGATGCTGTGGATCGTCACCGAGCCCGACCATCCGGCCGTGGCGCTGCTCGACTGGGCACCGCTCGTCTATCTCGGCACGATCAGCTACGGCTTCTACCTGTTCCACAACCTGATTCCCGCACGTTTCGGCGAGATGCCCGCGCTGTTCGCGCACGTGCCGATGCCCGGAATCGTGCGCGAAGCGCTGCCCGAACTGCTGCAGTTCGCACTTGCCGTGCTGCTTGCGCATCTGTCGTGGCGCTATCTGGAAAGACGCCTGCTCGACTTCAAGAAGCCGATCGCCGCGATGCTGGCGCGGTACTTCGTCGCGCGGCCGAGCACGTCCCCGCGCTGAGCGGAACATCGGCACGGGCGCGACGCCACCGAACAACGTGCGCTGGCGCCGGCAATCCCGGTGCCGAAACGACGCGGCCGCCGGCCTCGTTCGTCCATCGGAAACACGCATCGCGTCGGCGGACGAACGTGCGGCTGCGGCATCGTGGCGCCGCGTCGACGTCCATTGCGAATCGACACGCTGACCAGGCATCGACGGCGGCTATCGCAACCGCAACCGCAACCGCAACCGCAACCGTCGTTCATCGTGCCGCACGCAACCGGCACGCCGGCACCGGTTTCATCGCCACGGTGCCAGGCATCCCGCGCACCGCGTTGATGCACCTGAAAACCGCATCACCGCGTGGTGGCCTGCCCGATTCGCCGCGCACGTACCGGCTCGATCCCGCCGGATGCAACGCCGTTGATCACCCGGCGTCCCGCGCCGCGGCTTCGACCACACGCAAAAAAGCCCCGGCGCACAAGGCAGCCGGGGCCAACGGAACAACCACCACCTGAAACAGCGGAGCAGCGCGTCTGCTTATGCGACAGCAGCCAGCGCGGGCAGGCAGGTACGCAGGTACGCCTCGAATTCGCGACTCACTTCCGGATGCTGGAGCGCGAGCTCGACGGTCGCCTTGAGATAGCCGATCTTGCTGCCGCAATCGAAACGCGTGCCGTAGTAGCGATACGCGAGCACCTGCTCATTCGCGAGCAGCGACTGGACCGCGTCGGTCAGCTGCAGTTCGCCGCCGGCACCCGGCTTGAGCTTGCGCAGGTGATCGAAGATCGTCGGCATGAACACGTAGCGGCCGACCACGCCGAGATTCGACGGCGCGTCTTCCGGCGCCGGCTTCTCGATGATGCCCGACAGCTTGATGATGTCCTCTTCCCACTCGCGGCCTTCGACGACGCCATACGAGCGGCTGTCCTCGCGCGGGATCGTCTCGACCCCGATCACCGAGCTGTGATAGTGGTCGAACACGTCGACGAGCTGCTTGAGCACCGGCTGTTCGCCGTGCAGCAGGTCGTCGGCGAGGATCACCGCGAACGGCTCGCCGTGCACGAGCTTCTCCGCGCACAGCACCGCATGGCCAAGGCCGAGCGCTTCCGGCTGGCGCACGTAGAAGCAGTTCACGTGGCTCGGCTTGATGCCGCGCACGAGCTCGAGCAGCTTTTCCTTGCCGCGCGCCTCGAGTTCGGCCTCGATCTCGTACGACTTGTCGAAGTGATCCTCGATCGCGCGCTTGCTGCGCCCGGTCACGAAGATCATCTCGGTGATACCGGCGTTGATCGCTTCCTCGACCGCGTACTGGATCAGCGGCTTGTCGACGACGGGCAGCATTTCCTTCGGGCTCGCCTTCGTTGCCGGGAGGAACCGCGTGCCGAGACCGGCAACGGGGAACACGGCCTTGGTGACTTTCAACATGTTCGCATCCTGATTGCGTTGACTGCGCCGCGTCGTCCTGCGACCCGGCGCGATTGTTTTCCGAACGGCATATCGAGAATCGACGGTACGGCCAATTCCACTCCGCTCATTTTTCGATATGGACCGATTGCCCATGTTTCCGGAAAATAGATAATCCGCGAAACCGGTCGATATTGCCGAGCCGATTACCGAAACAGAAACAAATTACCGATTTTCCAGATACAAATTCTTACGATTCGAATTCCTCGATATACGGGACGCCGCCCCGTTCGAGACCCGGGCGAATCGGCTCGTTCTTCAGCGCCTCGCGGTACGCCGACAGCACGGCCATGACCAGCAGTACTGCCGCGCTCGCGATCCAATGCATGTCCATCTTGCCGCTCCTTGCATCAATCAACTGGAAGCCTCAAGCTATCAGAAAAAAATCGGCAAATAATTTCGGTACCTGCGAAACCGCTTTCACGCCGGAATAAAACCACTATCTGAAATATCATTATTTCGCGGTCAGATTTTTTTATTCATTCGATCGAATTCTTGCGCATTACGATTGGACCATCCCCTTCATCCGTCGCAAGGAATCGAATCGCATGCAAGCTTTCAGCGGATCGTCTTTGACCGCGCCGCCCGTCGCCGACCACAAGGAACACGTGATCGACGCGATGCGCGGGTTCGCGGCGCTGCTCGTCGCCTATTTCCATTGCCGCCAGGTCGTCTGGGTCGGCATGCAGAGCTTCCATCGCGCTTACGGTCATGCGCTCGACCCGAGCGCGATCGTCGGCTATCTGACCTTCCCGTTCGCGTGGGGGTCTGCGGGCGTGCCGATCTTCTTCGTGATCAGCGGCTATTGCATCCACCGCAACGCGGCGCTCAAGCTTGCGGCCAACCCCGCGTACCGGCTCGACGCGCCGAACTTCTGGGCGCGCCGCTTTGCCCGCATCTACCCGGTGCTGCTCGCTGCGCTGCTGTTCACGCTCGCGATGGACGCGGTCAGCCTGCAGATCGCGCCCGTCAGCCACAAGATCCGCGATGTCGGCCTCACCGCGTTCCTCGTGAACCTGTTCTCGCTGCAGGGCGTCGCCGGCTACACGTACGGGTCGAACGGCGCACTGTGGACGCTGTCGCTCGAAGTGCAGTTCTATGCGGTCTACCCGCTGCTGTTCGCGTTGCGCCGGCGCATCGGGATGCCGGCGATCGTCGCGGCCGTCGCGCTCGTCAACGTCGCGTCGGCCTGGCTGCTCGAACGGCACGATCTGCAGTTCTTCACGTCGTACTGGCTGTCCTGGACGATCGGCGCGTGGATCGCCGACGTGCGCGCGCAGCCGGCGCGCGACCCGGCCGCCGTGCCGTCGCGCGCGTGGTACCTCGCGGCCGCCGTGCTGCTGGCCGCGGGCTGCGGCGCGTTCCATTTCGGCCAGTACGGCGCGTTCCAGCTGTGGGCGGCCGGCTTCGCGTGCTTCCTGTACCGTGCGCTCGCCTGCCCGCCGCGCCCGACGCCGCTGCTGCGCGTGCTCGGCTGGTTCGGCGACTTCAGCTATTCGCTGTACCTCGTCCACCTGCCGCTGTTCGTCTGCCTCGGCTCGGTGCTGTTCCATTCCGAGCTGCAACTGTCGATCTGGCCGTCGTTCGCGTTCATGGCCGCCGCGATTCCGGTCGCCTACGTGTTCTACCGGCTGTTCGAACGCCCCGCGATGATGTGGTCGGCGAGCCTGAAACCGACGCGCACCGCTCGCGTCGTCGCACCGGCACCCGAACGGGCTGTCTGAGCGGCACCGTTCCCGCGCTCCCTGCCCCCGCCCGGCGTCACGCTGCGCGGGGGCATTTTCATGGGCGGGACGGGCGCGGGGATCCGTTTGCGTGCCGCGAGGCGGCAGGCACCCGGTACGGCAGCAGGCAAGTCGGGCGTAGCGGCCGTCCCGGCGGCGGCTCTATCGTCGGCATCGCCCGCCCCCTCGCCAGCTCACGGCATGACCGCACGGCTCCGCTCATGGCGTTCCGTCGAGCAATTCCGGCCCGGTCGGCGGCCACGCTTCGTGCTTCGTGCTTCGTGCTTCGTGCTTCGTGCTTCGTGCTTCGTGCTTCGTGCTTCGTGCTTCGTGCTTCGTGCGCCGTGCTCCGTGCTCCGTGCTCCGTGCCCCAACGCATCATCGGCCCATCCAGACGCCCCTCGCCCGACCGCGCGACTTGGCGCCCGCCCATCCAAAAGCAAAGCCCTCATGCAGCACAACACCGCATGAGGGCTCGTTTCCCGGCGCATGGCGCGTCGGTTCGCGCCGCGCCTACCGTTTCTTCACCTTTGCAGCCTTCGCCGTATCCGCGAGGATCTTCTCGACCCGCTCCACATAGGTTTCGGTGCCGAACCGGCGCACCGCGGTCGCCCGCCCGCTCGCGACGAGCCGCTCGCGCAGCGCCGCGTCGTGCTTCAACCTGCCCAGCGCATCGGCCAGCGCGGCCGCGTCGCCCGGCTCGCAGAGCAGCCCGTTGTCACCGTCCTCGATGATCTCGACGACCCCGCCCGCGCGGGCCGCAACCACCGGCCGCCGCGCGAGCATCCCCTCGACGATCACCCGCCCGAACGGCTCGGGCGTGATCGACGTATGCGCGACCACGTCGACCGCCTTCATGCACGCTGCCACGTCGCGCTGGAACCCGAGGAAATGGACTCGGTCGTCCATCCCGTGACGCGCAACGATCTCGTGCAGCTGCGCCGCGTATTCATCCTCGCCGAACAGCGGCGCGCCGACCAGCACCACGTGCATGTCCGGATGGCGTGCCGCTGCCTCCAGCAGCAGGTGCTGCCCCTTCCAGTGCGCGAGGCGGCTGAACGACCCGACCAGCCATCCCTGCTCGGGCAACCCGAAGCGCGCGCGCAGCGCGGCCTGGCTGGCATTGTCCAGCGCGTCGAACGGTTCGGCCGAAATGCCGTTGAACACGACGTCGACGTGCTGCGGCGTGAAGCCCGTCAGCGCGCGGAACGCCTGCGCGGATGCATCCGAGTTCGCGATCACGCGCGTGACGCCGAACCGCGCGCAGTACTTGATCGCCATCAGCTGCTTGCTGCCGAAGTGGTCGCCGCTGACGATGTCGCGCAGGTGCCAGACCACCGGCTTGCGCGCGAGCCGCCCGGCCAGCGCCGCGACCACCATCGCACGCTGCGTATTCGCGTAGATCACCTCGGCGCGGCGTGCACGCCGTGCGACGTCGCGCACCATGCCAACGAGCCGCTTCAATGCGCCGGCCGACACGCCGCCCTGCTTGCGCACGCCGGCGAGCTCGCCCTGGTCGAGCACGTCGACGCGCGCGCCGATCTCGTCGAGCGCCGCGCGAAACGGGCCGTCGTCGAACAGCAGCACGTCGGCGTTCGCACGCATGTGCTTCATGATTTCCAGCAGCGACAGTTCCGCGCCGCCGAGCACGCCGCTCTGGTCCAGCACGAGCGTCGCCGGGCCGCGCGCGGCCGGCATCGGCGCGACGGCCGTGCCGCGCTGCGCGGTCGAGCCGGGCAGTGCCGCCTCCACATAGTCGAGAAAGCGCCGCCGGAACGTGTCGGCGGAGAAGCGCTCCGCGTTCGCGCGGCACGCGTGCGGCGTGAAGCGCTGCGGCGCGCGCTCGAAATCGTCGACCGCCGCGACGATCGCGTGCGGCGTCTGTTCTTCGAAGAACAGCCCGGTCGGGTTCGCGTGCGAGTGCGGCTCGAGCACGGTCTCGAGCGCGCCGCCCTTGCCGTACGCGATCACGGGCGTGCCGCACGCCTGCGCCTCGACCACCGAAATCCCGAAATCCTCCTCGGCCGCAAACACGAACGCCTTAGCGCGGCGCATCCGGTCGTGCAGCACCGCAAACGGCTGGTAGCCCATGATCTCGACGTTCGGGCCGGCCTTCGCGCGGATCTTCTGCATCTCCGGGCCGTCGCCGATCACGACGAGCTTGCGCTCCGGCGTGCGCGAGAACGCCTCGACGATCAGGTCGATCTTCTTGTACGGCACCATCCGCGACGCGGTCAGGTAGAAATCGTCCTTCATCTCGTTCAGCGAGAAGCCGTCCACGTCGACCGGCGGGAAGATCACCGCCGCGTCGCGGTGATACACCTTGCGGATGCGTCGCGCGATGAACGCGGAGTTCGCGACGAAGCCGTCCACCGCGTTCGCGGTGCGCGTGTCCCAGTTGCGGATGTAGTGCAGGATCATCCGCGCGAGCAACGATTTCGGCCCGTGCGTGAGGTTCGACTGTTCCAGATACTGGTGTTGCAGGTCCCATGCATAGCGGATCGGCGAATGCACGTAGCTGATGTGCATCTGGTCCGGCCCCGTCAGCACGCCTTTCGCAACGGCATGGCTGCTGGAGATCACGAGGTCGTAGTCCGACACGTCGAGCTGCTCGATCGCGAGCGGCATCAGCGGCAGGTAGCTGCGGTACTTGGTGCGCGCGAACGGCAGTTTCTGGATGAACGAGGTCGTCACCGGCTTGCCGCGTACGAACGCGCGATCGTCGAGAAAATCGACGAGGCTGAACAGGTCCGCGTCGGGAAAGCACGCGACGATCTGTTCGAGCACGCGCTCGGCGCCCGCGTACGTGACAAGCCAGTCGTGGACGATCGCCACGCGCAGCGGGCGCGCCGCATCGCGCGCACCCGCCTGCCCGGCCGATTCGGTCCGGCGCAGCGCGGCGGCGGCGTCGGCTTCGGCCACGGCGGCATCGGCCGTGGCGATGTTCAGGATGGCGTGTTCCGCCAGATCGCGATTCATATCGTTTTCCTCGCATTGAGACGGACGAACAGGTCGCGCACGAGCGCGCGCAGTCCCGGCGTCATCGTGAGCGACCACGCAAGGTTCAGCACCAGCACGACCGCACAAAGGCCGATCGACTCGCCGAGCCCCGACCACGCTTGCGCGAGAAACAGGCTCGCGAGCAGGAAGGCGAGATGCGCGAGCATGTCGAGCACGATCGCGCGCATCCGGATCGCCGACAGGTAAAGCAGCACGCCGTAGTCGACCAGCGCGCGCGTCGCGACGACCACGGCCGCGCCGATCAGCCCGAAGTGATGGATGCCGAACCACAGGCCGCCGACGAAGAACGGCATCTCGATGAGCCCGGCGAACGCCGCGCGGGCCGGGTTGACCTGCGACTGGATCAGGATCCGCGTGACGCTCGCCTGGCCGACGAGCCACACGCTGATCACCAGCACGCGGCCGACCGGCGCCGAATGCGCGGCGAGATCGGGGCCGACCCACAGCGTGAGGAACGGCGCGAGCGCGAAGATCGCGACGATGCCGACCGGCGTGAACACGCCGTTCAGGAATTCGAGCGACTGGCGCGCGAGCGTATCCGCGTGATCGCGGCCGACCGCCGACAGGCGCGGGAACAGCGTGCGCACCAGCGCGTTCGGCAGCATGTTCAGGCGCGTGACGAGGTTCTGCGGCACCGTGTAGTAGGTGACGAACTTCGCGCCCATGCCGGCGCCGAGCATCACGCGATCGAGCGTGTCGGCGATCATGCTCGCCGTGCTCGCGATCAGCATCCAGCCGCCGAAGTTGAACAGCCCTTTCGCGGTGCCCCATTGCGGCGGGTCGATGTGCCGGATCCCGAGCACCTTGATGCTCGCGTGACCGAGCATCACCGCCGCGATCAGCCGCGCGACGACCGCCGCGGCCAGCACCGTCTGCAGGTTCGGCGCGATCCACCACGCGGCGCCAAGCGGCAGCAGCTGGAACAGGAACGTGCCGATCGTCTGGTTCGTGTTGAACACGCCGAACCGTTCGGCGCCGTTGATCGCGCCGGCGAACACCCACGACACGTTCGCGAGCGGAATCGCGAGCGCGAGCCACGGCAGCGCGAGATACACCTCGTGCTGCATCGCCGCCGACACCTTCGTGAAATACGCGGTGTAGACGAACGCGCCGAAATAGATCAGCAGGCCGCCTGCGATGCCGGTGCCGAGGTTCAGCCAGAACGCGCTCCAGAAGACACGCGCGCTTTCGTCCGCGTCGCCGCTCGCGAGCGCCTTCGAGATGTGGTTCTGCGCGGCCATGCTCATCCCGAGATCGAGGATCCCGAAATAGCCGATCAGCGTCCACACGAGACTGACGACACCGTAGCGTTCGACGCCCAGCGCGTGGATATACGCGGGCACCGTGACCAGCGACACGAAGGTCGGCAGGATTAGCCCGATGAAGTTGATCGAAACGTTCTTGAGTATGCCTTTGTCCATGCTTTTGCCCATGGGCCTGTTACGGTTTCCAGCGGTACATGAGCACCTTGCCGCGTGCGTCTTCCTCGACGAACACCAGGTATTCGCCGTTCTCGCGCCGGAACGCGCTGATGCCGAACGGCACGTCGACCCAGCCCGACGCCTTGCCGACCTCCGCGCCCGGGCTCATTACGCCGACTTCCTTGCCGGATTCCTTGTCGTACACGTGGATCTTGCCGACCGGCTCCACCGTGAAGATGTAGCGGCCCTCGACCGTGATCCCGATGAGGTCGAGGATCGGCTTCGCGTCGAGCTGCCACGGCAGCGCGACCTTGTAGCGGACCACCGGCGAGCCGGTCGACCACTTGTCGAAGCGCACCAGCACGCGTCCGACTTCCTTGTTGATGCCCGGCTGCGGAGGCGCGTCGGCCGTGTAGCCCGTCACGTACAGCGTGTCCGTCTGCGGTTCGTAGATCGCGCGGCGCAGCTGCGTGAACGGCTGCGGCATCGGATAGGTCGTGACCTTGTCGTACGAGTAGATCGGGTTGCCGGCCTTGTCGACGCCGCCGTAGCCGAAGCGATGGATCCCGCGCACGTCGCTCGTGCGCCAGATGTCCCCCTTCGTGTCGACCCACCAGCCCCAGCCGCCCGCTTTTGCCTTGCCGGTCGTGTTGATCGTGAATTCGTCCGCGTCGAGCCGGCCGTTGCCGTTCGCGTCGCGCCAGATCCAGTCGCCGCCTGGCGGCTTGTTCGGCACCTTGTCGACCGGCCGCGCGCGGCCCGCGATCAGGCCCGACGGAATCGCGACCTCGCCGTCGCGCTTCGCGTCGAAGCGGTAGATCTTCAGGTGATCGGCGTACATGTCGGTCAGGTACAGGAACGTGCGGCCGTCGACACGCCGCGCGAACGGCATGCCGGGATACTGGTCCGTGTGGAACACGGGATCGTCCGGATACTTGAAGCGGTTCGACAGGAAGCCGGCGTATTTCCAGTCCTGGCCGGGCGGCTTCGACAGGTCGAGCTCGAAGCGCTTGTTGCCCGTGTACACGCTGTTCGGCCGCGCGGGGTCGAGCCATGCGCCGTCGACGAACAAGAGCCCCTGCACCTGCCAGCGCAGCTTGCCGTCCGGCGTATAGCTCTCGAGCACCGCGCCAAGCCCCGCGCCGATCGTGTCGTGACGCGGTCCGATGCCGTTCATCGACACGTACACGTTGCCCGCGCGATCGACGCCCACGCCCGTCAGCCCGTTGAAGCGCTGCGGCCCGGGGCGGCCCGGCACCGGACCCGCGAAAATGCCGCCGCGCTCGCCGAGCGTGCCGGACGGCGCATAGCCCTTGCCGCCTTTCGAGAAGATCAGCACCTGCTGGCGCGGACCGTTGTCCGCCACCAGCACGCGTCCTTTCGCATCGACTGCCACGTCCACCGCTTCGGTGCCGTCGGGCAACGCGGGCGCGTCGTCGAGCTTGCGGCCGTCAGCGCGCACGTGCACGAGATGCGCGGGCCCGTTGATCGTATCGATGAGCAGCCACAGCGTGCCGTCGCCGGCGAGCGCGATGCGGCCCGGCTCGTGCGCATTCCACGTGCCCTTCTTCTGCATCGTCTCGGCGTCGTACACGTCGACTTCGTCATGCGCCGGATTCGTCGCGAACAGCGTCTTGTCGTCGGCCGCGAGGCCGCCCACTTCCGCCTTCAGCGCGCCCACCTCCGACCGCGCGGGCGCTGCCACCTCGTTCATCATCATGAAGCTCGCGGCCATCCGCGCACGGCCGGCATCGGCACGCCCGCCGGGCGCGACCTGCGGCGCCGCGCGAAACGGCGCCGGCTGCTTCATGTCGCCGATCGTGCGCCGCGAGATGCCGTACCACTGCTTGCCCTTGTCCGGCCAGATGCCGGGCGACTGCAGATGGCCGCGCTCGTTGCCGACGCCGATCGCGACGTACGCATATTTGCTGTTCACCGCGACCGCGTTGCCGCCGAGGTTGCCCCAGCCGTGCGTGCCGCCGGCGAAGCCGAGCATCTTCCCGTCCTGGTAGACGCTCGCCTCGGCGCCGCTCTCGTCCCACGGCGCGTTCGTATACACCTTGCCGTCGGGCGTCACCGCGATCGCGCGGATGTCGATCTGCGTCCAGCTGCCGTCGCCATAGCCGAACGTGTTGCCAATCCACGATGTGGTCGCGGGCAACACGGTTTCAGCCAGAGCGGCGCTCGCGGACAGCGCCGCGCATACCGTCATGCCAACCAGAATCAGACGTCGCAAATGCGCTCTCCAGACTCGATGCGGAAGCGACCTGCACCGCGGCGTGCTGCCTGCCCGGGTGACCTGTCGCGTGTGGGTTTCAAACGTCGCGAGGCAGGTTACAAGCAAAAATAATCACAAGAAATTTGGAAATATTTGGGGATGTTTCTGCTTGAAATATCGAACCGGAACAGCAGAAAATAGGTCGGGCGAAGCGGAAATAACGACCACTTTTCACGCGACGATCCGTAGAAAATGCCGCTCCGGCCCGCCCGACGGGCATCTGGCCTGCAAACCTTTCATGTCGTGATTGAAACGACCGGCATTTGAATGTTTTCAGCCGGATAAATGACATGCGTTTTTTTGCCGATTTCTTTTCCCTAGAATCGATTTCGACTCAATATTTCCCTTTAAACGCATGCATTACGTTCACGCATCGGATGCGCGGCGCGCCACGGCATCGGCCGTGCGTCGCGAAGGAGCGGCGCGATGACGGGCATCTCGCGCACCGCCGACCTCGCCCCGCCGCAACACGGCCGCATCGTGCAGCTCGACGGGCTGCGCGCGATCGCCGTCGGCGCCGTGTTCCTGCAGCACGCGCTGAAGGCGCCGCTGTGGATGGGTGTCGACCTGTTCTTCGTGCTCAGCGGCCTGCTGATCACCGGCATCCTGCTCGATCGCAAGGCGCGCGGGCAGTCGTACTTCAGCCACTTCTACGCGCGCCGCGTGCGCCGGATCCTGCCGCCGTACGTGCTGCTGCTCGTCGTGTCGACGCTGCTGTTCGGCGCGAGCTGGCTGCCGCACTGGCCGTGGTTCGCGTTCTTCTCGACCAACATCGGGCTGTCGCTCGGCAGCATCGGTCACGACAGCCTGAACGTGCTGTGGTCGCTCGCCGTCGAGGAGCAGTTCTACATCTTCTGGCCGTTCGTCGTGCTGTGGTGCTCGGAGCGCGTGCTGCTGTGGGTCGCCGCCGCGCTGATCGTCGCCGCGCCCGTGCTGCGCGCGATCGCGACGCCGTGGTTCGATTCGTTCTGGCCGATCTACTACCTGACGCCGTTCCGGATGGACCTGCTCGCCGCGGGCGCGCTGCTCGCGATCGTGCTGCGCCGCGACCGGCGCGCGCTCGAGCCGTTCTATCCGCTCGCGATCGTCGGCGCGCTCGTGTCGCTCGCGATCCTCGGCTGGCTGCACCTGTCGTTCCCGCGCTTCCGCGCGGCGAACACGCCGCTGTCGAATGCCGCGCTCTACAGCATCTCGCTGCTGCTGTGCACGTCGATCGTCGTGATCGCACTGCGCGGACGCGGCCTCGTGCAGCGCGTGCTGACGAACCCGCTGCTCGTGTACGTCGGCACCGTCAGCTACACCGTCTACCTGATTCACCTGAGCGTGCTGTACGCGCTGTGGCCGTTGCACCTGAACCGCTTCGTCACGGCCGCGCTCGCACTCGCCATCACGCTCGTGTACGCCACCCTGAGCTGGTACGGCTTCGAGCGGCGCCTGACACGCGGCCCCGCACGCAGCACGGTGCCCGCCGCCGCGCGCACGACCGCCTGACTTTCTCAATCCATCGTTTCGACCAGGACATTGCCATGAGCCAAAACCGCAAGAAGGCCATCATCACGGGGATCACGGGGCAGGACGGCGCCTACCTGACCAAGCTGCTGCTCGACAAGGGCTACGAGGTCACGGGCACCTACCGCCGCACCAGCTCGGTGAACTTCTGGCGCATCGCCGAACTCGGCGTCGACACGCACCCGAACCTGTCGCTCGTCGAGCACGACCTGACGGATGCCGGCTCCAGCCTGCGGCTGCTCGAACGCACCCAGCCCGACGAGCTGTACAACCTGGCCGCGCAGAGCTTCGTCGGCGTGTCGTTCGACCAGCCGGCGACGACCGCCGAAGTCACGGGCATCGGCCCGCTGAACCTGCTCGAGGCGATCCGCGTCGTGAGCCCGAAGACGCGCTTCTACCAGGCGTCGACGTCCGAGATGTTCGGCAAGGTGCAGGCGATCCCGCAGACGGAAACGACCGCGTTCTACCCGCGCAGCCCGTACGGCGTCGCGAAGCTGTACGCGCACTGGATGACCGTGAACTACCGCGAGTCCTACGACCTGTTCGGCTGCAGCGGCATCCTGTTCAACCACGAGTCGCCACTGCGCGGCCGCGAGTTCGTCACGCGCAAGATCACCGACACCGTCGCGAAGATCAAGCTCGGCAAGGCGACCAAGCTCGAGCTCGGCAACCTCGACGCGAAGCGCGACTGGGGCTTCGCGCTCGAATACGTCGAAGGGATGTGGCGGATGCTGCAGGTCGACGAGCCCGACACCTACGTGCTCGCGACCAACCGCACCGAGACCGTGCGCGACTTCGTGCGGATGGCGTTCGCGGCCGCCGGCTACCAGATCGAGTGGACCGGCAAGGGCGAGCAGGAACGCGGCCTCGATGCGTCGACCGGCAACGTGCTCGTCGAAGTGAACCCGAAGTTCTACCGCCCCGCCGAAGTCGACCTGCTGATCGGCTGCGCCGACAAGGCCAAATCCAAGCTGGGCTGGGCGCCGGAGACGACGCTCGAACAGCTCTGCCAGATGATGGTCGAAGCGGATCTGACGCGGAATCGACACCATGACACGTACTGAAGCCGGACGTCCGTCGCGCCGTGCATTCGTCACGGGCCTGACGGGCTTCACCGGCCGCTACATGGCGCAGCGCCTCGAAGCGGCCGGCTACGACGTGTGGGGCACCATCGCACCCGGCGCGGCGCGGCCGGACGATCCGGCGTTCGCGAACTGCACGCTGCTGCCGGTCGACCTGCTCGACACGAACGCGATGCGTGCGGCAGCCGCCGATGCGCGGCCCGATGCGGTCGTGCATCTCGCCGCGCGCGCACATGTCGCGCAGGACGAACCGTCGCAAACCTACGCGGTCAACATCGTCGGCACGCGCAACCTGCTGGCTGCACTCGCGGGCCTCGATCGCCGGCCGTCGGCGGTACTGCTCGCCAGCAGCGCGAACATCTACGGCAACTCGACGGCCGGCGTGCTCGACGAGACCGTCGCGCCCGCGCCCGCGAACGACTACGCGGTCAGCAAGCTCGCAATGGAATACGCGGCGAAACTGTGGGCCGACCGGCTGCCGATCGTGATCGCGCGGCCGTTCAACTACACCGGCGTCGGCCAGGACGACGCGTATCTGCTGCCGAAGCTCGTGTCGCACTATGCGCGCAACGCGCCGCGCATCTCGCTCGGCAATCTCGACGTGAGCCGCGACTTCTCCGACGTCCGCGACGTGACGGCCGCCTACCTGAAGCTGCTCGAAGCGGCACCGGCCGGCGAGACGTTCAACGTCTGCTCGGAGCGCGCGTATTCGCTGAAGGAAGTGCTCGCGATGCTGTCGCGGATCGCCGGCTACGTGATCGACGTGACGATCGATCCGCGCTTCGTGCGGCACAACGAAGTAAAGAGCCTGAGCGGGTCGCGCGACAAGCTGCGGCGCGCGGTGGGCGAACTGCCCGTGACGCCGCTCGACGACACGCTGCGCTGGATGATGGAAGCAATGCGCGCGTCGCCGGAGCGGCTCGCGCAGGCCGGCTGATTCCGGCAACGCGCGTTCGTTGCCCGCCAAAAGACGACGGGCCGCCCGGTCGAGCGGCCCGTCGTCATGTCGGCCGTGAAAAAACCAGCCGCCGTGCTCAGCCCTCGAGGCCGCGCGCGAGATCGTTGCGCAGGTCGCCCGCGTTTTCCAGGCCGACCGCGAGGCGGATCAGCCCTTCGGTGATCCCCGCGGCCGCACGCGCTTCCGGCGTGATGCGCGCGTGCGTCGTCGTCGCCGGATGCGTGATCGTCGTGCGCGTGTCGCCAAGGTTGCCGGTGATCGAGATCAGCTTCGTGCTGTCGATCATGCGCCACGCGTTCGCGCGCTGCTGCTCGGGCGTGTCACCCTTCAGCTCGAACGACACGATCGCGCCGCCCGCCTTCTGCTGGCGCTTCGCGAGCGCATGCTGCGGATGCGATTCGAGCCCCGGATAGAACACACGGGCGACGGCCGGATGCGAATCCAGCCAGCGCGCGATCTCCAGTGCGTTCGCCGACTGCTTCTCGACGCGCAGCGACAGCGTCTCCATCCCCTTCAGCAGCACCCACGCGTTGAACGCCGACAGCGTCGGGCCCGCGCTGCGCACGAACGGGAACACCTTGCCCATGATGAACTCCTTCGAGCCGACCAGCGCGCCGCCAAGCACGCGACCCTGGCCGTCGAGGAACTTCGTCGCCGAGTGCATCACGACGTCGGCGCCGAGCTTCAGCGGCTGCTGCAGCACCGGGCTGCAGAAACAGTTGTCGACGACGAACAGCGCGTTCGCGGCCTTCGCGATCTTGCCGATCGCCTCGATGTCGGCGAGTTCGGTCAGCGGGTTCGACGGCGTTTCGAGGAAGAACATCTTCGTTTCGGGCCGCACCGCTTCCTGCCACGCGTTCAGGTCGGTCGGATCGACGAAGGTCGTCGTGATGCCGAACTTGCTGAAGATCTGCGAGAACATCCCGAGCGTCGAGCCGAACAGGCTGCGCGAGCTGACGAGGTGATCGCCCGCCTGCAGTGCCGACATCACGACCGACATGATCGCGGCCATGCCCGACGCCGTCGCGATACAGGCCTCGCCGCCTTCGAGCGCGGCGAGACGATCCTGGAACATGGTAACGGTCGGGTTCGTGAAGCGCGAATAGGTGAAATAGTCTTCCGAATTCGCAAAGCGCTCGGCTGCCTCGGCCGCGCTCGTGAAGCAGAAGCTCGACGTGAGGAACAGCGCTTCCGAATGCTCGTTGAAGTCGCTGCTGCGCAGCGTGCCCGCGCGCACGGCGAGCGTGTCGAAATTGAGGGAGTCGTCCATGTTCCGTTTTCCGTATTCGAGGGCCGCGCCGAGGATCATGCATCGGGCGCGCACCCAGCCACAAATCAGGCCAAAACAAAAAGCCCGCTATGCGTCGGCATCAGCGGGCTTCGGTGCGGTACGACAGCGATCGACTCGGGCCGGCTGTCGCCGGCCTTCGCTTTAGCTGTTTTGGGAAGTCGCCCCGCGTCCGCAAGCTGAATCAAATCGACGCAAGGCCACATCCTATCACGCTTCATCGGAAGCGCGCCGGCATCACTCGACCGACAGTTGCAGGTTCATCTGCGAACGCGCGGTATCGCCCGCCGTGTCGCGATCGGCCTGCGACGCCGGTGCGAGACGCGCACGCTCGATCGCATCGAGGTACTCGGGCGTCACGGCGCCGGTGATGTAGTTGCCGTCGAAGCACGACGCCTCGAAGCGCTCGAGCTTCGGGTTGATGTCGCGCACCGCGCGGCGCAGGTCGTCGACGTCCTGATAGATCAGGTGGTCGGCGCCGATGATCTTCGCGACTTCCTCGTCGGTGCGGCCGTGTGCGACCAGCTCGCCGCGCGTCGGCATGTCGATGCCGTACACGTTCGGGAACTTCACGGGCGGCGCCGCCGACGCGAAGATCACCGACTTCGCGCCCGCATCGCGTGCCATCTGCACGATCTCGTGCGAGGTCGTGCCGCGCACGATCGAGTCGTCGACGATCAGCACGTTCTTGTCCTTGAACTCGATGCTCATCGCATTGAGCTTCTGGCGCACCGACTTCTTGCGCACGGCCTGGCCCGGCATGATGAAGGTGCGGCCGACGTAGCGGTTCTTGAAGAAGCCTTCGCGATACTCGACGCCGAGCTTCGCTGCGACCTGCATCGCGGCCGGACGCGACGAATCGGGAATCGGCATCACGACGTCGATCGGCACGTTCGGCAGCTCGCGCTTGATCTTCTCGGCGAGGTAGTCGCCCATGCGCAGGCGCACGTTGTAGACCGGCACGCCGTCCAGGCACGAATCCGGACGCGCGAGGTACACGTATTCGAACATGCACGGATTCAGCGTCGGGTTCTCCGCGCACTGCTGGCTGTGGAAGTTGCCGGCCTTGTCGATAAAAATCGCTTCGCCCGGCTGCACGTCGCGCACGAATTCGAAACCGATGCCTTCGACCGCCACCGACTCCGACGCGACCATCCATTCAGTGCCGTGTTCGGTCTCGAGCTTGCCGATGCAAAGCGGGCGAATGCCGAACGGATCGCGGAAGGCGAGCAGGCCGTAGCCGGCGATCAGCGACACGATCGCGTACGAGCCCTGCAGGCGACGATGCACGCCCGCGACCGCCTTGAACACGGCGGCCGGATCGAGTTCGAGGCCCGTCGTCGCCAGTTGCAGCTCGTGCGCGAACACGTTGAGCAGCACTTCGCTGTCGGAATTGGTGTTGATGTGCCGGCGGTCGATCCGGAACATCTCATCCTTCAGCTGTTCCCAGTTCGTCAGGTTGCCGTTGTGCGCGAGGATGATCCCGAACGGCGCGTTCACGTAGAACGGTTGCGCCTCGGCTTCGCTCGACGCCGAGCCGGCCGTCGGATAGCGGACCTGGCCGATGCCGAAGGTGCCGGGCAGGCTGCGCATGTTGCGCGTGCGGAACACGTCGCGCACCATGCCGTTCGCCTTGTACATGTGGAAATTGCTGCCGTCCGCCGTCGCGATGCCCGCTGCATCCTGACCGCGATGCTGCAGCAGCAGCAGGCTGTCATAGATCAGCTGATTGACCGGGGATTGGGAGATAACACCTACGATGCCGCACATGGCATGTCCTTCAAGATGACAAAATCGGTTCCGTCCAGCCCGGTACGCGTCGTCACACGCGCACGTACTGGGCCATGCCGTCGGGCAGGAGCTGCTTCAGCTCGTGCACGCCCTGTTCGGCGATAGGACGCAATAGCGCATTGCGCCAGAAATCCTGTTTGGGCAATTCGGTCAGCCCGGCCGCCGCGACCAGCAGCACCACCAGCACGCAGCCGCGGACGAGCCCGAACATCATGCCCAGCGAGCGATCGACCCCGCCGAGGCCCGTCGCCTGCGCGATCCGCGACAACAGCGCGTTCCCGACACCCGCGACGAACACGACGCCGATCACGATCAGCGCGAACGCGAGCACCCACTGTGTCAGCGCACCGCCCGGCCAGTTCGCCGGAATATACGGCACGACCAGTCCGACATAGCGGGCCGCGATCACGACCGCCGCGATCCAGCCGATCAGCCCGAAAATCTCCGAGACGAAACCGCGCCATGCGCCACGCAGCGCAGACAACGCGATCACCGCCAATACAGCGTAGTCGAAAGCCGTCAGCATCGCACGTTACTGCGTGAGTCCGGCTTCGCGCACCTTCGCGATCGCGGCGGACGCCGCCGCGCGATCCGCAAACGGGCCGGCACGCAGCAGTGTAGCCGTGCTGCCGTCCGCCTGCTTGCTATGCTCGACATATGCGGGCACGCCCGCCGATTTCAACTTGGTGGCCCACGAACGGGCCGTCGCGTCGTCCTTGAACGAGCCGAGCTGCACCGCGAAGCGCGCACCGGCCGGCGATGCCGGCGACGACGCGTCGCCGCTGTCGGCCGCCGCGTCAGCGTTCGCGACCGTCGCGGGCGCCGGCTTCGGCGCGACCGGCTTCGCCGCGGGAGCGGCCGCGGCCGGCTTTGCAGCAGGCTTCGGCGGCGGCGCACTTGCCGTGGTCGTCGAGGTCGTCGAGGTCGTGGTATCGGGCTTCGCGGCCGGCTTCGCCGCATCCTTCGCCGCAGGCGCGGGAACGGCCGCCACGGCAACATCGGAGGCCGGCGGCTCGTCGTGCGCGACACCCGCCTGCACGTCGGATGCGTCGTCATCACGCGGCGCGACCGCCTGGTGCGCGGGCCGGTTCGGGATATCGATCGCGATGTCGTCCGTGACCGGCTTCGGGTGCGAATCGAGCACCATCGGCAGCACGATCACCGCGGCGACGACGAGCGCGATCGCGCCGACGAGCCGCCGGCGGGCGCGTTGCTTTTCAGGAAGGGTCGGATCGAGGAGCAGTGCGTCCGATTCCGGACGCTCGGTGCGGCGTGTGCGTCGCTCGACGCGTTCAGTGCGCTCCGTGCGCACGTTCCGGGAGGCCCCGGTACGACCGCCGCGCCGCGGGGGCGCGTCGTCGTCTTTCTTGCCGAACGAGAAAATTCCCATGAATGGCTGAGTCCGAAACTGCCCGTCAGTCAGTGTTGCTGCGATTTCCGGTAGGCCATCACACCTGCCACCGTATGGAAACTGCCGAAAACCACGATTCTATCATTCTCGGATGCTCTTTTTAGTGCATCGCGAAACGCTTCCGCGGGCGACGCGAACCGCGTCACGCTCGAATCGGCCCCCTCCTCCACGCCCGCCTTGCGCAACGCGGCCTCGAGCTGCTCGGCGCTCGCCGCGCGCGGCAGCGGCAGATCGGTCACGCACCAGTGGTCGATCTCGCCCAACAGGCGCCGCAGCACGCCGTCGATGTCCTTGTCGTGCATCGCGCCGAACACCGCGTACGTGTACGGGAAGAAGCCCATGTTGCCGAGATTCTGCTCGAGCACGGCAGCCGCATGCGGGTTGTGCGCGACGTCCAGCACGATCGCCGGCTTGCCCGGCAGCACCTGGAAGCGCCCCGGCAGCTCGACGTTCGCGAGCCCGAGCCGGATGTCCTGCGCGGACACCGGGAGCACCGGGCGCAGCGCCTCGAGCGCGGCCAGCGCGGCCGACGCATTGATCAGTTGATTCGCGCCGCGCAGCGCCGGATACGCGAGCGCCGGATAGCGCTTTTCGCGGCCGAGGTAACTCCATTGCTGGCGCTCCGCGCCCGGCTGAGCTTCGTAGCGGAAATCGCGACCGACCAGCCACAGGTCGGCGCCGATCGCGTCGGCATGGTCGACCAGCGTGTTCGGCACGGCGGGATCGCCGCAGATCGCCGGCTTGCCCGCGCGGAAGATCCCCGCCTTCTCGAACGCGATCTTCTCGCGCGTGTGGCCGAGATATTCGGTGTGATCGATGTCGATGCTCGTGACGATCGCGCAATCGGTATCGATAATGTTGACCGCGTCGAGCCGGCCGCCGAGGCCGACTTCGAGGATCACGGCGTCGAGCCCACGCGATGCGAACAGGTGCAGGATCGCGAGCGTCGTAAATTCGAAGTACGTGAGCGACACCGGCTCGGGCAGCGACGTGCGCGCCGCTTCCACGGCTTCGAAGTGCGGCAGCAGTTCGGCATCGCTGACCTGCTGCCCGTTCACGCGCGCGCGCTCGCCGAATTCGAGCAGGTGCGGCGACGTGTGGCAACCGAC
Source organism: Burkholderia sp. Bp9031 (assembly GCF_003857965.1). Classification (NCBI taxonomy): domain Bacteria; kingdom Pseudomonadati; phylum Pseudomonadota; class Betaproteobacteria; order Burkholderiales; family Burkholderiaceae; genus Burkholderia; species Burkholderia sp. Bp9031. The sequence goes on from NZ_QTPW01000002.1 coordinate 49,922, forward strand.
CTTGTAGCCCGCGTGAACGAGGATCGCCTCGAGGAACGCGCAGGTGGAGCCCTTGCCGTTCGTGCCGCCGACCGTGATCACGGGGCACGCGAATTCGAGCTGCAGCGCCGCCTTGACCTGCCCGATGCGGGTGAGGCCCATGTCGATGCCGACCGGGTGCGCGCGTTCGAGATGCGAAAGCCACGCGTCGAGAGTGGGAAAAGTGCTCATCGGATCAAATCTGAATCGGTACCGCCACTACGCCAAAAAAACGAAACGCGCCGCCCGGCGCTTCAGCCGGGCGACGCGCGCAGTTCACCACGCCGCGCCAATCAGGCCAGCGCGTCGGCCGGCTGTCGCTGCAGCAGCGCGAGCAGCTGCGCGATCTCGTCGCGCATCCTGCGGCGGTCGACGATCATGTCGATCGCGCCCGTCTTCAGCAGGAATTCCGCGCGCTGGAAGCCTTCCGGCAGCTTCTCGCGCACCGTCTGCTCGATCACGCGCGGGCCGGCGAAGCCGATCAGCGCCTTCGGCTCGGCAATCACGACGTCGCCGAGGAACGCGAAGCTTGCCGACACGCCACCCATCGTCGGGTCGGTCAGCACCGAGATGAACGGCAGCTTGGCTTCGGCCAGCTTGGTCAGCATCGCGGTGGTCTTCGCCATCTGCATCAGCGACAGCAGGCTTTCCTGCATCCGTGCGCCGCCCGATGCGGTAAAGCAGATGAACGGCACGTGCTGTTCCAGCGCATTCTGCGCGCCGCGCGCGAAGCGCTCGCCGACGACCGAACCCATCGAGCCGCCCATGAACGAGAACTCGAAGCAGGCCGCGACGACGGGCAGCGTGTGGATCGCCCCGCCCATCACGACCATCGCGTCGGTCTCGCCCGTCTCGTCCATCGCTTCCTTCAGACGATCGGGATACTTGCGGCTGTCCTTGAACTTCAGCGAGTCGACCGGCACGATTTCCTGGCCGATTTCATAGCGGCCTTCCGGATCGAGCAGCCCGTCGAGACGCTCACGCGCGCCGATGCGCATGTGGTGATCGCACTTCGGGCATACGTGCAGGTTCGCGTCCACGTCGTTGCGGTACAGCACGGCTTCGCAGGACGGGCACTTGACCCACAGGCCTTCCGGAATGCCCTTGCGGCTTTTCGGGTCGGTCTGCTTGATCTTCGGCGGCAACAGTTTGTCGAGCCAGCTCATCGTATGGTTTCCTGTTCCGTGGCGGGGCGGGCCAATCGGCCCGTTCCCGCTTCCTGTGTTGTGTTTATCGCGCCGCCTTGCCGGCGCCGTCCAGGGCAGCGCGCAGCTCGGCGATGAACGTCTTCAGCGCGGCGGCGGCGCCTTCCGGCGCGGCGCTCTCGAGCAGCTGCACCAGGCGGCTGCCGATCACGACGGCGTCCGACACTTCGGCCACCGCGCGCGCCGTTTCGGCGTCGCGGATGCCGAAGCCGACGCCCACCGGAACCGGCACGCGCGACTTGATGGCCGGGATTTTACCCGCAATGCTCGAAACATCCAGATTTCCGGCGCCGGTCACGCCCTTGAGCGACACGTAGTACACGTAGCCGCTCGCGATCTTGCCCACGTCGGCGATGCGTTCGTCGGTCGACGTCGGCGCGAGCAGGAAGATCGGATCGATCTGCGCGGCACGCATTTTCTCGGCGAACACGCCGGCTTCCTCGGGCGGATAGTCGACGACGAGCACACCGTCGACACCCGCCGCCTGCGCTTCGGTCGCGAACGTGTCGACGCCCATCCGCTCGATCGGGTTCGCATAGCCCATCAGCACGACAGGGGTTTTCTGGTCGGTTTCGCGGAAACGCTTCACGTCGGCGAGCACGCTCTTCAGCGTGACGCCGCGGGCGAGCGCGCGCTCCGACGAGCGCTGGATCACGGGGCCGTCGGCCATCGGGTCCGAGAACGGCACACCGAGCTCGATCACGTCGGCGCCGCCTTCGGCGAGCGCGTGCATGAATTCGACGGTCTTCGCCGGATCGGGGTCGCCGGCCGTGATGAACGGGATCAGGCCCTTGCGGCCTTGTTCGGCGAGTGCGGCGAAGGTCTGCTGGATACGATTCATGGCAATTTTCCTTTGTCGACCGGAGTTAGCGCTTTAGCGCTTACTCCGGTCCCATGCAAAGCAGCGATCGGCGCTGCGGCGCGATTCACGCGCACGTCTGCGCGGCGAGCACGTTCACGCGCTCGTGCGCGATCGCGCAATAACTTTCGTTGATCTCGTAGCCGACGAAGTCGCGCCCCTGCCGTGCGCAGGCCACCGCGGTCGTGCCGCTGCCCATGAACGGATCGAGCACGCGGCCGCCCGGCGGGCAGCTTGCGAGCACCATCCGCTCGATGATTTCCAGCGGCTTCTGGGTCGGATGATCGACGCGCTCCGCGTGCTGCCGATGCAGGCGCGAGACCGACCAGACGTCCTTCGGGTTGTAGCCCATCTCCAGCCACTTGCTGCCTTCGAACAGCTTGCGCGAGCGGGCCTTCTTCGTGTCGGCGTCGTACGGGATGCGGACCGGATCGAGATCGAAGTAATACGCTTTGGAAACCGCGAAAAAGCCGATGTTGTCGTGCACCGACGTGAAACGGCGCGTCGTGCCGCCCATGCTCGGCACGCGCCGGTCCCAGATGATCTCGTTGACCATCGTGAGCTTCGTCTTCAGGAAACTGAAGATTTCCGGCGCGTACTGCCACGTGCAGAAGATATACATCGACCCGCTCGGCTTGAGCTTCGGAATCGCGAGCTCGAGCCACTCGCGCGTCCACGCGAGGAAATCGTCGCCCGAACGCTTGTCCGAGTCGTTGCCGTAGTCCTTGCCGAGCCCGTACGGCGGATCGGCGACGATCAGGTCGATCGACGCATCCGGCAGGCGCGCGGCTTCGGTCATGAAATCGCGGTTGTGCAGTTCGATCCCGGACGGCAGTGCGCGCGACACGGCGACGGCGGGCTGCCCCGCTTCCGCTTCGCTCGCGGCGCCGCCGCCCGGTTGTTCGATCAGATCACGCATCGGTCGGGGTCAGAGCGCGATGCCCGATCGCTCGGCGACCGTGTGCATGTCCTTGTCGCCGCGGCCCGACAGGTTGACGAGCAGGATCTTGTCCTTCGGCAACGTCGGCGCGAGCTTCACGCCATACGCGATCGCGTGGCTCGACTCGAGCGCGGGGATGATCCCCTCGATCCGGCAGCAGTCGTGGAATGCCTTCAGCGCCTCGTCGTCGGTGATCGGCACGTACTGCGCGCGGCCGCTGTCCTTCAGCCATGCGTGCTCGGGGCCGACGCCCGGATAGTCGAGGCCCGCCGACACCGAATGCGTCTCGATGATCTGGCCGTTGTCGTCCTGCAGCAGATAGGTGCGGTTGCCGTGCAGCACGCCTGGGCTGCCGGCGATCAGCGAGGCCGCGTGACGGCCGGTGTCGAGGCCGTCGCCGGCCGCTTCGACGCCGATCAGCTGCACGGAGGTATCGTCGATGTACGGATAGAAGATGCCCATCGCGTTCGAGCCGCCGCCGACGCACGCAATCACCGCGTCCGGCTGCCGGCCGGCGAGTTCCGGCATCTGCACCTTGCACTCGTCGCCGATCACGCGCTGGAAGTCGCGCACCATCGCCGGATACGGGTGCGGGCCCGCGACCGTGCCGATGATGTAGAACGTGCTTTCGATGTTCGTGACCCAGTCGCGCATCGCTTCGTTCAGCGCGTCCTTCAGCGTGCGCGAACCCGATTCGACCGGCACGACCGTCGCGCCGAGCAGCTTCATCCGATAGACGTTCGCGGCCTGGCGGCGCACGTCCTCGGCGCCCATGTAGACGATGCACTCCATCCCGAAGCGGGCGCAGATCGTCGCCGTCGCGACGCCGTGCTGGCCGGCGCCCGTCTCGGCGATCACGCGCTTCTTGCCCATGCGCTTCGCGAGCAGCGCCTGGCCGATCACGTTGTTGATCTTGTGCGCGCCGGTGTGGTTCAGGTCCTCGCGCTTCAGGTAGATCTGCGCGCCGCCGAGCGTCTCGCTCCAGCGCTGCGCGTGATAGATCGGCGACGGACGGCCGACGAAATACTTCAGTTCGCGCTCGTATTCGGCGACGAAATCGGGGTCGTTCCGGAATTTTTCATACGCGGCGCGCAGTTCGTCCAGCGCGTGAATGAGCGTTTCGGCGACGAACACGCCGCCATACGGGCCGAAGTGGCCGCGATCATCAGGAAGGTTGTACATGGCGTCACTCTCGATCGGTCGGCGCGCCCCGCTGTCGGGGCCGCACCGGCTTGCATCACCCGGCGTCCGCTTCGCGCACCGCGCGTACGAACGCCGCCATTCGGGCATGATCCTTCACGCCCTTCGCGCCCTCTACTTCGATGCCACTCGAGACATCGACAGCAAACGGGCGCAACTGGCGAATCGCATCACCGACGTTTTGCGCGTTCAAGCCACCACTCAAAACGGCCCGATGCGCGAGCTCTGCGGGAATAAGTGACCAATCGAAGACCTTGCCGCTACCGCCGTAGTCCGGCACCAGGGTGTCGAACAGGAGGCCGCGCGCTTTCGAATAATGAAGAGCCGATTCTACCAAATCGGACGGCTGCGTCGAGGGGCCGACGCGCACCGCGCGCAACCACGGCAGGCGGGCCGCGCGACCGAGCGCATCGCACTGCTCGGGCGTCTCGTCGCCGTGGAATTGCAGCACCGTGAGCGGCACGTCGCGCACGACCGCCTCGATCTCGGCTTCGGTTGCGTTCACGAACAGCCCGACCACCGACACGAACGGCGGCGCGAGGCGCGCGAGTTCGGCCGCCTGCGCGATCGACACCGCGCGCGGGCTCTTCGGGTAGAACACGAGGCCGATCGCGTCGGCGCCGAGTGCCGCGGCATGCAGCACGTCCTCGGGGCGCGACAGGCCGCACAGCTTGATGCGCGTGCGCGGCGGGAGGCCGGGCGCGGCGGAAGTCGAAGGAGACACGGGGTGATCCGTCATGATTGTGGGTCCAGATCGGCCCAGACGCTGCTCCACGGCACGCTGCCGAGCTGCGCGGGCGGGACGGCGAATTCCGCCGGGTAGCCGACGTGGGCCAGATACAGCCCGTCGGCCATGAACGTGGGCGCGGCGAGATTGCGGTCGCGTCCGGCCAGCACGTCGACGAGCCAGTCCGCCGGATGGCGGCCGCGCCCGACCGCGACGAGGCAGCCCATCAGGTTGCGCACCATGTGGTGCAGGAACGCGTTCGCGCGGAAGCGGAAATGAATGAAGTTGCCCGCGCGCCGCACGTCGATCTGGTACAGGTGTTTGACCGGCGTCTTCGACTGGCATTCCGACGACCGGAACGACGAGAAGTCGTGCTCGCCGATCAGGTGCGCGGCGGCCGCGCGCATCGCGTCGTCGTCGAGCGGGGTGTGGATCCAGCCCGCACGGCCGGCCAGCATCGGCGAGCGCACCGGATGCACGTACAGCGCATAGTAGTACGTGCGCTCGAACGCCGAGAAACGCGCGTGGAACGTGTCAGGCATCGGCTTCGCCCACTGCACGGAAACCGTCGGCGGCAGGAACGCGTTGGTGCCGCGCACCCACGAGAAATCCGCGCGGTCGAGCTCCGTGTCGAAGTGCACGACCTGCCCGAGCCCGTGCACACCCGTGTCGGTCCGCCCCGCGACCGTCGTGTGCAGCGGCACGCACGCGAATTCGCCAAGCGCGTGCTCGAGCGCATCCTGCACGGTCTTGCCGTGCGGCTGCGCCTGCCAGCCGCAGAACGCCGCGCCGTCGTACTGAATCCCCAGCGCGATCCGCATCACGCCTCTTCCGCCAGTTTCGCGAGCAGCGCACGCGCATCGTCGCGCGTCGCGGCGTCGTTCGCGTCGATCACTTCCTGCAGCAGCGTACGCGCGCCGGACACGTCGCCCAGTTCGACGTACTCGGACGCGAGATCCAGCTTGTTGCGGGCAATGCGCGCGAGTTCTTCCGGCGTCAGCGCGGGCAACACGGCACCCGGCGCGGACGGCAGGTCGAGATCGAAATCCAGCTTCAACGCGCCGAACTGCGGGCCGCCGAGCGGCGGCAGCGACGACGGCGCGGACGCGCCGACTGCGTGCGATGCGGGTGTAGCCGCATCCGGATCCCAGTCGAACTCGTCGTCCTGGTCGGCACGGTGTTCCCGTGACATTTCACCCGCGCCAACGCGCGGATGCAGCGCAGATTGACCGTTAGTTGCGATTTTATCGCTTTCGGCTTGCCCTTCCCATGCAGCCGATTCATTCGCCTTACGCGGCGGCAGCGGCATGTCGAGGCTGTTGAGCGCGCTGATCGCGTTCTGCATCAGCGCCGCATGCTGGGTGTCGTTTGCCGAAGGCGCTGCGGGCGACTGACGCGGCTCGTCCGCGGCCGTTTCCGCGACAGGCTTCACGTCGTACGAAGCCGGCGGTGTGTCGTGCACCGGCGCGGCGTGTGCGAACGGCGCTTCCGCTTGATCCGCTTGCGGCTTCACCGCTTCCGGCGGCGACGCGGCATCGGCTTCGTGCGTATCGACCGCCTCCGCCGCTGCCGCGGCAGTCGCGATCAGATTCACATCGGCGGCCGCATCGCGGGCAACCGGCGTCTCGGGGAGGATCGGCGGCAACGGTTCGACAGGCGACGACGACGCGCCAGCGTCGGCGGCAGCCGTCCCGCCGGATTCCGGGGTGACCGCGTCGGCAGTTCGTGCCTTCCGGCGCTTGCGCCACGCGAAGCCGGCCGCGAGAACGACCACGGCCGCGCCGGCCACTGCAGCCGGACGCCAGTCGATCTGGTCCGAACCGCGTGCGGGCGCGGCAGTCGTCACCGGCACGGCTGGCTGCACGGGCGCCGATGCAGGCTGAACCGCGCTGGCGGCCACGCCGGACGCCGCTTCGCTCGCAGCCGGAGACGACGCGGCAGCCGATGCGCCTGCGTCATTCGCCGCGGGGCGCGGCGCAGCGGGTGTCGGAGCCGGCGTGGGCACGGGCGTAACGTTGCTCGTCTCGGCCGGCTTGCCGATCCCGTGTTTCTGCAGCTCCATCAGCACGCGGTTCTTCAGCGCAAGCAGTTGCTGCAGACTCGACGGCCGCGGCTGCGACGCGCCCGCGACGGGTGCCGCAGCGGATGATTCATGCATGCCTTGAACAGAGCCGCCCTGTGCGGACTGGGCAGCGGCTTCGCTTGCGGACGACGGTGCGGACTGGATCGCGCCGCTCCACACGTGCGGCCCGCTTGCGCCGGCCGCAGTCGCTTCCGGCTGAACGGGCTCGACCGTAGACGCGCCATGCGCGGCGGACGCGACGATCGAAGCCGAAGCCGCCGCCGCGACGCTCGCGCCGCTGACCGGCGCCGTATGCGTAGCCGATGCAGCCGGCGCCGTTTGCCCGACTGACCCCGGGTGCGGCGCGGACGCGCCATGCTGCGCGGCTGCAGTCGTGCCCAACGCGGCGGCCGGCGCAGATGCTGCCGATGCCCCGGATACCCCGGCCGGCACGAGCGCCGCGCCCGTCGCGTCGAGCGCCGGCACCGTCAGCGTCGCGCCGACTTTCAGACGGCTCGGGTCATGCTTCATGAACGCCTGCGGATTGGCGTCGAACAGCGCACGGCCGGCGCGCGCGAGCACGCCCGGGTCATGCGACTGCGTGGCCGCTTTCGCGAGGTCGTTCAACGACTGGCCTGGCTGAACCGTCACGTTGAACGGCGCGGGGCCGCCGGCAGCGGACGCCGGCAGGTCGCCGGTGCCGGCCGCCCAGGCCGACGCGGCTGCGCCGAGCGCCAGGATCGCCAGCGCGCCACGCACGGCGCGCGACAGACGGGACTGACGCGGAAACAAGGAAATTCGGGACATCGTAGGCTCTATCGCCGCGCGCGGGCGCAGCTCGAATCGCATAGGGAAGCGTCAATAAAGTCGCCGCAGAAATGCAAAAGCGTCGCGCGGAACGCGACGCTTTTGGCGGCTCTGCGCGTCGTAACCGCATAGTTTACTTCACACGATCGGGTTCCGGCCGAATTCGTCGCCGACACATGCGCGCCGTCCGCTTCCATGCATCGGCACGACCGCTAACCGCGCCGGGCCGCCCGGTGTGCGAATCGCACGACTACCGCACCGCCGCCCCACAACGAACCGTGCACAACGGATCTATCAAGAAATGGGCATCAACCGACGAAAATCCGGACGACAGCATCGCTCCTCAGAATGAATTCGGCCCCGATACTGCACGTCGCATCATTTCCTCGTGTCAATGGAATTGCTACAGGAAAGCCCGGCCGCGCAAAACGATTCGGGGCTTTCGCGCGCGTGCGGCCAACGCCGGCCAATAAAAAACGCCTGCCGCCCCCAAAGGGACTGGCAGGCGTTTCGCCTCGCGCGCCGACGGCGCGCGGCGCGGTCCGATCCTTACTTGTCGAGCAGGATGCGCAGCATGCGGCGCAGCGGCTCGGCCGCGCCCCACAGCAGCTGGTCGCCGACCGTGAACGCCGACAGGTATTCACCGCCCATCGCGAGCTTGCGCAGGCGACCGACCGGGACCGTCAGCGTGCCGGTGATCTTCGCCGGCGACAGATCGCGCATCGACGCTTCACGCTCGTTCGGCACGACCTTAACCCAGTCGTTCGCCGACGCGAGGATACCGTTGATTTCGTCGAGCGGGACGTCCTTCTTCAGCTTGATCGTGAGCGCCTGCGAGTGGCAGCGCATCGCCCCGATCCGCACGCACAGACCGTCGACCGGGATCGAACCCGGCTCGCCCATCGCCGGCTTGCCGAGGATCTTGTTGGTTTCCGCGCCGCCCTTCCACTCTTCCTTCGACATCCCGTTGCCGAGATCCTTGTCGATCCACGGAATCAGCGAACCGGCGAGCGGCACGCCGAAGTGGCTCGTCGGCATCGCATCGCTGTTCATCGTCGCCAGCACGCGGCGGTCGATGTCGAGAATCGCCGACGCCGGATCGGCGAGCTGTTCCTGCACCGAACCGTGCAGCGTGCCCATCTGCGACAGCAATTCGCGCATGTTCTGCGCGCCCGCGCCCGATGCGGCCTGGTAGGTCATCGCCGTCATCCAGTCGACGAGGTTCTCGCGGAACAGGCCGCCGAGCGCCATCAGCATCAGGCTGACCGTGCAGTTGCCGCCGACGAAGTTCTTCGTGCCCTTGACCAGCGCGTCCTTGATCACGTCGAGGTTGACCGGATCGAGGATGATGACCGCGTCGTCGTTCATCCGCAGCGACGAAGCCGCGTCGATCCAGTAGCCGTTCCAGCCGGCCGCGCGCAGCTTCGGGAACACGTCGTTCGTGTAGTCGCCGCCCTGGCACGTGATGATCACGTCGCACTTCTTCAGCTCGTCGACGTTGGTCGCGTCCTTGAGCGTAGTCTCGTTTTTCGCGAACGACGGCGCCTTGCCGCCCGTGTTGCTGGTGCTGAAAAACACCGGTTCGATCAGGTCGAAATCACCTTCTTCCTGCATGCGCTGCATCAGCACGCTGCCGACCATGCCGCGCCAACCTACGAGACCTACGTTCATGACTAACCCTTTGAATGGAGCTTCCCCGCCATTTCCGCCCCCGGCGTGACCGCGCGGGGAAACAGGCGGGCACGACGGACGATCAGCGTTTAATGATCGTTTTCGTGGTAATGGTTTTCGTGATGACGATGGCGCGCGTACCCACACGGGCAGTGTTGCCGTGGAGTTTCAGGACCGGGGAGATCAGGGAAATCAGCGCCATCGTTCGAGTCTACACAAAGCCGGTTGCCCGCACAACGGCCAACCATGCGCGAACCGGCCAATTTCGCGGCCCGTTCGCGCCCTTTCTACATTAACTGCCGTACTTCATCGCCGTTGCGCGTTACAGCGCGGCGATCACCGCGTCGCCCATCGCCACCGTGCCGACCTGCTGGCAGCCCGGCGTCGCGATGTCGCCGGTGCGGTAGCCTTGTTCGAGCACCGTTTTCACCGCGCGCTCGATGCGATCGGCCTGCTCCGCGCGATTCAGCGAATAGCGCAGCATCATCGCGGCCGACAGGATCGTCGCGAGCGGGTTCGCGATGCCCTTGCCCGCGATGTCCGGCGCCGAACCGTGCGACGGCTCGTACAGGCCCTTGTTGTTCTTGTCGAGCGACGCCGACGGCAGCATGCCGATCGAGCCCGTCAGCATCGATGCTTCATCCGACAGGATGTCGCCGAACATGTTGCCGGTCACGATCACGTCGAACTGCTTCGGCGCCTTCGCAAGCTGCATCGCCGCGTTGTCGACATACATGTGCGACAGCTCGACGTCCGCGTATTCCTTCGACACGTCGATCATGATGTCGCGCCAGAATTGCGACGTTTCGAGCACGTTCGCCTTGTCGACCGACAGCAGCTTCTTCGCGCGCTTGCGGGCCGCCTGGAATGCGACGTGCGCGATACGGCGCACTTCCGGTTCCGAATAGCGCATCGTGTCGAAACCTTCGCGTTCGCCGGCAAACAGGCCGTCCGGCGCGGCACGCACGCCGCGCGGCTGGCCGAAGTAGATGTCGCCGTTCAGTTCGCGCACGATCAGGATGTCGAGGCCCGCGACGAGTTCGGCTTTAAGCGGCGACGCATCGACGAGCTGCGGATAGCAGATCGCCGGGCGGAAGTTCGCGAACAGCTCCAGGTGCTTGCGCAGCCCGAGGATCGCCTGCTCGGGGCGCAGCGCGCGCTCGAGCGAGTCGTATTTCCAGTCGCCGACCGCGCCGAACAGGATCGCGTCCGCTTCCTTCGCGAGTTTCAGCGTCGCGTCCGGCAGCGGATGACCGCTCGCCTCGTAACCCGCGCCGCCGACCGGCGCCTGCTCGAGTTCGAACTTCTCGTCGAGGGCGTTCAGCACCTTGACCGCTTCGTTGACGATTTCCGGACCGATGCCGTCGCCGGGCAGCACTGCAATCTTCATGCGTTATTCCTGACTGGGTAGGTTTTATGGAGGCAGGCCGGCGAGCGCGCCCCTGGCGCGCCCGCCCGAAAGGCAATCTCAGCCGACCAGCTTGTTGTTGAGCCACGGCTGCTTCGCGAGCCGCTCGGCTTCGAACTGGCGGATCTTGTCCGCGTGACGCAGCGTCAGGCCGATGTCGTCGAAGCCGTTCAGCAGGCAGTACTTGCGGAACGCGGTGATCTCGAACGGATACTCGCGGCCGTCGCCCGTGCGCACGACCTGCGTGTCGAGATCGATCGTTACCTCGAAGCCGTTGAACGCGACCGTTTCATTGAACAGATGATCGACCTGCTGCTCGGTCAGCACGATCGGCAGCAGCCCGTTCTTGTAGCAGTTGTTGAAGAAGATGTCGGCAAAGCTCGGCGCGATGATCGCGCGGAAGCCGTACTGCTGCAGCGCCCACGGCGCGTGCTCGCGCGAGCTGCCGCAGCCGAAGTTCTTGCGTGCGAGCAGCACCGATGCGCCCTGGTAGCGCGGCTGGTTCAGCACGAAGTCCGGGTTCAGCGGGCGCTTCGAGTTGTCCTGGCCCGGCTCGCCGTGGTCGAGGTAACGCCATTCGTCGAACGCGTTCGGACCGAAGCCCGTGCGCTTGATCGACTTCAGGAACTGCTTCGGGATGATCGCGTCGGTGTCGACGTTCTCGCGATCGAGCGGCGCCACGACGCCGGTATGCACAGTGAATTTTTCCATGATCCGTCTATCCGGTTGAAGGGCCGGCATTCAGCCGGCGCACATCGACAAATTCTCGGCGGGCGTCAGTCCGCGGCGCGCTGCAGTGCGTTGCCGGCGGCATTGACGTCCTCGCCGAAGCCTCGGACGGTATTGCAGCCCGCAAGGCCGAAGCCCAGCCCCGCGAGCGCCAGCGCGGCAACCAGCCGCGCGATGAGCTTCGCTGCCGTCACGCGTTACCCCAGCTTGCGAATGTCGACGAAGTGGCCTTCGATCGCCGCCGCCGCCGCCATCGCGGGGCTCACGAGGTGCGTGCGACCGCCCGCGCCCTGCCGGCCTTCGAAGTTGCGGTTCGACGTCGATGCGCAGCGCTCGCCCGGATCGAGCCGGTCGGCGTTCATCGCGAGGCACATCGAGCAGCCCGGCTCGCGCCATTCGAAACCGGCATCCGTGAACACCTTGTCGAGCCCTTCGCGCTCGGCCTGCGCCTTCACGAGGCCCGAGCCCGGCACGACCATCGCGAGCCGCACGTTCGATGCGATGCGACGGTTCAGCTTCTTCACGACATACGCAGCCGCGCGGATGTCCTCGATGCGAGCATTCGTGCACGAACCGATGAAGATCTTGTCGACCTTGATCGACTCGATCGGCGTGTTCGGCTCGAGCGCCATGTAGGCCAGCGCGCGCTCCATCGCATCGCGCTTGACCGGATCCTTCTCGCGCTCGGGATCCGGCACGCGACCGTCGATCGACGTGACCATTTCCGGCGACGTACCCCACGTGACCTGCGGGACGATCTCGGCCGCGTTCAGCTCGACGACGCGGTCGAACTGCGCGCCTTCGTCGGACTTGAATTCGCGCCAGTACTCGACGGCCTGATCCCATTCCGCGCCGGTCGGCACGAACGGACGGCCCTTCAGGTAGTCGATCGTCGTATCGTCGACGGCAACCATGCCCGCGCGCGCGCCGGCTTCGATCGCCATGTTGCAGACGGTCATCCGGCCTTCCATCGTCAGCGCGCGGATCGTCGAGCCGCCGAATTCGATCGCGTAACCCGTGCCGCCGGCCGTGCCGATCTTGCCGATGATCGCGAGCACGATGTCCTTCGCGGTACAGCCGCGCGGCAGTGCGCCCTCGACCTTCACGAGCATGTTCTTGCTCTTTTTCTGCAGCAGCGTTTGCGTCGCGAGCACGTGCTCGACTTCCGACGTGCCGATGCCGTGCGCGAGCGCGCCGAACGCGCCGTGCGTCGACGTGTGCGAATCGCCGCAGACGATCGTCATGCCCGGCAGCGTCGCGCCCTGCTCCGGCCCGATGATGTGCACGATGCCCTGGCGCACGTCGTTCATCTTGAACTGCGTGATGCCGAACGCATCGCAGTTCGCGTCGAGCGTGTCGACCTGCAGCTTCGAGACCGGATCGGCAATGCCGTGGCTGCGATCCGTGGTCGGCACGTTGTGGTCCGACACGGCCAGGTTCGCGCTGATGCGCCACACCGGACGGTGCGCGACGTTCAGCCCTTCGAATGCCTGCGGGCTCGTGACTTCGTGCAGCAGTTGACGGTCGATGTAGAGCAATGCCGTGCCGTCGTCCTCGGTGTGGACCACGTGGGTGTTCCACAGTTTGTCGTAGAGAGTCTGTGCCATGGGTATGCGGGGTCGTTGTGACTACAAGCCTTGCGGGATGCGGTCGATTATGCCACGCAGAATGCGCCATGGCGCAGGCCCCGCTCGAAAAAACCCATTAAAAACAGTGGTTTGGCAGGTAGTGCCAATACCTGTATCGGCATTACCCGGCAAACGGGACGCACCGGGCGCGGCGACGCCCTCGCGATCGCGAGGTTCACACCGGGCCGGATTCCGGCATACGATGGGACGACGCACGTCTGAACATCCCCACGATCCGGACCCGGAGCCCATGACGATGAAGCTCGGCATCAACGAATCGCTCGCCCACCTCGACGACGAAGGCACGCTGTTCACGACGCTGTTTCGCCACGGCACGCTCGACATCGAGTTGTACCGGCCGCGCGGCGAGGATCTCCAAACGCCGCATACCCGCGACGAGGTCTACGTGATCGCCGCGGGCACGTCGCGGTTCGTCGTCGACGGGCGCGAATGCGGCGTCGCGGCCGGCGACGTGCTGTTCGTGCCCGCGTTCGCGGCGCACCGCTTCGTCGGCTTCTCCGACGACTTCTCGACCTGGGTGTTCTTCTACGGCCCGGAAGGCGGCGAACGCGGCGAGCGCGGCACATGACGCGCGGCAGGCACCGCACTTCCAGCACGATCCCCTAGACTGTCTATTCGCAACGGGCGGCGCACGGCCGCCCTCCCCGCCATCGCGATGCGCGTATCGTTCGCCGCATCGACCGGACTGGAGAACAGCATGCGATATGAACTCTATTACTGGCCCGAGATCCAGGGCCGCGGCGAATACGTGCGGCTCGCGCTCGAGGCGGCCGAGGCCGACTATGTCGACGTCGCGCGCGAATCGGGGCGCGGCATGGGCGTGTCGGCGATGATGCACATGATGGACAGCACGAAAGCCGAGTGCGTGCCGTTCGCGCCGCCGTTCCTGAAGGCCGGCGACGTCGTCGTCGGGCACACCGCGAACATCCTGCTGTTTCTCGGCGCGCGGCTGGGGCTCGCGCCCGACGACGAAGCCGGGCGGCTGTGGGTACATCAGCTCCAGCTGACCGTCGCCGATTTCGTCACCGAGATCCACGACACGCACCACCCGATCGGCAGCGGCCTCTACTACGAGGACCAGAAGGCGGAGGCCGCCGAGCGCGCGGCCGATTTCCTCGCGCACCGGCTGCCGAAATTTCTCGGCTACTTCGATCGCGTGCTCGCACAGAATCCGCACAAGAGCGGTTATATCGCCGGCAGCGCGCTCAGTTACGCGGACCTGTCGATATTCCAACTGATCGAAGGCCTGCGCTACGCGTTTCCGAAGGCGACGAAGCGCGCGGAGCGCAAGGTCGCCGGGCTCGTCGACCTGCACGATCGCGTAGCAGAACATCCGAGCGTCGCGCGTTATCTCGAGTCCGAGCGCCGCATTCCGTTCAACGACATGGGAATCTTCCGGCACTATCCGGAGCTGGACAAGTAGCGGCGGTTCAGGCGCCGTCCGGCGTCTCGTGCAGTTGGCGCCATACGATCAGGCCATCCGCCTCGCGCCGAAACACGGCCGTCGAGCGCCGCGCCGCGAGGTCGGACCGCGTGACCTCGCCCGACTCGCGCCCGCTTCAGCACAGCCGGCTGCGTTGCGCGAGCCGGCCCCATCACCGCGCTTTCACCACCCGACGCTCAGCGCGGCTGCCCGTGCCGCGTGGCCGTCGCGTCGACGGCCTCGACCGACCGCGTCAGCCACGGCCCGATATCCATCTCCTCGTACCGCACGAGCCGGCTCTTGCGCGCGCGGCGATACGCCCACCAGATCGCGACGAACAGCGGGATCCACACATAGATCGACAGCACTTCCATCCAGTCGATACGTGTCGCGAAGAACGCCTGGTAGTCCTGCCCGAGCGAAATCACGATACAGATCGCGATCGCGAACAGCGGCCCGAACGGGAACCACTTCGCGCGGTACGGCAGTTGCTCGAGCCGGTAGCCCTGCTTCAGGAAGCCCTTGCGGAACCGGTAATGACAGACCGCGATGCCGAGCCACGCGATGAAGCCCGTGATGCCGACCGTATTGAGCAGCCACAGATAGATGCGCTGGTTGTTGGTCAGCGACGTGAGAAAGCACAGCCCGCCCACCGCCATCGTCGCGTACAGCGCATTGCGCGGCACGCCGCCCGGCGACAGCGTCGCGAACATCGCGGGCGCACGGCCTTCCGCCGCGAGGTTGTGCAGCATCCGCGTGGCCGCATACGTACCGGAATTGCCGGCCGACAGCACGGCCGTCAGGATCACCAGGTTCATCGCGTCGGCCGCGAGTCGAAAGCCGGCATGACTGAACACGAGCGTAAACGGGCTCACGCCGATGTCGGTCACGTCGCTCTTGAGCAGGTTCGGATCGGTGTACGGCACCAGCAGGCCGATCACGAAGATCGCGAGCACGTAGAACAGCATGATCCGCCAGAAGATCTGCTTCACCGCACGCGGGATCGTCTTGCGCGGGTTTTCCGATTCGCCGGCCGTGATCCCGACCAGCTCGGTGCCGAGAAACGAGAAGCCCGCGATCAGCGCGACGCTCATCATCGCGTGCACGCCGCCGACGAACGGCGCGTCGTCGGTCCTGAAGTTGCGCAAGCCGACCGGATGCCCGTTCCCGATCAGGCCGGCCGCGATCAGCAGCCCGGCCGCGATGAACGCGACCACGGTGACGACCTTGATCAGCGAGAACCAGTACTCCGATTCGCCAAAGCCGCGCACCGACAGCGTATTCAGCAGGAAGATCAGCACGAGGAAGCCCGCGCCCCACCAGATGCCAGGCACGGTCGGGAACCAGTAGCGCATCACGATCTGCCCGGCGACCAGTTCGATCGCGATCGTCACGGCCCAGCTGTACCAGTAGGTCCAGCCGAGCGCGACACCGAAGCCCGCGTCGACGTATTTCTCGCCGTAGATCGCGAACGAACCCGACACCGGCATCAGCGCGGCCATCTCGCCGAGCCCGGTGACGACGAAATAGACCATCAGCCCGATCGCGATATACGCGGCGATCGCGCCACCCGGCCCCGCCTGCGCGACCGACGCCCCCGATGCAACGAACAGCCCCGTGCCGATCGAACCGCCGATCGCGATCATCGCGATGTGGCGGCTCTGCAGCCGGCGCTTGAGCGCCGTCCCGGACGGCGCGGGTGTCTCCCCTGCCGCTTGCAAAGCATCCATAGTGTTCACCCTGATTGGATTCGGGCCGCTCGAATTGATTCGGAATACCAATCGATCGGCCCGGTTATTCGCATCGAAAACCGGTCCTGCCCGCCGGGTCGCGCGTTCGATGCCTGCGGCCCGGACGCACACTGCGGCGTCAGACGACGCTACGCTTGATCGCCTGGAGCTCGGCCGTCGTCACGATCTTCTCGATCCGGAACCGCGGGCTTTCCAGCCACACGTTCGCGATCCGCCGATATTCGTCGAGATCCTCGCACGCGAGCCGCACGAGAAAATCGAACGTGCCGCTGACGAGCCAGCAATCGAGCACGGCCGGATTGGTCCGCATCTCGTCTTCGAACGGCGCCTGCGAACGCCCGTGATCGGCCAGCACGATCTGCGCGATCACGACGATCGGCTTGGTCGCGCGCGGCGCCTTGATCACCGCGCGGTAGCCTTCGATCACGCCGAGCGCCTCGAGCCGCTCCACGCGCGCCTGGCACGGGCGCGGCGTGAGGTTCACAAGCTCCGACAGTTTCCGGTACGAAATCCGTCCGTCGGTGCGCAGGATGTCGAGGATCCGGAGATCGATCTTGTCGAGCTGCATCTTCTTGTCGGTCATCCGCGTTCGCTCCGGTCGGGTCGTAGCTGGTGCGCGGAGCGTTTCGTCCCTTTCCGCGCGGGGGCCACATTATCCGGCCGAAGCGGCCGCGCGCCAATCGGCTAGAACCGCAGCGACAGGCAGGTCAGGCCGCCGTCCATCTTGCGGAACTCGCTCGTGTCGATCACGTGCAGCGGCAGCCCGAGCGTGCCGATCGCGTCGTGCACGCGCGGATAGCCGGCCGGCGTGATCAGCGTACCGTTCACGCGCAGCGTGTTGCCCGCGTATTCGTCGGCGGCCGAAATCGCGATCCGGCGATAGTCGGCGAACGCCGGATGCGCGGCCAGCGCCTCGGTCACGAGCAGCGTGTCGTCGCCGAGCGCGTTGACGACCGACTTGAGATGCAGGCCGGCACCCACCGGCACTGCCACGACCGAATAGCCGTAGCGCGACACCAGCGATTCGAACGCGGCGATGCCCTCGGCGTCGGTGCGGCCCGTCAGGCCGATATAGAAGCGCTTGCCGACCAGCATCACGTCGCCGCCGTCGAGACGGCCGTCCTGCATCGGCAGCAGGTCGCGATGCGCGCCGAGCGCCGCTTCGATGTGCACCGTCTCGCCGCGCCGCGCGGGCGCTCCGGGGCGCGTGATCACCGCGAATTCGGGCGTGACGACGGCGACGTCCTCGACGAAATGCGAATCGGGGAACGCGTCCAGCGGCGGCAGTTCGGTCAGCTCGACGCCGAGCCCGCGCAGCGCGCCGCAGTATGCGTGGAACTGCGTGAGCGTCTTGTCGTAGTCGGGCGCGCCGAGCGTGGCGGTGGTGAGACCCGCGCCGCAGGACGGCGCGGGACGGCGAACGATCGCTTGCGTGAATTGCATCGACTCCTCCATGGTCACGCTGCCCCGCGCGGTGCACGGGCCAGCTGCGTTGTGTCCGGACCATTATCGGAAGCCAAATTGCGCAATTCGCGTCGATTTCGGGCACGCCCGCAGCCGATCGCGTCGAATTGCAGGCGATACGCAGCGGATTCGGCAAACGGCCGGCGCAAGCGCTGCAAACGGCCGCTCCCGGGGTGCCGGAGCGGCCGACACGGCCGCGGCAACCGTCATGCAGCGACGGGCTCGAACCCCATTTGCGCCCGGCCAGGCGCCGTGAGATCGCCCTCGCCTCCACGTCCGTCGAATTCGACCTCGAAATGATCGGCCGGGAAATCGGGCGGGCTGTCGCCGCGCAGGAACGCGAGCCGCTGGCGCTGCAGGTATGCGCCGTTCTTCGCGCAACCGGGCGCGGCCGCGATGTACATCACATTGCTGTCGCCGCTGCCGCGATGCACATCCTCGACCGCGTGCACGACGTCGCCGTGCCAGAACACCGCGTCGCCCGGCTCCATGTGCGGAATCGGCACCAGCGCGTCGAGCAGCAGCGCATGCCATTCGGGCAGGATCGACAGCGCACGGCCCGGGCGCGCGCCACACAGGTCGTCGTCGGCGACATCGTCCTGCAGCGCGCGCAGCACGACGTACGCCATCGCGTTCGCGACCGGGATCAGCTGCAGCGTGCCGTCGCCGGGCCCTTGCGGCGTCAGCGCGGTCCAGCCCTGGAACGTGCGGAACATCGAGCATACAGCCGGCGACGGAATTTCCTCGACGTCGGGGCGGAACGCGGCGTCGAACGGGTCGTAATCGCGCCAGCGACCGGCCAGCACGTGACGATAGACCTGCCGGAAATTCGCGCCGAGCCAGCGCTCGACCGAACCGCCGTCCACATGCGGCGACAACCCGAGCGACGTCGAGCCCGGCGGCCGGCGGCGGATCCGGTCCGCGTAGGCTGGCACCTGGTCCGGATCGAAATGCCTGCGCGCGCCGTCCGCATGGCGCCACAGACGGTTCAGGAACACGCGCGCCTGCGTGAGTGCCGGCGACTGGCGTGCGGCCACCTGCGGCTTCGACCAGTAGACGCCGTAGATCTGCGGCTTGCCCGACACAAGGTTGCCGAAGTAGCGGTCCTCGGCGCGCGCATCCAGCCGCTCGGCGAAGCGGTTCGTATCCAGGTAGACGCCGATCTCGTCGTTCCAGTCGCGCGCCTGCTGCGCGTCGAACACGCCGCGGATCACCGCCGCACCGTGCGTGCGGATCGAGGCCATCGCCTGCGGATCGACGGTGCCGTTCGCAATATCCGCGAACCGCAGCACCGGAATCACGTCATGGCCGTGCGCGTGCGCGCGGCGGATCGCGTCGACCTGCCGCGCGATATCGCCCTCCAGCTCGCGAAACGTGGCCGTGTAACCGGGCAGATCGGCGCGCAGCGCCCTTTTCGCCGTGCAAATCGCGGCCGGCAGATCGTCAATCGTCAGGTGCATCGCTGTCTCCTCGTTGAATCGTGTCGTGACGAGCACTCAGCGTACGGCCGACGCCCGGCTACCATCGACACTATCCGGTCAAGAATCGATACAATCCTGACAACCACTCGCTACTCGGGACGATGGCAGACCACGCACAGCTTGTTGCCGTCCGGGTCGCGAAAATACGCGCCGTAGTAGTCGGGATGATAGTGAGGCCGCAGGCCCGGCGGCCCTTCACAGGTGCCGCCTTGCCGCCGTGCAAGCGCATGGCAGCGGTCGACCTGCGCGCGCGTCAGCGCGGCGAATGCGATCGTATGGCCATTGCCCGGTTCCGGCGCGCGGCCGTCGAGCGGCCGTCCGAAGAAAAACAGCGGTCGGTCAGTATCGGCAGGCATCCAGCCCGACCAGCCGTCCGGTTCGCTGAACTTCAGACGCAGTCCGAGTTCCGCGAACAGCGGCGCATAGAAGTCGTACGCGCGCGCGGTATCGCTGACGCCTACGCAAACATGTGAAAACATGGCATCGCTCCGTCGTGACGATCGATCACGATCATGCCACGGCGCGGTGCCGCGCTGGACCGGGAGGCCAAGCGATGAAACCGCAGTACGAGCACGTGACGTTCGCCTCCGGCTGTTCGATCCGCGTGTACCACCGCCAGCTCGCGCGCATTCCGTTCGAATGGCATCGCCATCCCGAGTACGAACTGACGCTGACGCTGAACAGCCGCGGCCAGCGCTTCATCGGCGATCATGTCGCCCGCTACGCGGACGACGATCTGGTGCTCGTGCCGCCCAACCTGCCGCATACGTGGTCGTCGAACGCACGCATCGATCGCGAGGCGCCCGAAGTGGCGCTCGTCGTCTGGTTCGATGGCGACTGGGCGCGACGCGTGGCCGACTGCTGCCCCGAGTATGCATCGTTGCGCTCGCTGCTGCGGCGCGCGGCGCCGGGCCTGCACTTCGATGCGGACACGGCCCGCGCGATGCGCGCGCGACTGCCGCAGTTGCTCGACTCATCGCCGCGCGTGCGCCTCGCGGCCGCACTCGACACGCTCGCCGATCTCGCGGAAGCCGGCGGCGAGCCGCTTGCGACCGCGCAGGCCTACGATCGGCCCGACGCAACGCCGCCATCGGCCGACTCGGTCGCGCCTGAGGCCGAGCGCCTCGATCGCGTGCTCGACGCGATCGACCGGCACTTCCACGAGCCGCTGCGCATCGACGCGCTCGCTGCCGTCGCGCACATGTCCGAACGCACGCTGCAGCGGCTGTTCGTGCGGCACCTCGGCGAAAGCGTCGGCCGCTACGTGCAGCGGCTGCGGCTCGCGCATGCGTGCCGCCACCTGGTCGGCACCGACTGGCCGATTGCGACGGTGGCCGCGCGCTGCGGCATTCCGAACGCCGCGAACTTCAACCGCCAATTCCTCGCCGCGCGCGGGATGACGCCCGGCGCATACCGGCAGTTCTTCGCGCAACACGGCCGCGCACCCGATGCCGACGCGCCGCCGCTCGATACGCGGCCGCCGTCGCTGGAACGCCGCATCGGATCGGGCGAATCCGGGCCGCGCAAATGAAAACACCCCGGCGGGATAACCCACCGGGGTGTCGAGGCGTTGCGATTGCCGGACGCGAGCGGCCTGACGGCCGCTCGTGCCGCGCACGACTTAACGTGCGTTGAGCGGCTTCGCTTCGCGCGGCGTGTCGCCGATGAACAGCTGACGCGGACGGCCGATCTTCTGCTCCGGATCCGCAATCATTTCGTTCCACTGTGCGATCCAGCCGACCGTACGTGCCATCGCGAAGATACATGTGAACATCGACGTCGGGATGCCCAGCGCGCGCTGAACGATACCCGAGTAGAAGTCGACGTTCGGGTACAGCTTGCGCGACACGAAGTATTCGTCTTCCAGCGCGATCTTCTCGAGCTGCATCGCGAGCTTGAACAGCGGGTCGTCGTGCAGGCCCAGCTCGTTCAGCACTTCGTAGCACGTTTCGCGCATCAGCTTCGCACGCGGGTCGTAGTTCTTGTACACGCGGTGACCGAAGCCCATCAGCTTCACGCCCGAATTCTTGTCCTTCACCTGCTTGATGAATTCGGGGATGTTGTCCGGCGAACCGATCTGCTCGAGCATGTTCAGCGCGGCTTCGTTCGCACCACCGTGCGCCGGGCCCCACAGACATGCGATACCGGCAGCGATACACGCGAACGGGTTCGCGCCCGACGAGCCGGCCAGGCGGACCGTCGACGTCGATGCGTTCTGCTCGTGGTCGGCGTGCAGGATCAGAATGCGGTCGAGTGCGCGGACGAGCACGTCGTTGACCTTGTACTCTTCGCACGGGTTCGAGAACATCATGTGCATGAAGTTCGCGCTGTACGACAGTTCGTTCTTCGGATAAACGAACGGCTGGCCGATGCTGAACTTGTATGCCATCGCGACGAGCGTCGGCAGCTTCGCGATCATGCGGATCGCCGACACTTCGCGGTGACGCGGGTCGTTGATGTCGAGCGAGTCGTGATAGAACGCCGACAGCGCGCCGACGGCCGCCACCAGCACCGCCATCGGGTGCGCGTCGCGGCGGAAGCCGCGGAAGAAGAAGTGCATCTGCTCGTGCACCATCGTATGCTTCGTGACGGTGTCGACGAATTCCTTCTTCTGCGCTGCATTCGGCAGCTCGCCCTTCAGCAGCAGGTAGCAGGACTCGAGGAAGTCGGCGTTCTGCGCGAGGTTGTCGATCGGATAGCCGCGGTACAGCAGTTCGCCCTTGTCGCCGTCGATGTACGTGATCGCCGAATTACAAGCTGCCGTCGACATGAAGCCCGGGTCGTAAGTGAACTTGCCGGTTTGGCCGTACAGCTTGCGGATGTCGATCACGTCCGGGCCCATCGTCCCCTTGTAGATCGGCATTTCGACGCTCGGCGAGTTGTCGCTGAACGATAGCGTGGCTTTAACATCAGACGGAGTCATGGCACATCCTCAATCGAAATAAAGAAACGGGATTCGATAACGGGCGTAACGCGTTACACGTTGCGCAGCATCTCCAACAGCCGGTGAATGTCCGGGCTGTCTAGGTCGCCCTCTGGTTCCTTGCGCGCGAGGAGCAAGTCCATCAGGTCGTTGTCGCTCAGATCGAGCAGGCGCGACAACGCGCCTACGTCTGCATCGGTGAGGTCATGCTCGTATCTGCTGAAGAAACGCTCGAATACGATGTCGTTCTCCAGCAGACCCCGCCGCGCGCGCCAGCGAAGGCGCGCGCGACGGTGCGGGTCGGATTGATGCGAATCGTCGCTCATCAGAACTTTAAACCGCGCGGCGAACCATCAGTTCCTTGATCTTGCCGATCGCCTTCGTCGGGTTCAGGCCCTTCGGGCAAACGTCGACGCAGTTCATGATCGTATGGCAACGGAACAGACGGTACGGGTCTTCCAGGTTGTCGAGGCGCTCGCCGGTGGCGGTGTCACGGCTATCCGCGATGAAGCGGTAAGCCTGCAGCAGGCCGGCCGGGCCGACGAACTTGTCCGGGTTCCACCAGAAGCTCGGGCACGACGTCGAGCAGCTCGCGCACAGAATGCACTCGTACACGCCGTCGAGCTCGTCGCGCTCTTCCGGCGACTGGAGGCGTTCCTTCTCCGGCGGCGGCGCGTCGTTGATCAGGTACGGCTTGATCGAGTGATACTGGTTGAAGAAGTGCGTCATGTCGACGATCAGGTCGCGCACGACGGGCAGGCCCGGCAGCGGGCGCAGCACGATCTTCTGCGGCAGGTCGTTCAGGTTCGTCAGGCACGCGAGACCGTTCTTGCCGTTGATGTTCATCGCGTCCGAACCGCACACGCCTTCACGGCACGAACGGCGGAACGACAGCGTCTCGTCCACGGCCTTCAGCTTGACCAGCGCGTCGAGCAGCATGCGTTCATGCTTGATCTCGAGCTCGTACGTCTGCATGCGCGGTGCCGCGTCCTTGTCCGGATCGTAGCGGTAGACTTCAAAAATGCGTTTTGCCATTTCGGATTCCTTTGACTCGGCTTAGAACGTGCGCGGCTTCGGCGGCACGGAGTCGACCGTCAGCGGCTTCATTTGAACCGGCTTGTAGTCGAGGCGATCGCCTTCGCTGTACCACAGCGTGTGGCGCAGCCAGTTGTCGTCGTCGCGGTGTTCGTAGTCGCTGTGGGCGTGCGCGCCACGGCTTTCCTTGCGCGCTTCCGCCGACACCATCGTCGCGCGGGCCACTTCGATCAGGTTCTCCAGCTCGAGCGCTTCGACGCGCGCGGTGTTGAACACCTTCGACTTGTCCTTCAGGTGGATGTTTTCCACGCGGGCCTTCAGGCCGGCCATCTCGTCGACGCCTTCCTTCAGCAGTGCCGACGTGCGGAACACGCCTGCGTGCTTCTGCATCGTCAAGCGGATGTCGTTCGCGACGTCCTGCGTGTACTCGCCCGAGCTCGACTTCTCGAGCTTCGCCAGGCGCGCCAGCGAGAATTCGCCTGCATCGGCCGGCAGCGGCTTGTGTTCCTTCTGGTTCTTCACGTGCTCGACGATGTGGTTGCCGGCTGCGCGGCCGAACACCACGAGGTCCAGCAGCGAGTTCGTGCCGAGGCGGTTCGCGCCGTGCACGGACACGCACGAGCATTCGCCCACTGCGTAGAAGCCGTTGACCGGATCCTTGTGACCGCGCGACGTGCCGACGACCTGACCGTGGATGTTGGTCGGGATGCCGCCCATCTGGTAGTGGATCGTCGGGACGACCGGGATCGGTTCCTTGATCGCGTCGACGTTCGCGAACTTCAGCGCGATTTCGCGGATCGACGGCAGACGCTTCATGATCGTCTCGGCGCCGATGTGCGACAGGTCGAGCAGCACGTGATCCTTGTTCGGACCCACGCCGCGGCCTTCCTTGATTTCCTGGTCCATCGAACGCGACACGAAGTCACGCGGCGCCAGATCCTTCAGCGTCGGTGCGTAGCGTTCCATGAAGCGCTCGCCGTTCGCGTTGCGCAGGATACCGCCTTCGCCGCGCACGCCTTCGGTGATCAGCACACCCGCGCCGGCCACGCCGGTCGGGTGGAACTGCCAGAACTCCATGTCCTGCAGCGCGATGCCCGAGCGCGCAGCCATGCCGAGGCCGTCGCCGGTGTTGATGAACGCGTTGGTCGATGCCGCGAAGATCCGGCCTGCACCGCCCGTCGCGAACAGCGTCGTCTTGCCTTCCATGATGTAGACGTCGCCCGTCTCCATCTCGAGGGCCGTCACGCCGAGCACGTCGCCTTCCGCGTCGCGGATCAGGTCGAGCGCCATCCATTCGACGAAGAACTGCGTCTTCGCTTCGACGTTCTGCTGGTACAGCGTGTGCAGCAGCGCGTGACCGGTACGGTCGGCGGCCGCGCAAGCGCGCTGGACCGGCTTCTCGCCGTAGTTCGCGGTGTGGCCGCCGAACGGACGCTGGTAGATCGTGCCGTCCGCATTACGGTCGAACGGCATGCCGAAGTGTTCCAGTTCGTACACGACGTTCGGTGCTTCGCGGCACATGAACTCGATCGCGTCCTGGTCGCCGAGCCAGTCGGAACCCTTGATCGTGTCGTAGAAGTGGAAGTGCCAGTTGTCTTCGCTCATGTTGCCGAGCGATGCACCGATGCCGCCCTGTGCGGCCACCGTGTGCGAACGGGTCGGGAACACCTTCGACAGCACGCCGACCGACAGGCCCGCACGCGACAGTTGCAGCGCTGCGCGCAAGCCCGAGCCGCCCGCGCCGACGATCACCACGTCGAACTTGCGGCGCGGCAGGGAAGTTTTGATTGCAGCCATTCTTTACACTCTCCAGAGAATCTGCGCGGCGTAGCCCGCACATGCGAGCAGCCAGACGATGGTCAGCGATTGCAGCAGCAGGCGCACACCGACGGGCTTCACGTAGTCCATCCAGATGTCGCGCACGCCGACCCATGCGTGGTAGAAGAGGGAAAGCAGCGTCACGAAGGTTGCGAGCTTCATCCATTGCGCGGAGAAGATCGATGCCCAGCCTTCGTACGAGAAGTCATGCGCGCCGAAGAACAGGACGAGCAGAATGACCGTGTAGACCGCCATGATCGTGGCGGTGACGCGCTGCGCGAGCCAGTCGCGCAGGCCGTAGTGAGCGCCGACGACGAGACGCTTCGAGCCGATTCGGTTGTTGGCTGCCATTTTCTTAGAATGCTCCGAACAGTTTGAGTGCCATGGCGATCGTCAGCGCGATCGAGACGACAAAGACGACGACGGCCGTCCGCTTGCCGCCTTCCTTCGAGACGGCGTCGTGGTTGACGTCCATCAGCAGGTGGCGAATGCCGGCGCAGAAATGGTGGAGGAACGCCCAGGACAGCGCGAGGACGATCAGCTTGACGACGATGTTGGAGAGGAAAGCCTTGAAGACTTCGAAGCTGAGCTCGGAGGTGAGACTCTGGTCGAAGAGGAACAGCAGGAACGGCAGGAATAGGAACAGCAGCGCGCCGCTGACTCGGTGGAGAATCGACAATATCGCCGCCAGCGGCATGCGATATTTCAACGTGATGTCGCCGATTCCGATGTTCCGGTATTCCGGCCTCGGCTTTCTTACTGCGTCAGTCATGCTAGACCCCTACTATGTTGTCACACTAATCCGCAATTTTAGCGCCTTTTTATATCGCGCTGCAGCGAAAGTCTGCTCTGGATCGTTACGCGAACGAGAATAAAGGCGGCCCGATACGTGCTATGCGAACGCGTGAAACGCGCATGCACGCTGCTTGTGCCGATACGTCGTCAGCTCAAGTCATTCTGATAGTAATACCCGGTTGTGACATACCAGCCGCGTCGCACTTCCACCGGCCGGTCTCCGTATGTATAGGACACGCGCTCGACCGACAGCAACGGAAAACCCGCCGGCACGTGCAGCAGGTCGGCCACCGCCGGCTCTGCCGCCACCGCGCGAATCTTTTCCGTCGCGCGGATCATCCGCGTGCCGAACTCCGTCTCGAACATCGCGTAGAGCGGCCCCTTGTACTCGCTGAGCCGCTCGAACGTGAGCCCGCGGAACATCGCGCCCGGCAGCCAGATCTCGTCGAGCACCGTCACTTCGTTCTCGAACTCCAGCAGGCGGCGCACCTGCACGACCGGATCGGCCGGCTTCAGGTCGAGCTGCCGCGCGATCTCGGCCGGCGCGCGCAGGCGCCGGCATTCGAGCAGGCGGCTCACGTGCGGATGCTCGGCACCGTCGTCGGCCAGCAGGCGCAGGAAGCGGAACTGCGCGCGATCCTCGTTGTGCGTCGCAACAAACGTACCCTTGCCCTGCCGCCGGACCACGAGGTTTTCGGCGGCCAGTTCGTCGATCGCCTTACGAACGGTGCCCTGGCTGACCTTGTAACGGGCCGCGAGCTCCACTTCGCTCGGGATGATCTCGCCCGGCTTCCATTCACCGGATTCGAGACTCTGCGTGATCAATGACTTGATCTGCTGGTATAAAGGACTGAAGGTCGGCGACGGCGAAGCGGCAGGCGCCGGCGCGGAATCGCCCGCGCCCGGCTGCCCTGGGCCGCCTGCGCCGGTCGGATTCGCGTTGTTCGCCTGGTTCGATGTCATGGCGCGCATTTCATCACAAACCGCGCTTTTCCGTCCACTCAAATTCAGCAAAACATCTGTCTTATATAAGACATATGATACCGTTTGACTTTGGGCCCGCCGGCTCCTACACTCCGGGGCGAGCAAGGGTTCGCGGGTGCAAAACGCGTCCCCGGCTACGTGCCACGGCCGTCTCCAGGTTCACCGCGTCTGCCTTTCGCGAGTCCTCCGCCCTGCTTCAATGCAACGCTACGCGTAACGCGCATAGAATGGCGTTTTGCCTAGCGTCCACCGCTTCACCCGTCCTGGAGATTTTCAATGGCTAAGCCCGCAAAGCGCGTTGCCGTCACCGGCGCCGCAGGTCAAATCGCTTACTCCCTGCTGTTCCGCATCGCGAACGGCGACCTGCTCGGCAAGGACCAGCCGGTCATCCTGCAACTGCTCGACCTCCCGCAAGCCCAAGCCGCCGTCAAAGGCGTCGTGATGGAACTCGACGATTGCGCGTTCCCGCTGCTCGCGGGCGTCGTGATCACCGACGATCCGAAGGTCGCATTCAAGGATGCAGACGTCGCACTGCTGGTCGGCGCACGTCCGCGCTCGAAGGGCATGGAGCGCAAGGACCTGCTGTCGGCGAACGCAGAGATCTTCACGGTCCAGGGCGCTGCGCTGAACGAAGTCGCAAGCCGCGACGTGAAGGTGCTGGTCGTCGGCAACCCGGCGAACACCAACGCGTACATCGCGATGAAGTCGGCACCGGACCTGCCGAAGAAGAACTTCACGGCCATGCTGCGCCTCGACCACAACCGCGCGCTGTCGCAACTCGCGGCAAAGTCGGGCAAGCCGGTCGCATCGATCGAGAAGCTCGCCGTGTGGGGCAACCACTCGCCGACGATGTACCCCGACTTCCGCTTCGCGACCGTCGAAGGCGAGTCGTTGCTGAAGCTGATCAACGACGACGTGTGGAACCGCGACACGTTCATCCCGACCGTCGGCAAGCGCGGCGCGGCGATCATCGAAGCGCGCGGCCTGTCGTCGGCGGCGTCGGCAGCCAACGCGGCGATCGACCACGTCCGTGACTGGGTCCTCGGCACGAACGGCAAGTGGGTCACGATGGGCATCCCGTCGGACGGCTCGTACGGCATCCCCGAAGACATCATCTACGGCGTGCCGGTCGTGTGCGAAAACGGCGAGTACAAGCGCATCGAAGGCCTGGAAATCGACGCGTTCTCGCGCGAGAAGATGGACGGCACGCTGGCCGAGCTGCTCGAAGAGCGCGACGGCGTCGCCCACCTGCTGAAGAACTAAGCATCACGCACTTGCCGGGCGGCCCTCGCGCAGCCCGGTTTCGGCCCGGGCCGGCATGCCGCCGGCCCGGCCGACCGATCCGATCCGCGCACGTTTTGCCGCCCCGCGCCCGTCGCGCGCCGGCCCAGAACGCGCCCGAATCCGATTTTCTCCACGTTGCCCGCTTCCCTGACGTAGAAGAGATGTCCGCGCTCACTCCTGCACAAGTGCTGTACGACGGGGCGTCCCCGCCCGCGATCCTGCCCTGCTGCGATCACTACGCGGGCAGCGAAAAGCTGATGCGCAAGTCGCTCGCGCTCCAGGCCGAACTCGGCCCCGTGTTCGACATCACGCTCGACTGCGAGGACGGCGCGGCCGTCGGCCACGAAGCCGCGCACGCGCAGCTCGTCGCCGACTTCCTCGGCAGCGCCGAAAACCGCTTCGGGCGGGTCGGCGTCCGCATCCACGACTTTTCCCATCCCCACTGGCGCGACGACGTGCGCATCGTGCTGCGCGCCGCGCGCGCACCGGCCTACGTCACGCTGCCGAAGATCGCGAGCGCCGCCGACGCGGCCGAGATGGTCGCGTTCATCGAAGGCACGCGCCGCGAGCTCGGCCTCGCGCAGCCGATCCCGGTCGACGTGCTGGTCGAGACGCACGGCGCGCTCGCACAGGCGGCCGCCCTCGCCGCGCTGCCGCTGGTCGGCACGCTGAGCTTCGGGCTGATGGATTTCGTGTCCGCGCATCACGGCGCGATTCCCGATGCGGCGATGCGCTCGCCCGGCCAGTTCGACCACCCGCTCGTGCGCCGCGCGAAGCTGGAAATCGCCGCGGCCTGCCACGCGCACGGCAAGACGCCGTCGCACAACGTGACGACCGAGGTGCGCGACATGGCGGTCGTCGCCGGCGACGCACGCCGTGCGCGCGACGAGTTCGCGTTCACGCGGATGTGGAGCATCCACCCCGCGCAGATCCGCCCGATCGTCGACGCATTCGCGCCGCGCACCGATGAAGTCGCACTGGCCGCCGAGATCCTGCTGGCCGCGCAGGCCGCCGACTGGGGCCCGACGCGCCACGGCGATACACTGCATGACCGCGCGAGCTACCGCTATTACTGGTCCGTCCTGCGCCGCGCGCGGGCGACCGGCCAGCCGGTGCCAGCCGAGGCCGCGCCGCTGTTCGGGCCGGACACCGCGGGCAGCGCGCCGTAAGCGCGCGCCGCCGGCCGATACACGAGTTTCATGCATTCGACGACGCGCGAACCGGATAGAGGTTTGCGAAACGACAAAAAACGTAACGGAGCCTGAAAACCTGATATGGACGCGGCCAAATAGGTGAAAATAGCGGCCGCTGCGCGCTTTCGGGGCGCGTGCAGTTTCAAACCGGCCGGCAGGCTCGATTGCCGGCCCTTGTCAACTGATTATCGAAAGGTTCTGACTCCATGAAGAAACTCCTGATCGCTACCGCCATCGGCGCGTTGTCCGCCACGATGCTGGTGTCGGCTCCGAGCGCGTTTGCCCAGGGTACGGCCACGACGACCGCGAAGAAGACGGCCAAGCGCCCGGCGCCGGCCAAGCGCATCATCCCGCGCAGCAAGAAGGCGCAGGCACGCGCAGCGGCCAAGGTCGATCCGGTACCGGACGGCGCGGTCAAGTGGTCCTGTAAGGAAGGCCTGTCGTTCGACCTCGCCGGCGACATGAAGCGCGACCAGGTCGTCACGGTTCACTGGGCGAAGAAGAACTACAAGCTGCCGCGTCAGGCCACGACGACGGGTGCCGACACGTTCTACGATCCGGCAGCAGGCTTCAAGCTGGTCGTGATCCCGAGCAAGGCGATGCTGTTCTCCGACGCCAACGGCGGCGAGCGCCTCGCGGACGAATGCGTGACGACGGAAATGGCACAAGGCACGGCAGCGCCGACGCAATCGAACGAACTGAAGCCGGCAACGAACTAAAAGCCCGTTCCCCTCGGCCCCTCGATGTCCGCCCCGGTCTCCAACGTCCGCCCTGCCCCGGATTCGGTACTCGTCGATATCGTCGACTACGTGCTGAACGCCGGCATCGACAGCGCGCTTGCGCTGGAGACGGCGCGTCATTGCCTGATCGACACGCTCGGATGCGGACTCGAGGCGCTGTCCTACCCTGCCTGCACCAAGCTGCTCGGCCCCGTCGTGTCCGGCACGATCGTGCCGAACGGTGCGAAGGTGCCCGGCACGTCCTTCCAGCTCGATCCCGTCCAGGCTGCCTTCGACATCGGCGCGATGATCCGCTGGCTGGACTTCAACGACACCTGGCTCGCCGCCGAATGGGGGCATCCGTCCGACAACCTCGGCGGGATCCTGGCGACGGCCGACTGGCTCTCTCGCACGGCCGTCGCGGCCGGCCGGAAGCCGCTCACGATGCGCGACGTGCTCGTCGCGATGATCCAGGCCCACGAGATCCAGGGCTGCCTCGCGCTCGAGAATTCGTTCAATGCGGTCGGGCTCGACCACGTGCTGCTCGTGAAGGTCGCATCGACGGCCGTCGTCGGCCGCCTGCTCGGGCTCACGCGCGACGAACTGATCAACGCGGTGTCCAACGCATTCGTCGACGGCCACGCACTGCGCACCTACCGCCACGCGCCGAACACCGGTTCGCGCAAGTCGTGGGCGGCAGGCGACGCGACGTCCCGCGCGGTGCGCCTCGCGCTGATCGCGAAAACGGGTGAAATGGGCTACCCGTCGGCGCTCACCGCGAAAACCTGGGGCTTCTACGACGTGCTGTTCAACGGGCAGCCGTTCCGCTTCCAGCGCCCGTACGGCACGTACGTGATGGAGAACGTGCTGTTCAAGATCGCGTTCCCCGCCGAATTCCATGCGCAGACGGCCGCCGAGGCCGCGCTGCAGCTGCACGCGCAGCTCGCCGCGGCGGGCCGCACGGCCGACGACATCAGCCGGATCACGATCCGCACGCACGCGGCCGCGATCCGCATCATCGACAAGCAGGGCCCGCTCGCCAATCCGGCCGACCGCGACCACTGCATCCAGTACATGGTCGCCGTGCCGCTGCTGTTCGGCCGGCTGACCGCGGCCGATTACGAAGACGCGATCGCCGCCGATCCGCGCATCGACGCGTTACGCGCGAAAACCGTGTGCGTCGAGGATCCGCAGTTCACGAAGGATTACCATGACCCGGCCAGGCGATCGATCGCGAATGCGCTGACGATCGAATTCGCGGACGGGTCGAAGCTTGCCGAAGTGGCGGTCGAATACCCGATCGGCCATCAGCGACGCCGTGCGGACGGCATCCCGCTCCTGGTCGACAAGTTCCGGACCAACCTTGCCCGCCGTTTTCCGGCCAAGCAGCAACAAGCGATTCTCGACGTGTCGCTGGACCAGGCAAAGCTCGAAGCGATGCCGGTCGATGAGTACGTCGATCTGTATGTGATATAGCCGTCAGATACAGGACTCTTTGTTTCCTAGCCTTAAACCCAGGAAAATCACCATGGCCCACAATCTCCACAAGACCCTCAAGGAATTCGACAGCGGTTCCGGCAAAGGCAAGTTCTACTCGCTGCCGCAGCTCGGCAAGGAACTGAAGACGAAGATCGAGCGCCTGCCGGTGTCGATCCGTATCGTGCTCGAGTCCGTCCTGCGCAACTACGACGGCAAGAAGATCACCGAAGAACACATCGAGCAGCTCGCGAACTGGAAGCCGACCGCCAAGCGCGTCGACGAGATTCCGTTCGTCGTGTCGCGCGTCGTGCTGCAGGACTTCACGGGCGTGCCGCTGCTCGCCGACATCGCGGCCATGCGCGGTGTCGCGGAGCGTTCGGGCAAGAATCCGAAGAAGATCGAGCCGCTGGTCCCGGTCGATCTCGTCGTCGACCACTCGGTCCAGATCGACTACTTCCGCCAGAAAGATGCGCTCGACCTGAACATGAAGCTGGAATTCCAGCGCAACAACGAACGCTACCAGTTCATGAAGTGGGGCATGCAGGCGTTCGACACGTTCAAGGTCGTGCCGCCGGGCGTCGGCATCGTCCACCAGGTGAACCTCGAGTATCTCGCGCGCGGCGTCCACAAGAAGGCGGACGGCGGCGATACGGTGTACTACCCGGATACGCTCGTCGGCACGGACAGCCACACGACGATGATCAACGGCATCGGCGTGGTCGGCTGGGGCGTGGGCGGCATCGAGGCTGAAGCCGGCATGCTCGGCCAGCCGGTGTACTTCCTGACGCCGGACGTCGTCGGCGTCGAGCTGAAGGGCAAGCTGCGCGAAGGCGTGACGGCCACCGACCTGGTGCTGACGATCACCGAAATGCTGCGCAAGGAAAAGGTCGTCGGCAAGTTCGTCGAATTCTTCGGCGAAGGCACGAAGTCGCTGTCGCTGCCTGATCGCGCGACGATCGGCAACATGGCGCCGGAATACGGCGCGACGATGGGCTTCTTCCCGGTCGACGAAAAGACGATCGACTACTTCGAAGGCACGGGCCGCACGAAGGCGGAAATCGCCGCATTCGAGAACTACTTCAAGGCACAGAAGCTGTTCGGCATTCCGAAGGCCGGCGACATCGACTACACGAAGACGGTGACGCTCGACCTGGCAACGGTCGCCCCGTCGCTGGCCGGCCCGAAGCGCCCGCAGGACCGCATCGAGATCGGCAACGTCAAGTCGACGTTCACCGACCTGTTCTCGAAGCCGGTCGCGGAAAACGGCTTCGCGAAGAAGGCGGAAGATCTGGGCACGCAATACACGACGACCAACGGCGTCGACGTGAAGAACGGCGACGTGCTGATCGCCGCGATCACGTCGTGCACGAACACGTCGAACCCGAGCGTGCTGCTGGCCGCCGGCCTGCTCGCGAAGAAGGCCGTCGAAGCCGGCCTGACCGTCGCGCCGCACATCAAGACGTCGCTCGCGCCGGGATCGCGCATCGTCACCGAGTACCTGACGAAGACGGGCCTGCTGCCCTACCTCGCGAAGCTCGGCTTCGAAGTCGCCGCCTACGGCTGCACGACCTGTATCGGCAACGCGGGCGACCTGACGCCGGAACTGAACGAAGCGATCACGAAGAACGACATCGTCGCTGCAGCCGTGCTGTCGGGCAACCGTAACTTCGAAGCGCGTATCCACCCGAACATCCGCGCGAACTTCCTCGCGTCGCCGCCGCTCGTCGTCGCCTACGCGATCGCCGGCAACATCACGCGCGACCTGATGACCGAGCCGGTCGGCAAGGGCAAGGACGGTTACGACATCTACCTCGGCGACATCTGGCCGACGAGCGAGGAAATCCACGCGCTGCTCAAGTTCGCGCTGGACCCGAAGAAGTTCGAGGACAACTACTCGAAGCTGACCAAGAAGGGCGACCTCTGGAGCAAGATCGAGGGCGAAACGGGCCAGGTCTACGACTGGCCGAAGTCGACCTACATCGCGGAGCCGCCGTTCTTCGGCAACGACTTCTCGATGGAGCCGGCCGCTGCAATCCCGACCGTCAAGGGCGCGCGCGCACTCGGCATCTTCGGCGACTCGGTCACGACCGACCACATCAGCCCGGCAGGCTCGATCAAGGAAGACTCGCCGGCTGGCAAGTGGCTGAAGGAGAACGGCGTGCAGAAGGCCGACTTCAACAGCTACGGCTCGCGCCGCGGCAACCACGACGTGATGATGCGCGGCACGTTCGCGAACGTCCGGATCAAGAACCTGATGATCCCGGCGAAGGCAGACGGCACGCGCGTCGAAGGCGGCCTGACGATCCACCAGCCGAGCGGCGAGCAGCAGTCGATCTACGACGCGGCCATGCAGTACGTCGCAGCCGACACGCCGACCGTCGTGTTCGCGGGCGAAGAGTACGGCACGGGCTCGTCGCGCGACTGGGCCGCGAAGGGCACGCAACTGCTCGGCGTGAAGGCCGTGATCGCACGCAGCTTCGAGCGGATCCACCGTTCGAACCTGGTCGGCATGGGCGTGCTGCCGCTGCAGTTCAAGGGCTCGGACAGCATCCAGTCGCTCGACATCACCGGCGAAGAGACCTACGACATCGAAGGCCTCGGCGACGACTTCAAGCCGCAGCAGGACGTCACGCTCGTGATCAACCGCAAGAACGGCGAAACGACCCGCGTGCCGGTGCTGCTGCGCATCGATACGCCGATCGAAGTCGACTACTACAAGCACGGCGGTATCCTGCCGTTCGTGCTGCGCTCGCTGCTCGCAGCGTAAGCGCGCGGCTTTTGCAGGTGCCGCAGCCGCCTCGCGGCGGTTGCGGCCGATTTGGATGCCCGACCTCGTGTCGGGCTTTTTTTTGCCTGCCTAGCGGGCGTAGTTGTGCCGATCACACGGCGGCACCCCGCTTGCGTGGGACGTCATCCGCCGGCTTCCGGCTCGCGCGTCACACCGCCTTGCTGCTGCGCGCCTTCGCGCCGGCACCGGATCGCGCATTCTTCTTCAGATGCGTGCGGTTGTATTCGATCGCCGCGCGTACGAGGCTCTTCAGCGCCCGCTTGTCGATCCGGTCGCCTTCGAAAAAATCGATCGCGCGCCGCGCGTTGCCGTCGAGACCGTCGTTGAACAGTTGGTCGGGATCGGGCAGCTTCGCGCCGTGCATGAACGTCAACTTCACCTTGCCCTTGTGTGCGTTCGCGACCGCGATCATTCCGTCACATGCCCACACCGGGCTGCCCATCCATTTCCATTCCTCGACGATGCCGTCGTCGACGGCGAGGATCGTCTCGCGCAGCTCGGCGAACGTCTTGCCGCGCCAGTCGGCGATCCCCGCGATCAGCGCGTCGATGCGGGCCGACGGCGCCAGCTCCAGGCCGGATGCGCTCATGCCCGGCCCTCCTGGTCTTCATCGGACCGCGCCAGCACCTGTTCGAGCGACTCGAAGAACCGCGCCCACCCGTGCTGCGCACCGCGGTATGCCTGTTCCTGATCCGCGCGGAAGCCGGCCTGCTCCATCCGCAACAGCGTGCCGCGCGGCGTCGGCGTGAGCGTCCAGGTGACGACGCTTTCCAGGCCATAAGCGGCCCACGTATAGGACAGCACGCGCTGCGGCTCGATCGTCAGCACCGCGCAGTCGACCGAACCCCAGTCCGCACGGAAACTGAATGTGCGGCCCGCGACGGGCTCGAAGTCGCTCTTCATCAGCCACGCCTCGATCAGGTGCGGTTGCGTGAGCGCGCGCCAGATCTTCTCTGGCGGATGAGGCAGTTCCCGTTCGACGACGACGGTACGCGTTTCGGAGGTGGCTTGGTTCATTACTGATCCATCCTTTTGAGCAGATCTTCGAGAGCGTCGAACCGGTTCTGCCAGAAGCCGGCCATCTGGCTGGTCCAGTCGATCAACGGAGTCAGCGCCTGCGGCTGCGCGCTGTAGTGCGTCTGCCGGCCTTCGTGGCGATCGCTCACGAGCCCGGCCTGCTTCAGTACGCCCAGATGCTTCGATACCGCCGGCTGCGACACGCCTGCATGGGTCGTCAGCGCGGCAACCGTCAGCTCGCCCTCCTCGCATAGCCGCTCGAAGAGCGCGCGGCGCGTCGGATCGGCAAGCGTCCTGAACAACATGTCGTGAGCGTTTTGCATGGTTGAATTCATAACCCGATGGTTATGGATTGAAGGATAGTGGCTGAGCGGCACGCGTCAAGGAGGAATTTCGCGGATGTTCACTATCGTGGCGATGGAGCCGGTTGCAGCAAGGTTGAGAGAAACCCCACACCGCCCATCGGGAATCCACTACTTGTTCTAATTCTTATTCAATCGCCGCGCGCTCGATCCCACGCCATGCATCAAGCGACCTCATCATCGAGCTTCCATGCGTCGCAGTTGTCGGAAAAAGTCATCTTCCACCAAGTTACGCCTCAAGTACGAGCCGCCCATCTGCATCAGAAACAGCAAGACGGACCCGCCCAGACAGGCCCAGAACCATCCTTGGGATGCGTTGAGGGCACTCAACGCGACGATGACCACGCCCAGGCAACAACTCCCGCCCACGGTGACAGACAAGCTAAGCACACGCCCATAGCCCGCATCGACACGAGGCACAGGCACAAGCTCGGTTCCAACCAGGTTCAGCCGCACCTTTTGGGCGCCAGCTGAAGCAACCAGTTGCGCGCCCTGGCCATGCGTCACCATCTGCGCCGCGAGCGCCTGAAGCAAGAGCGCATTTACCGGCCCTGGTTTGCCGATCGCGCGATCGACATCATGCGCCGGCAGCTCCAGCCCTACATCCTTGATGGCGCCCAGCGTTGCATGACGGCCCCGGGACGGAAGATCACTCATCCATGCGTGCCGGATGCGCCGGCGCGGCGTCTGCTCCGAGGCCAGCAGCGTTTCCAGCGCGTCCGCCACGGAATCGGACGGCATCGCAATCGGGCGGAATAAGCGCGCCTGGGGCCGGACCGTTTCCTTGAGGCTCGCGGCTACGCATGGCGAGGTGAGCAACATCGCCACGGCGGCCTCCGACCAGGCCGGCTCCATGCCATCCGCATGCAGCTGGCAGGCCAGCAATAGCCGGAAATCGGACGTGCACTCCTCGTCGAACCACGTCTCGATATTCGCCTGCTTCGCATCGAACGGCATCCATCCGAACTGCACGAGATCGGGCAGGTTCAGTTTCTTCCAGACCGCTCGGAGCTCGGTCAGATCGTCCTTGTCGGCGGATTGCAGGATCACGTCGACCGTCTCGCTCGACGCATGACGCGCGAGGCGCGCCGCGAACGGGCTCACCAATTGCTCCAATACCACCGCGAGCCGCGATACACCTGTCGAACCTTCCGTATCCGGCAAAGGCAGGATTTTGCCGGGGTTCATCGGCGCGCTCCCCTCCAGGCCCAGCAGACGTTCGCCCAACTCGGGCTCGGGCGTCAACGCAATGCTATCGACGATCACCATGTGAGCTTGTGCCCATTGCCGCCATGCAGCCCGCTCGCTGCGACACAGGAAGTTCCACCAATCAACCCGCTCGATCCAATCCTCATAGCCGGAATAGATCGCTGAGCATACGACCCCCGATACCAGCAGAGGCAACAACAACGCGCGCACGAAGAAGGGTTCGGACATCACCGGTTTGCCCTGCTCCCAGTTGAATACCGTGATGAGCATGCCCGCAGTCTGAATGATCACTACGGCAAGCACACACCACCAGATCGAGGGCGGCTTGCCGTACTGATACTCCTCGACGCCCGAGAGGGTCCATGCTCTGCTCATGCGATTTTCATCCCCATGCTGCTGGCGATCACCTGGCTGCCGCACTGCGATCGGCACATGTGTACAGCCCATTTTCGGCCGCCTTCACTGTAACCCTCGGCGCATTCGATGATCGGGTTGTCACCGTGCTCCGGGCACGAGACGACGTCATGCAGCAGCGCCACCTTGCGGCCGTCAAGATCGAACGTCGATGAAGCGGTCTTTACGATGCCGCCGTGTGTCGTCGCATCGCCTACACAAATTGGGTTCTTCATGATGGTGTGGTGCATGTACGGTGATATGAATGGCGCGCCTCATTGAGGCACCAGAGGCGCATCCGGGTTGGTCGGTTTGATCGATGCATCGCAGGTGATTCGATCCTGGCCGGAGGGCGTAACGACACCAGATAAGTAATTCGGTCGTTTAGATGTAGAAAACGTTGAGCCGCGCACCCCGGGTGGATACGGCCTACTCAAATCAACCCCCGGAATCAGCGGATATTCCTTCACATAAGCGCTACCATTTTCATTACCATAATCGACCTGAGCAAAAAACAGCTTATCTTTCGTTGAAGCGAACGTATACCGCCTCGAGTCTTCAAATGAATAAAACTATGATCCGCGTAGACCTTCGTGGCGAAAGTCTTACCACCGTCTGTCGAATACCAAAACGGCACCACACAACCCTTTTTCACCATTTCCACAAACCAATCCATCCGGATAGGCCAGAGGTAAAACAATATTCTCACCGGCTGGATCGGCATTAATGATTCTCCCCTGGAAATTTTCAAACATGCCTCGCCCTAAAAATTTTCGAATTCCGGCACGAGTGTCATTGTAGTGCGACTCCCCGTGATAACAATCGCGGTAACGCTCCAATGTGACAAAGCGGTGATTGTCAATCCGATAGATCACTTGGGGCTGCGAGTCATACGGCAACTCCTTGAGTGCTGAACTCATGAAATCTCCAAGCCCGAAGGCCGGACGCTGCGGACTCTGCGCGGTGCACCCTTGCATCAGGGCGAGCAGTGCGATTATGGTCATGGCGTTTATCATCAGCGTCTGCATTTCACCGAGGCACCAACGGCGCATCTGGGTTGGTCGGCTTGATCGATGTGTCGCACGTGATTCGATCCTGGCCAGAGGGCGTAACGACGCCATATAAGTAATTCGGTTGTTTAGATGTAGAAAAGGTTGATCCGTATATCCCTGATGGATACGGCTTGCTCAAATCGATCTCATGAACCAGCGGATACTCTTTCACATAAGCGCTGCCGGTTTCATTGCCATAGTCGACCCGGGCAACAAATAATTTATCCCTCGTTACCGCGACTGTATATCGCTTCGAATCCTCGAACGGATCAAAACTATGCCTCATATAGGCGAAGGCAGCGAAAGTCCTCCCCCTGTCCGTGGAATACAACAATCCAACGTCAACACCACGATCTGATGTTCCAAGATGGGGGGGCGCACCAGATGGAAAGGCCAGATTTTGCCCGGTTGGATCGGCGTTAATCAATCGCCCCTGGTAATCTTCGATACTTGCTCTGCCCAAACCCGTTTTTATACCAGCATGTGTATCGTTGTAATACGCTTGACCATAGTTACAGTCACGATAGTTCTCAAGCGTCACAAAACGATGATTATCAACTCTGTAGATGACCTGCGGTGGCGAATCATAAGGTAGCACCTTCGCACTAAGGAAATCACCCAATGAAAATACTTGTCGTTGTTGCACCACGCACCCTGACATTAGGGTTACCAGCACGATGATGATAATCGAGTACCTCATCACGTTCCCCCCTTCCATTGCTGTTGCCGAAGTTGTTCAGCTTCGGCTTTGCTTTGCTCCTCAGCCACCGTGTTCCAATCGATATAGGCCGGCTTTACAATGCTTTGGAGAGCGCAAATTTCAAAGTAATCGTCATAACCCTGCGTCCAGTCGGCAAATTTCATCAGACCAGTCCAGAACGCCGGTCTCTCATATGCATCACAAAAGCCGATCGGCAGATCGTAGGCTGCTACTCGGCGCATGAATGCCTGATTCCCAGGTAACGTGCTGTGATTGGTCGGCTCGGCGCGATAAGTATCGAGTCGTTGCAGCATTTCTTCCTGATTTTCCACTCGCGTCGTACGCTTGGATGTGTAAATTTCCTCGGAAGTAACTGTCTTCGACGGCTGAAAAATAGAGCGCATGTAGCGGTATTCAGAATCAGCGTATTGCCCTTGATTCGGATCGGTCAGATTCTTGTCCCACTTTCCCATCTCAGGCGCAATCCGGCGAGACATCTCGAAGTACTTCATTTCTTCCGGCGAGATCGGATTCGGCACCTGCTCGGCATTGATCGTCACGGTTTTGTCGGGATGCGGTACCGCCCACAGCTTCACGAGGGGCGTAAAAATTTTCCGGTTGCCGTTCCAAAAATCGGTCGACTTCGCTCCGGGCACAAGCATGTCGTCGGGAGTCGGCGGCAGCGTACCGAACTTCTTCTCGCCCGGCGCGTCGCCCACCGGCGTACCGCGCGCCAGCATGCGCTGCTTCACGGTATCACCCAACTCACGAAGCAATTTGTCATCCACGCCCTGCCAGCCGATACTTTGCAGCGGCACCGCGCCCATCACGCGATCATGCGGCGTGAAATACACATAAAGACGACCGTGATTGTCGCGCTCATGCACGCCAGACTTGCGCTGGTTGTCGGGTCGCCAGAAATCCATATCTT
This sequence comes from Burkholderia sp. Bp9031, assembly GCF_003857965.1. NCBI lineage: Bacteria > Pseudomonadati > Pseudomonadota > Betaproteobacteria > Burkholderiales > Burkholderiaceae > Burkholderia > Burkholderia sp. Bp9031. The sequence continues at coordinate 89,998 of NZ_QTPW01000002.1, forward strand.
CCGACGCTCCGCACTGAAGCTGCATCATTCGCTCCTCGTCCATCTCGCGCTTGTCCTGCTTGATCCGATTGGCAATATTCCGGAAGGTGTTGACGCGCGCGTCGGGAGTCGGACGCTCCGAGCCGCAGGCCAGGGCATCCGTGACCTTGTCATCAAGGGCATACGGCGAATTCATTACGAACACTGCATCGGGCGCGCGTGTCTTGCATAAGGCGGTCGCCGCCAGCGCGATCATCGTCCCTTGGCTATGCGACATCACTGACACCGTATCGCGTGAACACTCGTTGCGAATCCGGTCAATCAAATCTGCCAGGCGTTGAGCCGCGTGCGCGTAATATGTGCGCGGAGGGGCGTCTTGCAATTGGCGATCAGCCTCTGTATTCAACGACTCCATGTCGAACTTGAGCACGTGACGCCTAAATCCCTCGTAGCTCCACAATTGCTGCAGATTGTTGGTGCCGTTCTGGAAAGGACCGCCCCCCCAATACCAGGGACCGTCTTCTCTGTTCGTGCAGTCTGGCCCCCACGCCCATAGATCAATGCCGCGCGGATTGCGCATTGGGATGCGCCATATGTACTCGTCGCCTTTTGCCGCACGATATCCCCAGTAAAAGCGGATCACCGGGGAATGCCCAGGCTTTGTGGGATCAATCTGACGAGGAATCGGACGGCCATCGGAACCTTCAACGATATACGAGTTCGCTTCGAGCTTCGTTTCTTCCGTGCGGCGCAAACGATCATTCAATCCGGCACACAACGCCTGCTCCGCCGCGTCATACCACTCCCCCGTGGAATTAACGCCATGCACAAAAATGATGACGCCGGGCATATGCGGTGGGATCCTGCATTCCGCCCGCACCTGGAAACTGCTCGGAGTGTGATACGACTCCCAATACGGTTGCCCCAGATGATCGCGCTTCATCGGCACGATGCGCGTTGCGGTGTCGTGCTGATAGGGTTTCTGCGCATCTGCCTCGCCGTCCATACCGTCCGGTTGGTTTGATTGGTCGGTCATGAATCAGGCATCCTTATTGTTCTGGAGCAGTAGCTTGAGCCCCCGCGCAACATCCTGCCGGCTCAACGAGGTCTCCCCCTTGTCGCTGGTAACGCCCTCGATAATCTGTCCACTAGCGAGCTGAATCTTGTACGGTCGGTTCGCGACTGGTCGACCGGTAACGTCGTCGCTGAGAATGAACCGCTCGTCATTCGCGACATCGATCTGGTTGAACTTCGGTAGCGGCAGCGACAGCGCACCCGGCCCTTCCTTCTGAATTTCGATGATCTTGAGGATCAGGCAGCCGGCCCCGCCAATCTCGACGTTATCGCCCTGCACCTTGATGTAGGCGGTGCCGCCACCGCCGAGCACGACCCCGTTGGCGGCATTGACCGTCGTGGTGCCGTCGGCACTGGTGATTCGCATGTCTTTTTGCGCAACCATTTCCATCACGTCCGACTGCGCCTGGATTTGAACCTTGCCGCGCGCGGCATAGAGCTTGATGCCGAACTTGTGCGCAAACAGCGACAGCACCTCGCCTGCTGCGATAGCGACATTCCGAAGCGCATTCACGTTGAACCGCGACGACGTGCCGACGCTCACGTCCTTACCCGCCGACACCATCACCCGATCCGGCGTTGCCAGGCCTATGCCGTTCGGCGCGGACAGCGCAATCACGGCGGTCTTCAAGCTAGCGAGTTCGTCCTTCAGCCACGCGTTTTCCGACTTCAGGTCCGCGATCTCCGCATGCGCAACGGCCGCGGCATCGGTCAATCCCCGAGCCTGCGCCTGCGTCAACGCAAACTGGTTCGTCATCGGCCGCATGTCGGACGACGGTCCGATTGCCTTCTCCTGCCTGTCGGACGACACCAGCAGGCCACCACCCGCACGCACGTGCCCCCGATCGTCGGTGCGCAGTTCGAAGCCGTCGCCACGCAGTCGCTGGTCCCGGTCCACCGTATAGCCGAGATTGAGTTGCGTCTTGCCGTGCTCGGTCGCGACCTTGACGTGTTCCTTGCCCTCCCGGTCGTCCAACTCGACGGTGTTGTTCGAGCGCGTGCGGATCGTGTTGCGCGTGCCCCAGGGGTCGCCCGCGACAATCGGATCCGTGTGTTGAGCGGTATGCAGCACATGGCTGATGAACGGCAGATCCACGCAACCCCACAGGAAGCTCACGCCAACGACCGTCCCCTCGACGAGCCCGAAGTGAAAGCCGGTTTGGTTCGGACCCGCGAATGGCTTCGCCAGCCGCATCGGACAGCTTTGCAAACCGGGCGCCCGCGTGTCGCGATCCATATGGAGATCGACGATGTATTCGCCCTGCCCATCCAGATACGGGTCTTTCCAGCCGCCCGACGACGCGATCGTCCCGGTGATGACTCCGTCGATCCTGGGCCACGTTTCTTCCATCAACGGCATTCGATACTGGCGATCGGACGGAATCGCGTCGAACTTGACGTGATATGCCTTCTTCCGGGTCGCGCTACTCGTCACCCGCACCACAACCAGCCCGTGCCTTGCATCGGACAACTCCCGGTTAGACAGTTTCAGCACCGAGCCGGGCGTGAGATCCAGCATGTCGCACTCGCCGCGATACTCGACCTGTGCGGCCAGCGCGGCCTCGCGGCGCAGTTGCGCCTCCTCCTTCGCCTCGCTCTCGTTCTGGTTCGGCATCCCCCAGATATATGCTTCACCATACGTGGTGCGGTCATCCCGGATGGGGCTGACCGCCTCGATCGGATCCGAAATCGCCGTTTCGGTGTTGAACATGCGTACGACGTAGGTCGCGGGCACCGTCTTCGCGTGCATTTCGAGCGCGCTGACCGACTCGACGCCTCCAGTTTCCAGCCCGCTGTGCGGCCGGTACGCAACCGTCAGGCGCTCTGGATCGCGGCGGTAGTGCGCATAGTCGTCGCCGAAGCGCACCTGCTCGCAATGCTCGCCTTCCTCGCACACGAACCAGATACCCGAGCGTCTGCATAAGCGCGTAATGAACACCAGGTCGTCCTCGCCCCATTGCATCACGAAGCTGCGCTTGCGATAGGTGCGGTGCAGCTGAAATTCGAAGCGCGCGAAGATCTGGTTGAACTCATGCTCGCGCAGAATCTGCTCGATGATCTCGGGAACGGTCTTGTCCAGAAAGAACCGGCATTTGGCCGCATTGCGCAACAGCGCCAGACGCGATTCCAGCACGATCTCGTACAACGACTGGTCGCGGTTGGTCGCTTTGAGGGCGAACCCAGTTACCACGCCTTGCACGCGACGTGCGCTTTCAGGCTGGCTCCATCGGTCACGCGGCGGCGGCTGGATCACAAACGCACCTATCCGGTTCAGGAATTCGCTGCGTGACAGGTCATGACGAGGATGCGTGAACTGGATCGTGTACTTCGTCGGCTCTCCGATCCCGCGTACCCCATCGAACTCGTAGACATCCGCTAGCGCGGCGGCAGGCATGCCCTTGAGATCAAGGCTGTAGAACTGATGGATGTTGATGCCCGCGCGTGCGGGTGTATCGAAATTGGCCGTGCTCGGGATCAATCAATCCTCCGAAAACGTTTGCGGAATAGGCCGCGCGACTTTAACCGGGTAAGGGGCGAAGCCGCCATAGGACGAATCTGAAATTGGCAGGAACCGGGATTTGAAGCCGAATCCGCTAACGCGTCCCGATCGAGCAAAAATGGATTTGGCGTTTCCCTGCTACCGATTCGCTCGATTAAATCCACGCTGCTGTCGCATAGCTCTTCGCCGCGCGACATGCCCGATGCGCCCGACGGTCCAATCCAAATTGAGCGATGGCGGAAAGCGGACGTAGCCGATCGCTACCGCATTTCATTGCGGCCGCACCAGGCAGGAGTAGCCACGTCACGGCAGCTTCGCTTCCCTCCCGGACAGCGATCGTCCCACCCTTCTGACTCGAGCATTTACTCTAATTTGCGGCGTCGTACTTGTGATCGAAAGCCGTCCGCAAGACTGCACGACGCGCTGTTCCACAATTCGGGAAACACGCGGGCTCCGCCGGCGCCTTTTTCGTGCATCCACGCACCCGCCCCGGCCACCTCACTTCGTTTGACCACATAGTGCGACACCGCATGTGGCGGCGGCCGATCGCAAATCATGCGCGTACGCAATCGTCCAAGCCGTCTCCGCGCACCTCCCGTCGCAGCGACGAGCGACTCACGTATACGAACGGTAAGCGTCGCATTGCCACCGTGCCGCGAACCGGTTCCCTTGCGGATTCGCGCCGCCTGCCGCAGCGCGCCACGTGCTACACGCCTGGCCGCACGCCCATGTCAGAACTGACAGCTATGGAAACTGGCAGCTGCCTGAACGGCACCGACGCCCTACGCTCGTCTGCGCTCGCGGCCCCACAAGGGCCGGGGGCTCCAGCAACGTCGTCTCTCCTAAAAAGGACTCCCGATGAAAAGGAACGCCTGGTTTGCCCTCCCCCTTCCGTCGCCTCGCCGCCTTGCGTGCGCGGTCCCGTTCGTGTTCGCCGCTGGCGCGGCGCATGCGACGACGGACTGGGTCGACACCCACACGAAGGCCTTTCTGACCGGCCCGCAATTGATGGCGCGCAGCGCGGCGCCGTCGCTCGAACTCGCGGCCGGCGAGACGACCGACGTCGTCATCAGCCTGAAGCTGCGCAACGCCGCACAGCTCAAGCAGCTCGCACACGACGTGAACCGGCCCGGCAACGCGCATTACCGCCAGTACCTCACGCACGAGCAGTTCCTCGCCAGCTACGCGCCAACCGAAGCGCAGGTGAATTCGGTCGTCGACTATCTGCGCAAGAGCGGCTTCGTGAACATCGAGGTCGCGCCGAACCGTCTGCTGGTGTCCGCGCGCGGCACGGCCGGCACGGTGAAGACCGCCTTCAACACGTCACTCGTGCACTTCCAGTACGCGGGCCGCTCGGGCTTCGCGAACGCATCGACCGCGCAGGTGCCGCATGCGCTCGGCGGCGTCGTCGGCTCGGTGCTGGGGCTGCAGAACGTCGCGCACGCACGGCCGATGCTGCGCATCGGCAACGTCGCGAAGCCGCAGGCGCTCGCAGCCGGCACGGCCACGGGCCACTATCCGAAGGAATTCCCGGGCCTCTACAACGCGACCGGCGTGCCGACCGCTGCCGGCGTGACCGTCGGCATCATCACGATCGGCGGCGTGTCGCAGACGCTGCAGGACCTGAAGCAGTTCACGTCGGCTAACGGCTACGGCACGGTCTCGACCCAGACCGTGAAAACCAACGGCACCGGCACGACCGGCAGCTACAGCGACGACCAGAGCGGCCAGGGCGAATGGGATCTCGACAGCCAGTCGATCGTCGGCTCGGCCGGCGGCCAGGTCGGCAAGCTGATGTTCTACATGGCGGACCTGAACGCGGCCGGCAATACCGGGCTCACGCAGGCGTTCAACCGCGCGGTGTCGGACAACACCGCTAAAGTGATCAACGTTTCGCTCGGCTGGTGCGAGACCGACGCGAACACGGACGGCACGATCGATGCCGAAGAGCAGATCTTCACGACGGCCGCCGCGCAAGGCCAGACGTTCTCGGTGTCGTCCGGCGACGAAGGTGTATACGAGTGCAACAACCGCGGCTATCCGGACGGTGCGAACTACACAGTGTCGTGGCCAGCCGCTTCGCCGCACGTGCTCGCGATCGGCGGCACGACGCTGTACACCACGTCTGCGGGCGCGTTCTCGAACGAAACGGTATGGAACGAAGGCCTCGACGGCAACGGCAAGCTGTGGGCGACGGGCGGCGGCGTCAGCACGATCCTGCCGGCGCCGTCGTGGCAGTCGGGCAGCAACCGTCAGTTGCCCGACGTGTCGTTCGATGCCGCGCAAAGCACGGGCGCGTACATCTACAACTACGGCCAGTTGCAGCAGATCGGCGGCACGAGCCTCGCCGCGCCGATCTTCACGGGCTTCTGGGCACGGCTGCTCGCGGCGAACGGCACGGGCCTCGGCTTCCCGGCCGGCAAGTTCTACGCCGACATTCCGTCGAACCCGTCGCTCGTGCGCCATGACGTCGTGTCGGGAAACAACGGCTATCAGGGGTATGGCTATACCGCAGGCACCGGCTGGGATCTGACGACCGGCTTCGGCAGCCTGAACATCGCGAACCTCAACAAGCTGATCCAGACGGGCGACTTCTGAGCGTGATGTGAACGCCGGTGCGCGCGGCAACGGCCTCGCGCGCGCCGGCTTGCGCATCGGATACCGCACGGCTGTCCCGCCCGTGCCGCGTCACGACACCGCGCGTCGCGCGTTGCGTCCGCGCAGCCATTCGAGCGCGAGCAGCAGGCTCGTCGAGAAGATGATCAGGATCGTCGCGAGCGCGGCGATCGTCGGGCTGATGTTCTCGCGGATGCCGGTGAACATCTGGCGCGGCAGCGTCGTCTGGTCCGCGCCCGCGAGGAACAGCGTGACGACGACTTCGTCGAACGACGTCGCGAACGCGAACAGCGCGCCCGACATCACGCCCGGCGCGATCACCGGCAGCGTCACGCGGAAGAACGTCGTGACGGGATTCGCGCCGAGCGACAGGCTCGCACGCACCAGGTTCTGGTTGAAGCCCTGCAGCGTCGCGGCGACCGTCGTCACGACGAACGGCACGCCGAGCGCCGCATGCGCGGCGATCAGCCCCGTGTAGGTGTTCGCGAGCCCGAGCGGCGCGAAGAACAGGTACATGCCGACCCCGACCACGACGACGGGCACGATCATCGGCGACAGCAGCACGGCCATCAGGAGGCCCTTGCCGCGGAAGTCCGCCTTCGTGAGGCCGATCGCGGCGAGCGTGCCGAATACGGTCGCGACGATCGTCGCCGACGGCGCGACGATGAAGCTGTTCTTCGCGGCCATCCGCCACTCGTCGGACGCGATCAGGTTCTCGTACCAGCGCGTCGAGAAGCCCGGGATCGGATAGACGAGGAACGTGCTCGAAGAAAACGACAGCGGCACGATCGCGAGCACCGGCAGGATCAGGTACAGCAGCGTCAGCACGACGAGCACGCGCAGCGCGACATACCACGCGCGTTCGACGAACGACATGTGCGGCGCGAACAGCGGCCTGGCGAGTTTCATGGTCGGCATCCCCTTCCCGTTTCGTTGCGTATTCCTGCCCGGGCGCTCAGCCGAGGCTCACGTTGGTGCGCGTGAAGCGCCCGTACACCGCATACAGCACGAGCGTCGCCGCGAGCAGCAGCCCGCCGAGCGCGCACGCCATGCCCCAGTTGATCGTCACGTTCGTGAAGTACGCGACGTAGTAGCTGACCATCTGGTCGTTCGGCCCGCCGAGCAGCGCGGGCGTGATGTAGTAGCCGATCGCGAGGATGAACACGAGCAGCGCGCCCGCGCCGACGCCCGGATAGGTCTGCGGCACGTACACGCGCCAGAACGCGGCGAACGGATGGCTGCCGAGCGATACGGCCGCACGCTGGTAGGTCGGCGGGATCGACTTCATCACGCTGTAGAGCGGCAGGATCATGAACGGCAGCAGGATGTGCGTCATCGAGATGTACACGCCGACGCGGTTGAACAGCAGCGTCAGCGGATGCGAGATCAGCCCGCTGCCGATCAGCGCCGTGTTGATCAGCCCCTCGCTTTGCAGGAGCACGATCCACGCGGCCACGCGCACCAGCACCGACGTCCAGAACGGGATCAGCACCAGGATCATCACGAGGTTCGCGCGACGCTCCGACAGCGTCGAGATCCAGTACGCGAGCGGGTAACCGAGCAGCAGCGCGAACAGCGTGACCGCGACGCCGATCACGAACGTACGGCCGAAGATCGCGAGATAGATCGACTGGTCTGGATCGGCCGGCACGATCTGGCCGAAGCCGTCCTGCTTGTGGTCGAGCGCGGCGAGCAGGTAGAACGGCGACACGTGGCTGCCGTTCTTCGCGATCGCCTGCCAGTACGCAACGTCGCCCCAGCGCGAATCGAGGTCGAGCAGTTTCGTGCGTGTCTGCGCGGGTGTCAGCGCCGCGGCGCCGTCCTCGCCCTTCAGCGGCATCGCACGCGCCGTCTTCGCGACGAGCGAGCGGTAGCCGGGAATCTCGGTGTTCAGGCGCCGTGCGAGCGCGCCCATCGCCTCGCTGTCGGCGACCTTCGTCATGTCGGCCGCAAGCGCGACATACGCGGCGTCGGCCGGGGGCGCCTTGTGGTCCCAGCCCGACAGCGCGGCGATCGTGTTCGGCAGCGCGGTCGCGATCTCGGGGTTCTGCACCGCGCGCGTGAGCAGCGTGCCGATCGGCACGACGAAAATGAGCAACAGGAAGATCGCGAGCGGCGCGATCAACAGCAACGCCATCGTGCGCTTGCGGGCCTCGGCAGCCTTCAGTTCGCGCTTGAGCGCGGCTGTCGACGGCGAGGAAGGAGCGATCGTCATCGTGTTCAACGGTTCTCTCCGGCCGGGCTCGATCCGGCGGAATGCCGCGCGACGCGTTCGACGCGCCGCGCGGCAGGTTGCATCAGGACATCTGACGGACTATTACTTCGTCGCCCACGCGGCGAAGCGCTGCTCGAGCTCGTCGCTGTGGTCGGTCCAGAAGCCGATGTCCTCCAGCACCGCGTTCTTGCCGTTCGCCGGCGAGTTCGGCAGGTTCGCGAGCGTCTTCGCGTCGAGCGACTTGATCGCCGCGACGTTCGCCGGGCCGTACGCGATGTGCTGTGCATACCCTTGTTGCGGCTTCGGCGTCAGCGTGTACGCGATGTACTGCTCGGCCAGCGCCTTGTTCGGCGAGCCCTTCGGAATGGCCCAGTAGTCGAGGTCGTAGATGCTGCCGTTCCACACCACCTTCAGGTTCTTGCCTTCCTTCTGCGCGGCATCGATGCGGCCGTTGTACGCGGTCGACATCACGACGTCGCCGGCGACCAGGAACTGCGGCGGCTGCGCGCCCGCTTCCCACCACTGGATGTACGGCTTCAGTTCGTCGAGCTTCTTGAACGCGCGATCCTGGCCGGCCTTCGTGCCGAGCACCTTGTACACGTCCTTCGTCGGGACGCCGTCGGCCATCAGCGCGAACTCGAGGTTGTAGCGCGCGCCCTTGCGCATCCCGCGCTTGCCCGGGAATTTCTTCACGTTCCAGAAGTCGGCCCAGCCGGTCGGCGCGGTCTTCAGCTTGTCCGCGTTGTAGGACAGCGCGGTCGACCACACGAAGAAGCCGACGCCGCACACCTGCGGCGCTTCGGGAATCAGGTCGGACTTCTTCGCGATCTTCGACCAGTCGAGCTTCTCGTACAGCCCTTCGTCGCAGCCGCGGTTGAGGTCGCCCGATTCGACTTCGACCACGTCCCAGTTGACGTGCTTCGCCTCGACCATCGCCTTCACTTTCGCCTGCTCGCCGTTGTACTCGACGGCCGTGACCTTGTTGCCGGTCGCCTTCTCGAACGGCTGGTTGAATGCGGCCTTCTGCGCGTCGCCGTTCGCGCCGCCGAAGTTGACGACCGTGAGTTCGGCCGCCGAGGCCGATGCGCCGACGACTGCAAGTGCCAGTGCGAGCGCGGTGCGACGCGCGGTAAAGCTTGCTCCGTTCATGATGGTTCCTCTCCTCTCGTGGTGGAAGTGGGCTTTGTTGTTGACGACGTGCTGCGGAAAAACAGGAAAACCTGCGTCAGGCGAACACGCGCAGGTGCTCGGGCGCGAATGCGAGCGACACCGGTGCGCCGGGCGAGAACGCGTCGAGCGCGCCCGTGCCGAGCGGCACCTTCACGAAGCATTCGTCCTGGCCCGGCAGCGCGCAGCGCATGCGCACGTGATCGCCGAAATAGATCAGGCTGCGCGCCTCGCCGGTCACGCGGTTGGCGGTGCCGTTTGCGTGACCGTTCGCCAGACTCATGCGTTCGGGGCGGATGCACGCGACGGCCGGCGCGCCTTCGGCCACGTCGCCGATGCGGCGCCCGACGAGCTGCGTGCCGTCGTCGAGCCGGAATTCGCAGAATTCGCCGTCGACGCGCGCAATGGTGCCGCGCAGCCGGTTGCTGTCGCCGATGAAGTTCGCGACGAATTCGTTGCACGGCGATTCGTACAGGCGGTCGACGGTATCGAGCTGCTGCACGATGCCCTTGTCGAACACGGCGACGCGATCGGACATCGTCAGCGCCTCGCCCTGGTCGTGCGTCACGTAGACGAAGGTCACGCCGAGCTTCTCGTGCAGCGCCTTCAGTTCGTATTGCATGTGTTCGCGCAACTGCTTGTCGAGCGCGCCGAGCGGCTCGTCCATCAGCACGAGCTTCGGCTCGAACACAAGCGCACGCGCGAGCGCGATACGCTGCTGCTGGCCGCCCGACAACTGCGCCGGATAGCGCTTCGCGAAGCGTTCCATCTGCACCATCTTCAGCGCATGCGCGACGCGCTCCGCGCGCTCGGCGGCCGACAGCTTGCGCACCGTCAGCGGATACGCGACGTTCTGCTCGACCGTCAGGTGCGGAAACAGCGCGTAGTTCTGGAACACCATGCCGATGTTGCGCTTGTGCGGCGGCACGGTATTCAGCAACTCGCCGTCGAGGCGGATCTCGCCGCCCGTCGGAAACTCGAAGCCCGCCAGCATCATCAGGCAGGTGGTCTTGCCCGAGCCGGACGGCCCGAGCAGCGTCAGGAATTCCCCTCGGTGGATATCGAGGTCGAGCGATTTGACGACCAGCGTCTCGCCGTCGTAGGTCTTCCGCACGCCGCGAAAGCTGACGATCACATCATCGGACTTCATCGTGGCTGTCCCCTTGCTGCGCGACAAATGTTTTTGAGATGCGAGCCACTATACGGCGCCCACGGTTCTATACTAGGGAACCATTTCAATATTCCAAGTAGAACCACTTTGGATACCGTGATCCTCGCCGACTGGCTCTCGGCCCGTCTCGATCGCAGCTCGTCCGAGCCGATGTACCGGCAACTGCTGCAACTGATGCAGCAAGCCATTCTCACCGGGGAATTGGGGCCAGGTACAAAGCTGCCGAGCTCGCGCACGCTGGCGGCCGACCTGTCGATCGCGCGCAATACCGTGCTGCACGTGTACGACCAGCTGACGGCTGAGGGCTACGTACTGACGACGACGGGCAGCGGCACCTATGTGGCCGACACCCGGCCGGACGCCGCCGCGATCCGCGTGCCGGGCGTCGCGCCGCCGCCGTCCGATGTCGGTGCGGCACTGCTGGCGGACGCGCAGGGCGGCCTGTCGATGCGCGGACGGCAACTGATCGAGCATGCGGGCGTGTCGCGGCGCCAGTGGGGCGCGTTCATGCCGGGCGTGCCGGACGTGTCGGAATTCCCGAGCCGCACCTGGAGCCGCCTGCAGGCGCGGCTGTGGAAGGAAGCGAATCCGGAGTTGCTGACCTATGCGCCGGGCGGCGGCTACCGGCCGCTGCGCCGCGCGCTCGCCGATTACCTGCGCGTCGCGCGCTCGGTCAAATGCTCGCCGGACCAGGTGATCATCACGACCGGCATCCATCAGTCGATCGATCTCGCGGTGCGCCTGCTGTCCGACATCGGCGATCGCGCGTGGGTCGAGGAACCGTGCTACTGGGGTGTGCGCAGCGTACTGCAGGCGACCGGCCTCACGCTCATGCCGGTGCCGGTCGACCAGGAAGGGCTCGATCCGCGTGCGAGCGACATGCGGCATCCGCCGCGGCTCGTGCTCGTCACGCCGTCGCACCAGTATCCGCTCGGGATGGTGATGAGCCTCGCGAGACGCCGGATGCTGCTCGAGTACGCGCGGCAACACCGCTGCTGGATCATCGAAGACGACTACGACAGCGAATTTCGCTACGGCAGCCGCCCGCTCGCGTCGCTGCAGGGGCTCGACGACAGCGGCCGCGTGATCTATGTCGGCAGCCTCGGCAAGATGCTGTTCCCGGGCCTGCGGATGGGCTACATGGTCGTGCCCGAGCATCTGGTCGACACGTTCCGCACCGGGCTGTCGGAGCTGTATCGGGAGGGTCAGCTGATGCAGCAGGCCGTGCTCGCCGAATTCATCATGGACGGGCACCTGACTTCGCACGTCAGGCGGATGCGCACGCTGTATTGCGAGCGCCGGCAACTGCTGATCGACGCGATCCATGCGCGCTTCGGCGACGCGCTGCCCGTGATGGGCGACGAGGCCGGCCTGCATCTGGTGCTCGGCCTGCCCGACACGTGCGACGATCACGCGGTCACGCAAAGCGCATTCGACGCAGGCGTGATCGTGCGCCCGCTGACCAGCTACTACAGCAGCCCGGACACCGCGCAGCGCGGGCTGCTGCTCGGCTATGCGTGCGTCGCGCACGAAGGCATCAGCCCCGCGTTCAACACGCTCGCAGCCACCATCGAACGGCATCTGCCACGGCACTTCACGCGCGCGGCATGACCGCTTGCGTCATTGCGCGGCACCCGCGCCGCGATCGAGCGACGCCGCGCGCACCGCTTCGCCGGGCTTCGTGAACATGCGCTGCCGCAGCGCGGCGATCTGCGCATCGCGATCCTGCGGCGACAGCCCCGCCGCGTCGATCTGCGCGCGCTGCGCCGCATAGTCGGCGTAGCGGCTCTGCCACGACGCGTCGTCCTGCTGCATCTGCGCGACGCGCGCGGCGGCTTCGGGGCCCAGTGTCTGGGCCAGTTGCGCGCGCATCGCGTCGGGCATCGCCCTGCTCTTCTGCAACTGCGCGATCTCGTCGATCGCGGCCTGCTGCCGGTCGGCCTTCTCCCGTGCCGCGCGTTCGTCGGCCGGCATCTGCTGCGCGAGCGCCGCGAGCCGCTCCGCCTTCTGCGCATCCGTCAGCGTTCGGTCCTGCGCAATCTTCAGCCTTGCAAGATCGTAGCGCTGCCGCCACTGCTCGGCGCCGAAGAACGGCTGGCTCCAGTCGCCGAGCGTCCGGTACGCGATCGACGCGCGCTGGTCGAGCGCGAGTTGCAGCGCGCCGACGTCGGACTTGTCGACCGCGCCCGCGTTCGGCAGCTTCGCGAGCGCGTCGAGATACGCACGGTATCGATGCCAGACGTCGAGTGCCTCGGGCTGCGCCACCGTGCCGTCGAGCTGCGCGGCGATCTCGTGCACGACGAGCGCATCGAGCGCGGTCGCGCTCAGGTCGCTCTGCGCGGCCAGGCAGTAGTCGAAGAAATCGCGCACCGCGCGCGACTTCGCGAGATGGCTGCCGGTATCGAGCGGCAGCCGCGGTGCGCTGGAACCGGCAAGCGACGACGGTAAACCCGCGCTCGCCGGCAACGCGGCCGGCGGCGGTGCGGCGCTCACGCCGCCGAGCGCCGCAGCGTCGGTCGACGTGGGCGCCGCGTCGGCACCGCGATGCGACGCCGCACCGCTCCAGATCGCGACGCCGGCGATCGCCGCCAGCCCTGCCGCACCGTAGATCGCGACGCGCCGCGCGAGCGGCGCGCGTCCTTCACGTGCCGTCATCGATCACACGCCCGCGAGCTTCAGCCGGTTCGCATGCGTGCGGATCACCGCGACCGGGTCTTCAGCATACGCACCACGCACGCCGAGCAACTGGTTGATCTCGTCGAGATGGTTCCACTTGTAGTTCGTGCTCAGTACCTTCCCGTACAGTGCGCTGCACTTCGACACGAGCCCGTCGTTCTGGCCCGAGCCGCGATTGATCATCACCGTGCCGGTGCCTAGCAACGCGAGCGTCGACAGGTCGAGCGCGTTCGCCGGGTCGATCAGCGGAAGCGTGCTGGTGTCCGCGGCACCGGTGACGCCGAATGCGGAAACAGTCGGCTGGATCGCCATGCCGGCCCACGAATACAGCAGGTGCGTATTGCCGCCGACGGTCTCCGTCGGCGCGCCCGTCTGGCAACTGCCCGGCGCGCCGAGGCCCGCACTCGGATAGTTCTGGTTGTACGTGGCGGCCTGGGAAGTCGTCAGCGTCTTCAGTGCGGCAAGTGCGTCCTGGTTCGTGTTGTTGTTGCTGCTCGTCAGGATGCCGAACACATGGACGAACGCAGCGATCACGGACGACGACAGGCCGGTCGGGTCGTAGGCGAGCACGCTCTGCACGAAATCGGCGAACTCCGAGCCGCGATGCGGCGTGCCGATCGTCGTCACCGATGCGACGAGATCGGGCGCGACGGCCGCGACATAGCGCGACGTGAGGCCACCCTGGCTGTGACCGACCAGGTTGACCTTGGTCGCACCGGTCGCGGCGAGCACCGTCTTCACGTAAGCGAGCAGCTGTTCGCCGCGTCCGTTGGGGCCGTCGTCGCTCTGGAACCCCGACAGGTTCGCGACGTAGACCGTCGCACCGTGCTGCTGAAGGTCCTCCTGGATGCCGTACCAGTACTCGAGCACGCCGGCGTACTTGTCGGTGCCGGTGAGCCCGTGCACGAGGATGATCGGATAACGCGTCGCCGCGTAGTTGTCCGCCGGCGCGGTTGCCGCCATCGCCGCGTGCGTCGTCGCGAGCGTCATCACCGCGGTCGCCCCCGCGAACGGCGCGACGCTCATCGCGCATGCCACTGCCCCTGCCACCACCCTGGAACGCATCGATCTGGCCATGCATGTTCTCCTGATTATTGTGCTGCCGGTGCGAATGAGATCGGATCGACGCGCACGGTATGGCGCTGACAGCCGCAAGCACCGTGTGCGTCGAATGCGGGAGTGAAGCACGAGTCGCGAACGTTTGCGCCCTGACTAGATACGGTTCTCTAATCGGTTGACGCGCCCCGCCCATTCGAGCGGGGGCCGCGTTCGGGCGCGCGCATGCTGCATCGCACACGCGCCGCGCGTTACAGCTTCGTGCTCACGCGCACCCATGCCGTTCGGCCGGGCTCCATCACCGGCGCGTTCGCCGGATAACCGAAGCCCGCGTTGCCAGCGAGGTTCAGGTGCTCGGCATAGGCCTTGTCCAGCACGTTGTCGACGCCGACCGAGATCTGCACTTTCTTGCCAACGTTGTACTGCGCATGCAGCGACAGCACGCCGAACCCGGCGCTCGGGCCGAAGTCCTTGCCGACCACGTTGCCCTCGTTCAGTGCATAGCGATGCTGCGGCGCAACGACCCGCCACAAGCCGCCGGCCGACCATGCGCCGCGCGTGTATTCGAGTCCGAAGCGCGCCTCGAGCGGCGGCATCTGCGGCAACGGATCGCCGCTCGTCGCGTTGCGCCCCCACGCATAGGCGAGCGACGTCTCGACGCGCAGCGGCGCGACCAGCCGCCACGACACGCCGGCTTCGCCGCCCATGACCTGCGCGTTGACGTTGGTCGCCTGCGTGGTCGGGCCCATCATCCCGGCCGCGTAGTCGAACAGGATGTAGTCCTGCACATAGCCTGCGTAGGCCGACACCCATGCATCGAACCGATCGCTCCTGTACTGCGCGCCAATGTCGAGCTGCGTGGTCCTCTCCGGCTGCACCGCCGAGAACGCGTTGATCGACCCTGCCGGCCCGCGCTTCGCGGAGAACAGCTCCCAGTAGTCCGGATAGCGTTGCGCATGACCGATCCCCGCGTACCACGTGACCGGCAGCGACGCGAGATCGCGCTCGTAGCGCACGAAGCCGCTCGGCAGCACGCGCGCGCGATCGTCGTCGAAAGTCGGATTCGGCTTGCTCGCCATCATCCCGCTCGTCGTCGCACGCTTGTCGCGGGCACTTGCGTAATCGACCCGCGCGCCGCCGATCACGCGCGACGCATCGCTCGCGTACCACGTCAGCTCGCCGAACGCGCCTGCATTCCACATCGTCGCCTGCGCGTTCCACGGCTGGTCGCCGTAGTTCTGCCGCCCCATCGCCGAGCGCGCGTCGAGCCGGTTCGACTGCGTGTCGACACCGGTGACGAGCTTGAAGTCGTCGCCGAAGCGGAACGTCGCGGCCGCCCGCGCGCCGAGCGTGCGGCGCCGCACCTCGGATGCCATCCGCATCGGCATGCGGCCGGTCGGGTCGGGCTGCCGCAACGTATAGTTGTCCATCACGTGATCGGCTTCGTTGTAGTACACGCGCGCCTCGATCCGGTCGAGCACGTCGCCGAGATGCCGCTTGTCGAACGACAGGCCGAACGTCTCGCGGCGAAAATGCGCGCCGTCCATCCCACGCCCGGCGTAGCGCGCATAACCGTCACCGGCGCCCGCCGTCAGTTCGACGCGCGTGTGATCGTCGGGCGTCCAGCCGAGCGCCGCGTCGGCGTTCCACTTGTCCCATTGCGACGGCACGGTATTGCCGTTGCCGTCCTTGTAGTCCTGTGCATGCGCGTGGTTCGCGATCACACGGCCATAGACGTCCGGCGTGCCGGCCGTCACGTCGACGTTCTGGTCGTTGCGGCCGTACGACCCGCCGACCACGCTGCCGTCGAAACGCATGCCGGGGCGCTCGAAACGTGGCGTCACGCGCTCGAACAGCACGGTGCCGGCGGATGCGCCGGGGCCGTACAGCACGGTCTGCGGGCCCTTCACGACCGTGACCTTGTCGTAGCTTTCCGGCGCGATATACGAGGTCGGCGCGTCCATCCGGTTCGGGCACGCGCCGAGCGTCGGCATCCCGTTCGCGAGAATGTTCAACCGTGATCCGAACATCCCGCGCAGCACGGGGTCGCCGTTCGTCCCGCCGCTGCGGATCGACGTGAAGCCGGGAATCGTCTTCAGGTAGTCCGCGCCGTCGCTCGCCGGCAGCGGCTGGCGCGGCGTCTTCGGATCCGTGACGACGACGAGCGGCGTCGTCAGCGGCGATGCGACGACTTCGACGGGCGGCCGCAGCGCGGCCGCGTCGTCCGTCGGCGCACCGGCCGCCCGCGCGGATTCGGCCGAGGCAGCCGCCGCGGTCATCGCGCTGACGGCCAGCGCGGGAACGGTGAGTTTCAGCATGCGCGGCACGCGCCGCACACGGGAATGGCGCGACGCCCTCGGCGTGCGCAAAGAGAGAATGGTCATGATCGAAAGCCCGAGTGACGCCCTCCGCGCGGCCTCGATAGGCCGCACGGATATCGGCGATGAATGAAACGGAAGACAGCGCGTCAGGCGCGCTCGGGCGGTGCGCGTGGATACGCGCGCGGATAGCGGTCGGCGCGCGCCGCGACGACATGCGGCGCGGCGGCGGAAACGTCATGGACCGGGACGGGGGTGAACGATGCGGCGACCGCGCCGCCGATCGCGGGACTATGCGCGAAAAAGCCGCAATAGCCGCACGCATCGAGATGCAGTGCGAGATCGTGCGCATGGCCGGCATCGGGCGCACGATGCGCGCCATGCTCGGTACTGCAGACAATCGCGTCGGGCGTTGCCGCGTGTGCGATGCGCCACTGCGACACCAGCGGCGCCGCGATCGCGAGCCAGATCGCGAACACGCCGAGCCAGGCGGTCAGGTGACGATGTCGGTGCAGCATGCGCGGCGACGCGTAAGCGGAATGTAAAAACAGCCGAAATGGTACAGAATGTTCGCCGCGATGGCCAGTCGCGTATCGCGGTAAACGGACCGGGGGCGCATGGTTGTCAACGCAACCATGCGCCCCCGGCAGCTTCGCGCCTTCAGTGCGCGGCGATCATGGCGCCATGCGTCGCAGCACGTCGTCGCGCCGGACGAAGTGGTGGTAAAGCGCGGCCAGCGCATGCAGGCCGATCACGAAGTAGAACGCGTTGCCGATCAGTTCGTGCGCTTCCTTGATCGTCGGTCGCAGCGCCGTGTCCGGGCCGAACAACGTGAACGACACGCCGATCCAGTCGAGCGACACGGGCTTGCCGCCCATGTTGATCATCATGATACCGAGCAGCGGCTGGGCGATGATGAATACATACAGCGCGAAATGCGCGAGCTTCGACAGCCACTTCAGGATGGTCGCCTGCGGAATGGGCTCCGGCACGCGGCTGATCATCCGCCACAACACGCGCAGCACTGAGAGCACCAGCACGAACGTGCCTGCCAGGTAGTGGACGTTCGACCACAACACGCGACTGTCGCTGCCTTTCGGTCCGCGAATCTCGATGGCCAGGTAAGCCAGCGCCACCAGCAGGAAGACGGCCCAGTGGAAGAAGATCGCAGGCGAGCTGTAGCGCGTCTGTTTCGCGAGGATGTTTTTCATGCGGTGTCTCGTGTTTCTCGTGTGGTATGCGGGGCAGCCGCGGCTGGCCGGTACCCGGCGGCTGCCCCGATTGTAGCTTCACGTGCGGTCGGCATTGCGCGACCGGATCAAATATCCGAAGAATCCGCACAGCCCTGCACCACGGCGCCGTCATATGGAAAATCCGCATCGCGTGCGCCGGCGGCTGTGGCACGATGAAGCTTTGGTGCGACGTTGCGCGGGCATCATGAGCAAAGCGTTCTTCGTTGCGGCCTACCGGCTGATCGCCGCGTTGCTCGCGGTATCCACCACGCTGCACAGCGTCGCCGACTACTGGGGCATGCCGACCTTTCATCTCGGCAACTATCTCAGCTACTTCACGCAATTGAGCAGCCTTTATGCGGCTGCGATGCTGGTCGCGGGGCTGTCGCGCATCACGCGCCCCGGCTCGGCCCGCTACGAATCGATGCGCGGCGCCGCCGTGCTCTACGTACTGATCACCGCGATCGTCTACGAACTGCTGCTCGCACGGCTCGATGCGCTGCGCCACATCACGCCGGCCCTCAACAACTGGGTCCTGCACCGGATCGTGCCGCTCGTGGTGCTGTGCGACTGGCTGTACGTGGAGCCGCGCTCGCCGATCCCGTGGCGCAGCGCGTTCGCGTGGCTGGGCTTTCCGGTCGTCTATCTCGGCTATACGCTCGTACGCGGCGCGGTGGAGAACTGGTATCCCTATCCATTCGTCGATCCGCGGCCGCACGGGTACCTGCCGGTCGCGATCCAGTGTTCGCTGATCGCGCTCGGCGCGGCAGGGCTCGCGCTCGGCATTCGCTGGCTCGGCAATCATGCGAGGCAGTCCGGCACCGCGGCGCTCAAGGAAGGTTGAAGGCGGGAACGTGTGCGCCATCAGGCGCACACGCCGTGACGCGGCGGTGCGTCAGCCGCCGTTGCGCGGCAGGAAGTTCAGCGGATCGACGACCTTGCCGTTCTGACGGACTTCGAACTCGAACGTCGCGCGGCCGCTCGCGTCGGTGCCCATCTCGGCGACCGGCTGGCCCGCACGCACCGCATCGCCTTCGTTGACGAGCAGTTTGCCGTTGTGCCCGTAAGCCGTGATGAGCCCGTTGTCGTGCTTCAGGATCACGAGCGGGCCGTACGCCTTGACGCCGGCCCCGGCGTAGACCACCCGCCCGTTTGCCGCTGCCCGCACCGAATGGTCGGGGCCCGACGCGGCGATCACGATGCCGCGCGTCTTGCCGGCCGAAAACGGCGTCGCGACGATGCCCGTGGCCGGCCATGCGAGCGAGCCGGGTTGCGCGGCCGCGGCGGACGGCTGCCCGAGCGACGTCGCGGCAGGCGGCGGCGCGACGCGCAGCACCTGGCCGGGCGACACGGCGTCATTGGGTGACATGTGGTTCCAGCTGGCCACGTCCTGCACGCGCTGCCCGTAGGCGGCGGCGATGCCGGCGAGCGTGTCGCCCGGATTCACGCGGTAATAGCCGGCGATCACGCCGGGCGTCGCGGCCGACCTTGGCGTCGACGGGCGCACCGGCTGCCAGCTGTCGGTCCACGGCGTCATCGTACAGCCCGTCAGCGCGGCGGCCGCGACGACGAACGCCGCCTGCGGCAACCAGCGCGCGAGCGCCTCGTGGATCGGAATCGTTTTTCTCAAGGGTCCTCCCGGATTTGCGTCGTCGCGCCGCCCACCGCCCTCCGGCGCGCGACGCACGATGTCCGGCCGGACGGCCGGACCAACCAGTATCCGACCGCTCTCGCGGCCGTCAGTTTCCATAGCGGAACGTCGATGCGAACGGGCTCACCGGCCCCTTTTTCGCACCTTTTTCACGTCGTCCCGGTCGTCAAAGATACCATTTGTCGCGGTCAGGGCCGCGACAGGCGCCCGATCCCGCAACAATCTTGCGGTGCCGCTGACGGGTGCCGGCGGGCCGCAAGCCGCGCCGCGCGGGCGTCCGGCCGACTTCCGGCCGGCCGTACCGCTGCAGCCGGCCGTATCGCGCCAACGACCGCCCTGCTGCCAGCCGCCTCCTATACTCGAAGAAGCACCGCACGATCCAGCGATAACGAGGAGATAAAAAATGAACAATGCGACCTTTCTTTCCGTGCAGCTCAACGCCGAGGATTTCGCCGGTTCCAGCGGCCTCGTCGAGTTGCTCAACCGGCACCTGCTGTTCGCGACCGACGTCGCCGAAGCCGCGGACGCCCTCGTCCAGCTCGCGAGCATCGCGCACCTGAGCGGCGCTACCCGGCACAGCGTCGAGCTGCCGGTGCTCGCGATCGAACGGCTGCGCGACGCGCTCGACACGCTGAGCGGCTACGACGAGGCGTGGCTGCAGGCGCTGGAGCCGACCGACGCGCTGTTCCGGGACATCGGCCGCGGCCCGCGGCCGCTGCATTGACGCGGCGGAAGCCGCCAATGAAAACAGCCCGTCGTGCCGTGATGCGGAACGACGGGCTGCGTGTACTGCGCGGGGTCGGATCAGGCCGCGTATGCGGCCCGTGATCGAGAACGATTAACGACCCTTGTAGATCGGTGCGCCATCCGACACGCGCTTCACTTGCCAGCCGGTCTTGGCGACTGCCGGGGCACCCGACTCTTGCTGGGCGACCGGTTGCGCACCGTAGCCGCTCGTGTCGGCAGCGGCGAGGTTTTGTTGCGGGTTCACACGGGCTTCAGCTGCCTGGATGCCTGCCGGGTAGTCGGTACGGTCGCTGCCCAGCTTGTAGCCAGCCTGTTGCAGGGTGGCCAGTTCGGCCTTCACCTGCGCACGGGTGACGGGCGCGTTCTGTTGGGCAAACGACACGGCGGGAACGGCGAGAACGGCAGCTGCAGCGAACGTTGCGATCAGCGATTTCATGATTACCTCCGGGATTTTTTTTGCTCCGCCGCACACACCATGTCTGCAGCGATGGAACAAAGTTTAGTCCCGAGATCACCTAGGGAAAACCATGAAAGAACGAAAACACTGTTTCCGCGGAGCCAACAATTCCGGAATCCGGAAACGAAAAACCCTACTTAAAGAATAGAATTTCGCAACAATGCCGCCTCGCCGGCCGGTTACGACCAGTTCGCGTGGAAGCTGCCCGGCTTGTCGGTACGCTCGAACGTGTGCGCGCCGAAGAAGTCTCGCTGCGCCTGCACGAGGTTCGCCGGCAGACGCTCGGAACGGTAGCTGTCGAAGTATGCGACCGCCGACGCGAACGCCGGCACCGGCACGCCTGCCTTCACCGCGGCCACCACGACGTCGCGCAGCGATGCCTGGTAGTTCGCGGCGATGTCCTTGAAGTACGGGTCGAGCAGCAGGTTTGCGAGCGCTGGATCCTTCGCGTACGCGTCCGTGATCTTCTGCAGGAAACGCGCGCGGATGATGCAGCCCGCGCGGAAGATCTTCGCGATCGTCCCGAGATCGAGACTCCAGCCGTACTCTTCGGACGCCATGCGCAACTGCGCGAAGCCCTGCGCGTACGAGATCACCTTGCTCAGGTACAGCGCGCGGCGCACCGCTTCGATGAACGCGGCACGATCGCCGTCGAACGGCGCGGCGGCCGGGCCCGACAGGATCTTGCTGGCCGCGACGCGCTCGGTCTTCAGCGACGACAGCACGCGTGCGAACACCGACTCGGTGATGAGCGGCAGCGGCACGCCCAGATCCAGCGCGTTCTGGCTCGTCCACTTGCCGGTGCCCTTCTGCGCGGCGCGATCGAGGATCACGTCGACGAGGTGCTTGCCGGTCTCGTCGTCCTTCTTGCCGAAGATCTTCGACGTGATCTCGATCAGGTAGCTGTCGAGCTCGCCCTGATTCCACTCGGTGTATACCGCGCCGAGTTCGTCGTTGGTCAGGCCCGCGACGTCCTTCAGCACCGCATAGCTCTCGGCGATCAGCTGCATGTCGCCGTATTCGATCCCGTTGTGGACCATCTTCACGTAGTGGCCGGCACCGTCGGGGCCCATGTACGCGACGCACGGCTCGCCGTCCGACGGCGCCTTCGCGGCGATCTGCTTGAGGATCGGCTCGACCAGGTCGTACGCGTCACGCTGGCCGCCGGGCATGATCGACGGGCCGCGCAACGCGCCCTCTTCGCCGCCCGACACGCCGGTGCCGATGAAGTGCAGGCCCGATTGCGCGAGTTCCTGGTTGCGGCGGATCGTGTCGGTGAAATGCGTATTGCCGCCGTCGATCAGCACGTCGCCCTTCTCGAGCAGCGGCTTGAGCGATGCGATCGTCGCATCGGTCGCTTCGCCGGCCTTCACCATCATCAGGATCCGGCGCGGCGTTTCGAGCGACGCGACGAACTCCTCGAGCGTATAGGTCGGCACCAGATTGCGGCCGGGGAATTCGGCGATCAGTTCGTCGGTTTTCTCGCGGCTGCGGTTGTACACCGACACCGCGTAACCGCGGCTCTCGATATTGAGTGCGAGATTGCGGCCCATCACCGCGAGCCCGATCACACCGATTGCTTGTTTGCCCATTAGTCAATTCTCCGGAAAAAACAGGGCGCGACCCGAGCCGGGCCGCGCGCACAGGCGAAAGGATAGTGGAAACCCGGCCGCGATGCGCGCGGGCGTGTCATTGCTCCGCGTGCGGCAGGCGCCGGAACACGACGCTCAGGTTGTTGGCAGGCATCTCGACCACTTCGATGCAGTCGAGCCCGCAGTCGAGGCCCAGCGCGACGACCGCTTCGAGATCGCGCACGCCCCATGACGGGTCGCGGCTGCGCAATTGCTGGTCGAAGGCTTCGTTGGACGGCGCCGTGTGCCGGCCTGCGCGGCGGTACGGGCCGTACAGGAACAGCACGCCGCCCGGTCGCAGCACGCGCGACGCGCCGTCGAACAGCGCGTCGGTGCATGCCCACGGCGAGATATGAATCATGTTGATGCAGACGATCGCATCGAGTGCCGCGGCCGGCCACGATGCGTCGCGCACGTCGAACGCCAGCGGCTCGGCCAGGTTCGCGAGGCCGGCATGCGCGACCCACGCGGAAATCGAGCGGCGTGCATGCGCGTCGGGATCGCTCGGCTGCCAGTGCAGGCCCGGCAGCGCCTGCGCGAAATGGACCGCGTGCTGCCCGGTGCCGCTCGCGATCTCGAGCACGCTGCCGCTGGCCGGCAGCACGCGGCGCAGCACGTCGAGGATCGGTCCGCGATTGCACTCGGCCGCAGGCGCCGACAGCCGCGCGGACGGATCGGGCGAAGGTGTCGTGCCGGTCAAGATGCAAGCTCCGTCGTGTTGCCGCGAAGACCCAGCCGTGCGGTGAGCGCATCGAGCGCGGGTGCGCACGGCGCCTCGACCTTCAGCGTCAGCATCGGATCGGCGCGCGTATGGCCGAGATTGAGTGCCGCGACCGGCTTGTGCTGCGCCTGGGCCCACACGCAGAAACGGTAGCCGGAATACACCATCAGCGACGAGCCGACGACCAGCAGCGCATCGGCCGCATCGAGCGCCTGCGACGCCAGCGCGACGCGTTCGCGCGGCACGTTCTCGCCGAAGAACACCACGGCCGGCTTCAGCAGCCCGCCGCAGGCCGGGCAGGCCGGAATGCGGAACGTGTCGAGCGCGGCCCATTCGAGATGCGCGTCGCCGTCGGCGGCCGGCTCCGCCTGCGCGCCCAGCAGTTCGGGGTTATCCGTTTCGAGCACGGCCTGGATCGTCGCGCGTGCGTGATGCGCGCCGCAATCGAGGCACGTGACGCCGTTGATGCCGCCATGCAGTTCGATCACGTCGTCGCTGCCCGCGCGCTGATGCAGGCCGTCGACGTTCTGCGTGACGAGGCGCTCGATCCGGCCGGTGCCGCCGAGCCGCGCAAGCGCGACGTGCGAGCGGTTCGGCTGCGCATGGCCGACCACGGGCCAGCCGATCATGCTGCGCGCCCAGTAGCGTCGGCGCGCCGCGTCGGAGCCGAGGAATTCGTGCAGCTGGATCGGCGGCGAGCGCATCCATTGGCCGTTGCGGTCGCGATAGCCGGGAATGCCGGAATCGGTGCTGATGCCCGCACCGGTCAGCACGAGCAGCCGCGGATGGCGCTCGACGAACGTGTGCAGCGCATCGAGCGCGGCCGGATCGATGCCGGCGGATGAGGAGTCGTGCAAGGCGGTGTCGTTCATGTTGGCGGCGTGTGATCGGGCGCGGTGGCAGTCGTGCGGCCACACGGGCGGCCAGCGCGCCAGCACATGATACAGAACGCCGGGCGATCGAGCCGGCGGTCCGCACGCGATATCGGCGCAGCAAAAAAAGACGCCCATCGACCACATGGCGATGGGCGCTTCAACAATTGATCCATCGGGGTAGTGGATCAACTGACAGCACAATGTCGTCGGATCCGCCGCGGCGCGGCCGGCGGACCTTTCCCCTGGACTACACCTTCGAATTGCGGGGATCGCGCGGATCGCCGCGCCGCCGGCCTGCCCGTCCGGGCCGGCCAAGGTTCGTCCGAGCGCCGCGCTGCACCGCGTGCGGCACGCACACGCACGCGTCGCGTGCGGCGTGCGCGCGCTTCGCGCGTCGGCCTGACGATCCGGAAGTCATGGTTGTCAATCTGCGTGCACCTGCAGTTCATCCCCGACGGCCGACCGACACCGGCCGGCCTCGTGCGTCACGCCTGCACGTCGTCGTTCAGAACGAACCCGCTTTGTTCGGATGGAACGGAAAGCCGCGCACTCATGTCACCGCAATCAGCGGCGAAGCGAATTCACAGGCAGGTCGGCGATTCATATTTGCAACACGATACGTTGCGATTCGGTCTGTTCTCATTCTCTTGTCCCCGTCCTCGATGCGTCCGACCCACTGAAGCGATTGCCTGATTCCTGCTGCGGCGGCGATCGCGCTCACGGCGCATACAGACATGCAAGGAGCGCACCATGCTTCGCAGGGCAAGGCCACACGGGCCGGGAAACGGCCCTGACCCGAATCGCGCGGCGAAGGACCCGCGTGAATGTTTCGAAAGTGAAACGACGGGAAACGGCTCGCGCGATCGACGGCGGCTGGCCGCGACGCCGGTGTTGCACGAATGTGACGCGTGCGGCGGCGGTACGTTGGCGCATGCTCGACGCCGACGATCCGCTTACAATCGCCCGACGCTGGCCGTGCAAGCATGCAGTTCGAACGCGCTCGTCGAGCCTGCGCGTGCTGCCCGCACATCTCGAGCGCCGTCTCGTGCCTTGCCCGATGGCGGAGGACGCCGATCATGCCGGCCCGCCGATTTTGCCGTCCATTGCTTGCCGTGCGCCGCAAGCATCGCGCAGACACGTTAGCATCCGGACACGGTACGGCGCCCGCCCGCTTCGCCCCGTCTTCAAGGAATGGACATGACCCTGCCCACCTCCGACCACGCCGACGTCGCGCATCGCGTCTTCTCGGCCGAGCGACTGTCGATCGGCCTGACGTTGCCGCTGCTGCGCAGCGGCCGCACCGTCGCGGATTTCAACGAGCAGCTCGAGCTCGCGGCGCTGGCCGATTCGCTTGGCTTTCGCGCGCTATGGATTCGCGACGTGCCGCTGAACAGCGCCGACTATCCGGACCCGGTCGGGCATCTCGACCCGTGGGTGCTGCTCGGCGCGCTCGCGTCGCGCACGCGCCGGATCGCGCTCGCGAGCGGCGCGATCGTGCTGCCGCTGCGTCACCCGCTGCATATCGCGAAAGGCGCGCTGTCGGTCGCGACGCTGTCCGGCGGGCGCTTCATCCTCGGCCTCGGCTCCGGCGACCGGCCGCCCGAATATGCGGCGTTCGGTGTCGATGCGCAAACGCGGCGCGACCGGTATCGCCGGCATTGGGAGATCGTCGCGGCCGCGCTCGGCGTGCCGTCCCGCGTGCTGCCCGACGAGACGCCGCCTGACGCGCCGGACTTCACGCTGCTGCCGCGCGGCGATGACGCGGTGCCGATGCTCGCGGTCGGCTCCGGCGGACAAAGCGTCGACTGGATCGCACGGAACGCGATCGGCTGGATGACGTACCATCGCGATCCGGACACGCAGCGTGCGCGTTATTCGATGTGGCGCGCGGCCGTCGACAGGCTCGCACAACCGGCCTTTCGCGGGTTCGGCGTGTCGATGCGGCTCGATCTCGATGCGAATCGCGATGCGCCGGCCACCGCGCTGTCGCTCGGCTATGCGACCGGACGCAACGCGCTGATCGGCATCCTGCGGGACATGCGGGCGGCCGGCACGCACCATGTCACGCTGAATCCCGGCTCGGACCGGCCCGTGCGCGAAGTCATCGAGGAAATCGCCGAACACGTGCTGCCGATCTTTCACGACGAGCAGCGTTGATTCATCATCAGGAATCCGGAATTCCGTGCATGCAACCCAGGCCGCGACATGCACCGGATCGATTCACGGCCGAGCACGATTCGTTCCCGCCCAGCCGTCGCCGGGCCGCCGTGTCATCGTCCGACGAGCCACTCCGAACGACGTGCCCGAACAGCAGTGGGCAGACAGCCGGCACCGAACACCGGCGCCACGTGAAACAGACCGCCTGACAGGCCGCAAACGCCCGCACCGCTTGTCGCATGTCCGAATCGAATATTCATCGACGGAACTATTCGGTTCCGATCGCAATCATGTTAACTTCCGTCCATCGTCCAGACCGGCGGGCCACGCTTCGATATGCGCCCGCATGCCTACTCATGCGACATTTCCTGCTCGGCTGGCTGCTCGCCGCCTTCGTATCGGCCGCCCACGCGGCCGCCCCCGCCCCGGCCGCCGCATCGGCCGCCTCCGGCGCCGTGCCTGCGCTGACACCGCAACAGGCACAGCAGGCCCTCTCCGTCCTGCAAAACCCGCGTGAACGCGAACAGGTCGAAACGACGTTGCGCGCGATCGCGGCCGTCGGCGTGTTGAGCACGCCCGCGCTCCCGGCAAGCGGCGCGGCGCCGGCCAGCGCGGCCTCGGCTGCCGCCGCCCCCGCCGCGCTGACGACGAACGGCCTCGCGTCGATGCTCGTCCGGCAGGGATCGCGCTGGGCCGGCGAAGTCGGCGGCGCGCTGAACGAATCGCTGCGCTCGCTGCTCGATGTCGGCTCGGTCGGCAGCTGGTGGCACGAGCGGCTCGTACGTGCCGACGAACGTGCGGACCTCGCGCACGCGATCTGGATCATCGTCGCCGTGCTCGTGCCCGCGTTCGTCGTCGAATGGTTCGCGAAGCGGCTGCTGCGGCGCGCGCTGGCTGCGCTGAGTGCGTGGCGCGCCGAATCGTCGGGGCGGGCCGAAGCCGAGCCATCAACGTCCGAGCCGCCCCCGCCGGACGACGACACGGCGCGAGCATCCTCTCCGGCCGACTCCGCCGCCAGGGCGGACGGCACCGCTACGCCCGATACGTCGTCGCAAGGCCGCGGCCATGCGCGGCGCCACACCACGCTGCTGCGCCGGATGCCGCGCGCGCTGGTCAGCCTCGCGCTGCGGGTCGTGCCGCTGCTGGTGTTCGTCGGCGTCGCGAGCCTGACGATGTCGGTGCTCGACGACGCCGGCACGCCGACCGAAACCGCACTCGAGTCGCTGATCGACATCTACGTGATCTGCCGCCTCGTGACGATCGTCAGCCGGCTGTTCTTCCAGCCCGATGCGCGGCAGCTGCGGCTGCTGCACATCAGCGACGCATGGGCCGCGTTCGCGCAGCGCTCGATCGCGCGGATCGTGATCGTCGTCGGCGTGTGCACGGCCGCGGTCGAGATCGCCGCGAGCTTCGGCCTCAGCGACGCCGGTCATGTCGCGCTGCTGAAGGCCGTCGCGCTCGTCGGCCACCTGATGATCTCGGCGCTGATCCTGCGGTGCCGCCAGCCGGTCGCCGCGCGCATCCGCGCAGCCGGCGAAGAGCGGCCGGCCTTCGCGATGATCGGCAATGCGCTCGCCGACGCGTGGGCGCCCGCGTCGGTGTTCGTCGTGATGGCGCTGTGGTTCGTGTGGGCGCTCGACGTCCACAACGGCTATCGCGTGCTGATCACGCTCGGCGGCCGCTCGATCGCCGTGATGATCGGCATGCGGATCGTGTCGATCGTCGTGTTCGGCGCGCTCGCGCGGCTGTTCCAGCGCCGCGACGACGATCCCACGCTCGTCCACCTGCACGCGTACCGCTACTACCCGCTGGTGCGCCAGGTCGTGTCGGCTGTGATCGCCGTCGTGACCGTCTTGCTGCTGCTGCAGATCTGGGGCGTGCCGATCTTCCACGCATTCGAGAGCGGCACGATCGGTCATCGGCTCGCGTCGGCGCTGATCACGATCGCGATCGCGGCCGTCGTCGCGCTGATCGTATGGGAGGCGGCGAACATCGCGATCGAACGCCGCCTGCAGCAATGGACGCGCGAAGGCAACCTCGTGCGCGCGGCGCGGTTGCGCACGCTGCTGCCGATGCTGCGCTCGCTGCTGTTCATCATGATCGCGCTCGTCGTCGTGCTGACGGGCCTCAGCGAAATCGGCGTGAACATCGGTCCGCTGCTCGCCGGCGCCAGCATCTTCGGCGTCGCGCTCGGCTTCGGCTCGCAGAAGCTCGTGCAGGATTTCATCACCGGGATCTTCCTGTTGATGGAGAACGCGATGCAGGTGGGCGACTGGGTCACGCTCGCCGGCGTGTCGGGCACGGTCGAATACCTGTCGATCCGCACCGTGCGGCTGCGCGCGGGCGACGGGTCGCTGTACACGATCCCGTTCAGCTCGGTGACGACCGTCAACAATACGAATCGCGGACTCGGCAACGCGGCCGTCAAGGTGAGCATCGCTTACGGCCAGGACATCGATCTCGCGATTGCGACGCTCAAGGAGATCGGCGCCGCGTTGCGCGACGACCCGAATTACAAGGACGGCATCCTGTCGGATTTCAGCTACTGGGGCATCGATCAAGTAGACGGCGCGACGATCGCGCTGGCAGGACAGATCCAGTGCAAGGATTCGGCACGCTGGGGCGTGCAGCGCGAATTCAACCGGCGGATCGCGGTGATGTTCCGCGAACGCGGAATCCGGATCGCGAATCCGCAGCGCAGCGTCGTCGCGTATGACAAAGGTTCGCAACGCGGGCAAGGCGGTGACAGCGCCAGCGACGATTCCGCCGATGCCGTCGATACGGCCGCCCGGCCGCCAACGCCGGGCAATCTGGAACGCCGGCCGGCGACGGACTGATACGCGCTCAGCGCGACACAGGCTTCTTCACGCGCTGTGTAGCGTTCGCCGTGCGCGTCGTCGCGGCGCTTTTCCCCGCGCGTTTCGCCGGCGCGCTCGTGCCCGCGCCCGCGGGCCGCTTTCCGACGGCTTGCGGATCATCGGCGAATGCGCCGCGCCGTGCATGCCAGTGTTCGAGCAGCACGCGCGTCTGATCGGCAATGGTCGCCATCAGCAGCGCGCCGCCTTCACCGTCGAAACTGTCCCAGCCGAGCAGTTGCAGCGCGGAGCGCGGCACGAGATGGAATACCGTCAACTGCCCGAACAGGCTCATCGCACGCAGCCGCGTGACCGGATCGTCGGCCGGTTCCGAAACCTTCTACATGCTGGGCCTCGCGCTGCTCGCATGCGTGCCGCTCGCGCTGCTGCCGACGACGCAACGCGGCCCGCAACCGATGTCGTCCGGTCATTGAACCGTCTTACGCGATGAAGCCCTTCTCCCTGCCCCGCCGCCCTGCGCTCACGCTGTGCGCAGCCGCGTGCCTGCTCGCCGGCTGTACCGTCGACCCCGACTACCGAGGTGCCCCCGCCGCGCCCGATGCGCCTACATTCAAGGACTACGTGTCGCTGCAGAAGAGCCTCGGGCTCGGATGGCAGACGAACGCGGGTTGACGCTTCGCATGCTCGCGCGGAAAAGTTCGTGAATGGCGTCGAACGTCATCACGCCCGGCGCATTGCGCGACGAATGACCAGCAGATCGCCTCGGTCGTCGCGCGCCTGCGCAAGGCCGGCTTCGTCGACATCGTGGTCGCGCCGAACCGCCTGCTCGTGCCCGCATCCGGCACCGCGGCGACAGATCCCATCTGTCTTCCGCACGACGCTCAAGCGCTTCACCCGCAACGGCCGCGGGCAAGCCGGATCACAGCTGCGATTCGATCGGAAACAGCCCGAGAAACCACACTTCCATGCGCCGCGCCGGCGACACTTCCGGCTCATGATCGAGCTCGGTCACCTTCCCGTCCGCGTCGGTCTGAATCCACTTGAGCCGCCCCTTCCCGGCCGCATCGGTCCTCGATTCGACTCGCCACGCGATTCGATCGAGCCGCGGCTCCAGGTCCGTCGCGACTTCGGACGCAATGGCCGGACTCTCGCAATAAACGCCGATCTCGGTGTTGAGATTCAGCGAGCGCGGATCGAGATTCATTGATCCGATGAAGATGCTCTTGCGATCGAACACATACGTCTTCGCATGCAGCGACGCACGCGAAGAACCGATGATGACCTGCTTCGAGATGCTCTTGTCGCCGGACGGCCGCCGCTCGTAAAGCCGCACACCGGCTTCCACCAGGTCGCGCCGATAGCGCCGGTAGCCGGCATGCACGGCCGTCACGTCGGTCGACGCGAGCGAGTTGGTCAGGATCGTCACGCTCACGCCGCGCGCCGTGAGCGCGTGCAGCCGCTCGACCATGTCCTTGCCCGGCACGAAATACGGCGACACGATCAGCAGTTCGTGCTCGGGCCGCAGCGCGAGCGCGCGCAGTTGCGGCATCAGGTGTCCTTCGCTGTCCTTGGGGGCCCGCGCGATCTTCGCCGGATCGTCGTACAGGACCGTCGCGTGCCCCCACGACAGCTCGGTGCCCTGACCATGCACGATCTGGTCGAGCCGGTGGCGCGCCTCGAGCACGTATGGGTTGTCCTCCATCGCGCGCAGGTAATCGCGCAGCCGTTCGCGCTCTCGATCGAGGCCGCCCGGCGCCGCGTCGTGCCCGACCAGCGCATTGACCGAAAACGCGTACGGCGAATTCCAGAACGTGTCGAACTCGGTCGAGATGTCGTTTACGACGGGGCCGTGCACGACCACGTCGAGATCGCCGAACTCGAGCATCGACGACGCGCCGAAATACTCGTCGCCGATATTGCGGCCGCCGACGATCGCCGCCTGGTTGTCCGCGATCATCGCCTTGTTGTGCATGCGCCGGTTGACGCGCGAGAACTCGAACACCGTGCCGATCTTCTTGAAGTGACGCGTGGCGACCGGATTGAAGAGCCGGATCTCGATGTTCGGATGCGAACTGATCTCGAGCAGTTTGCGGTCGTCCGCATTCGTTCCGAGATCGTCGAGCAGCACGCGCACGCGTACGCCGCGATCGGCCGCGCGGATGATCGCATCCGCGAGTTCGTGTCCGGTCAGGTCGTCGTGCCAAATGTAGTACTGCAGGTCCAGCGAGCGGTCCGCGCGATCGGCGAGCAACACGCGCGCATCGAGTGCGTCGACAGGATCGCGCAATAGATGAAATGCGTCCTCCCCTGGATGGGCGGCGGCCTGTTGCCGAAATGCGGCCCCAAGGCGTGTGTTTTCGGTATCGGTGTATGCATGCGTTGGCGTGCGATCGACCTGCGGCGGCAGGCTGGCG
The DNA here is from genome assembly GCF_003857965.1 of Burkholderia sp. Bp9031. NCBI lineage: Bacteria > Pseudomonadati > Pseudomonadota > Betaproteobacteria > Burkholderiales > Burkholderiaceae > Burkholderia > Burkholderia sp. Bp9031. Next base: position 121,471 of record NZ_QTPW01000002.1, read on the forward strand.
CACGCGGCTAGCATCAGCAACGAGAGAATCGCACCCCACGAACGCAACATGATCATGATGGCCGCCCCCAATGTCGGGCCAAGTCGGTGTGTGTTTGTTCTGGCTGCCGGACGGAGCGCGGCGCTGGTTTGCAGTTCGCGCGCAGGTCGCGCTAGAGCATACTTCGATTGATAGCGGGACGGCACGCTTTTCGTATTCCCAGGTGGCGGGGATGCGACATACTGCGCCAATGTGAGCGCGTTCAACGCAGTCTACACACTCGGAGACGCGCAGTTCGCGGGACAGGGTCGTGCCGCGCTTCCAATGCGCCAACTGGATCGCGCGCAGACGATAGCACACCCATTCGATCGGTTCGTGAAATGCGGCAAGAGGACGGCCAAAGCTCCGGTGGGCCGCACATCGTGCAAGCCTCAACTTCAAAACACACACTCACAACATCGACCTTTCGGTCTGAAATTTGGGGCAGTGTTCCATCGATGTCATCTCGATTGGCAATCGCAAGCGGAAGCCTCTCCCGCCCGGCAGTGGCTATGCGACATGATTTCGCGCAGGCTTGGCGGCGCGCAAGCCCACCACCTGCAACTCGGCCAACGTCATCGCTTGATGGGTAACTGACTCGTCTGCTTCATCTGCTTAAGGACAACGTATGACTGGACGTGGGAGATCGTGTCGCTGACCAGCAGTGTATTCGTCACGAAATCCGCCAATTGCTCCAGATTGCTCGCCACCACTTTCAGCATGTAGTCGGCGTTGCCGCTCACCGCATGCGCTTCCTGGATCGCCTCGTCGGATGCAACGAGACGCTGGAACGCGCGCAGCGACCTGGCATCGTGCGCGCGCAGGTTCACGTGAACGAAAGCCAGCACGTCCAGCCCGATGGCTTTACTGTCGAGCCGCGCTGAATAGCCACTGATCACGCCCGCTTCTTCGAGCGCCGTTCTGCGCCGCGACACCTGCGAAGCCGACAGGCCGATGATGCCGCCCACCTCTTGGTTCGTCAGCCGTCCGTCTGCCTGCAGCGCGGCCATCAACTTCCAGTCGAAATTATCCAATTCAAGACTCTCCAGGTATGCACAAACCGTGCATGAAGCGGGCCAATTTCACCGAACAATGCACACAACATGCGGTATTGGCGCACTACATTGTAGGCATACCGCAGGCAAACGACACAAGAGCTGCGTCGTTACCGCATTGCACGGCACTTTCATCTGGAGGCAACTCATCATGCGTATGCAAATTGGCGCCTTTCTCGCCCGCCGGTTGACCGAAGCAGGCGTGCGTCATCTGTTTGGCGTACCCGGCGACTTTAATCTGTCATTTCTAGAACAGATCCAGGAGGCGGCCGGCATCGCGTTCGTCGGCAACTGCAACGAGCTGAACGCGGCCTATGCCGCCGACGGCTACGCTCGTACCTCTGGCATTGCCGCGCTCGTGACGACCTTTGGAGTAGGCGACCTCGGCGCGATCGGCGGCATCGCGGGTGCATATGCGGAGAACGTGCCGGTCGTGCACATCACGGGGACGCCCCCGCTGCACGCGGTCAACAGCCGGGCGCTCGTCCATCACACGCTCGTGGACGGCGACTACGACAATATCGGGCGGTGCATGTCCGAATTCACGGTGGCCCAGGCGCGCATCACGCCTGCCAACGCCGCTTTCGAGATCGACCGCGTGCTGCGCTCGTGCTGGCTCGAACGCCGTCCGGTGCACCTGCAACTGCCTTCCGACGTTACGCACGTGGTTGTAGAGGTGCCCGAGGCACCGCTGGTCCTCGCCGATCCGAGCAGCGATCCCGACCAATTGCAGGAAGCCACGCGACGCATCGTTGAAGCCCTTGCGTCTGCCCGTTTCCCGGCCATCGTTGTGGACGCGGATGCCGACCGTTTCGGGGTCACGGATCTGGTGCAAAAACTTGCCGAAAAATGCAGCATCCCATGCGTGTCGCTGACGCCGGCCAAGAGCGCGCTCGACGAAACGTCCCGGCACTACGCGGGGACATACGCGGGAGCGGCCAGCGCCGAGCCGGTGCGTTCGATCGTCGAAAACGCGGACTGTCTGATCGGGATCGGCCTGCGCTTCACCGACACGAGCACTGCGCTGTTCTCCCAGCAGATCCATCCCGACACCTTTGTCGATTTGCGCCGCCACGACCTGAGCATCGGTGCAAAGCAGATGCCGGGCGTCGCGCTGCGCGACGTGCTCGAACGGGTACTCGACGAAGCGCCTGCCCAGTCTCGCGCCCGTGCAACTCAGGCACCGGCGCCGGCTGGCCATACTGGGCCGACGGCTACGGGAAACGACAAACTGACCCATGCCGCGCTATGGCCGCGCATCCGGCAGTTCCTGAAACCCGGAGACGTCATTCTCGGAGAAGCCGGAACCTCGCATGCCTCGCTCTCCTCGATGAAGTTGCCGACGGGTGCGACCTACATCGCACAGTCAATCTGGGGCGCTATCGGCTACACCTTGCCTGCCCTGTTCGGCTCGTTGGTGGGGGCACCCGCGCGCCGTCACCTGCTGTTCATCGGTGACGGATCGTTCCAGCTTACCGCGCAGGAACTCTCATCGATCCTGCGTCGCGACCTCAAGCCCGTGATCTTCCTGCTGAACAACGACGGCTACACCATTGAGCGCCTGATTCTCGGCGAGCAATCTGCGTACAACGACGTCGGCAACTGGCGATACTCGGAATTGCCCCGCGTGCTGGGCCCTGACGCGCGCGCGCTGACATTCATGGTGGAAACGGTCGGCGAACTTGAAGACGCAATGCGTGACGCCGAGCGCGCCGATCGACTCGTGTTCGTCGAGTTGAAGCTGCCGATGATGGACGCACCCGAGTCGCTGAAAAAATTCGCCGATCTGTTCGCAGACTTCGACTACGGCGAGTGTGGCCCGAGAAATCCGTCCAGGACAGCCATGCCGCGAAAGGAGGCACAAATGGTTGACGAGGCCGTCTGAGCCGCAACAGCACAACTCGACGACGGGCGCCCATCGTGTTCCGGGCGCCCGACTTCCAGACCACCGAGCACTACCATGGCAGACATTCCGCTTCTTCCCCAAGTTCAGACCTTCCTCACGCGCGATCATGGCCAGTTCATCAATGGGTACGCCGAAGTTGCGCTCGACGCCCCGGCGACGGGGGTCGTCAATCCTTCGAACCGGCAGATCATCGCGTCGGTCCATCAGGCAACGCACGCGCAGATCGAGCGGGCCGTCGAAAGTGCCCATGACGCCTTCACAGGACCGTGGCAACTGACGTCGCCTGCGCGCCGAGGCGAACTGTTGAACCGCCTCGCCGACCTGATGCAGGCTCATCGCGAAGAGCTCGCGCAGCTCGAAAGCGTTTCTTCCGGAAAATTGATCGGCCTTTCCCGCTCGTTCGAGATCGACTATTCGATTTCGTTTTTGCGGTACTACGCAGGCTGGGCGACCAAGATCCACGGTCAGACGATGCAGTTGTCTCTTCCGTCCGCGAGCGGCGAGCAGTACACCGGCTTCACGCTGCGTCAACCGCTTGGCGTGGTCGCCGGCATCGTGCCGTGGAATTTTTCGATCATGATCGCCGTGTGGAAGTTCGGCTCCGCGCTTGCCTGCGGCTGCACCGCCGTCATCAAACCGAGCGAGTTCACGCCGCTCACGATGCTTCGGGTTGCCGAGCTTGCGATCGAAGCTGGAATTCCACCCGGTACGCTCAACGTCGTAAGCGGCTCTGGGGTGACCGTCGGGTCCGCACTGATTGCCCATCCCAAGGTCGCCAAGGTGACGTTCACCGGCTCGGTCCCGACTGGCATCGGTGTCGGCGTCGCCGCGATGCAGGCCGGCCTCAAGCACGTTACGCTGGAACTCGGCGGCAAGAATCCCGCCGGCTTTTTGCGCGACTTTCCCGTCGAGCGCACGGTCGATGGCATCATCGAAGCCGCCTATCTGCATCAGGGAGAGGTGTGCGCTTCGGCTGAGCGCTTCTACGTACACCGCTCGCGTATCGACGACGTTCTCGAACGTTTGGCGAGCAAGCTCGCGACACTGAAGATCGGCTCGGCGCTCGACGAAGCCGCGCAATTCGGCCCGCTCGCCAATGCAACGCATTTCGGCAAGGTCATGGCCTTCTTCGACAAGGCGCGGGAACAGCGTGGCGAGATCGTGTACGGCGGCTCCATCGCGTCCGACGCTGGTTTCTTCGTGCAGCCGACGGCGATCCGGGCCCGCACGCAAACCGATGCGAGCATGACCGAAGAAGCATTCGGGCCGGTTGCCAGCTTTCTGGCCTACGAGGACGAGGAAGAGCTACTGCACTATATGAACGACACCCGCTTTGGCCTGACCGCAAGCATCTGGACAAACGATCTCGCCAAGGCGTTGCGGCTCGTTCCCCGCGTGGAAGCCGGCACCGTATGGGTCAACATGCACAACTACATCGATCCGGCCATGCCATTCGGCGGCGTGAAGTCGTCAGGCCTCGGCCGTGAATTCGGCGAAGCGTTCATCGGACACTTCACCGAGTTGAAATCGGTCATCATTCGGTATTGAGCGGCGCCCGCCCCGCGAGCGCGAGGCAGAAAGTCGCACCGATCACCCTATCAGGAGAGTCCTGAATGTCTGACGTCTCTAAGGCCTGGAATATCGACGACCTTCGTCGCATGGCCAGCCGGAATGTTCCGAAGCCTTTTTTCGATTACCTGCAGGGTGGCGCCAACAGCGAAACGACAATGCGGTCGAACCGCACCGATTTCGCGCGATGGGACCTGAAGCAGAAAGTGCTGGCCGGCATTCAAGAAAATACAACTGATCTCGGAACGAGCTATCTCGGAGAGCGGCATCAGCTTCCGGTGCTCCTCGCTCCGGTCGGCTTCGCCGGCATGTATCACCGTCGCGGTGAAATCGCAGCTGGACGCGCTGCCGAGAAGGCGGGCATTGCGCAAGTCCTTTCCACGTTTTCGATTGCCTCGCTCGAGGAAGTCTCGCAGTCTCACCGCGGCTCGCTCTACTTCCAGCTCTATGTATTCCGCAAGCGCGAGTTGACCGAACACATGCTCGAACGCTGTCGCAGGGCACGGATCAAAACGATCTTTCTCACCGTGGATACACCTTTCGCACCGGTGCGCGAGCGCGACGAGCGCAACGGCTTTCGCGCTCGCACCACCCTTTCACCCGGGATGCTCCTCTCCATGCTGCGGCATCCACTGTGGTCCTTCGGTGCCGTTGCCAACGGCATGCCGGCTGTCGGAAACTGCAGACCGTATCCGGAGCTGGGCAAATCGCTCATGGAACAGTCGGTAAGCCTTGGTCGCATGATCGACCCGAGTCTCTCGTGGAACGACATCCGGTGGCTGCGCGATCGCTGGGAAGGCAAGATCGTGATCAAGGGCATACTCGACCCCGATGACGCACGCCGCGCAGTCGATCAGGGTGCCGACGGCATTGTGGTTTCGAACCATGGTGGTCGTCAGCTCGATCCCGCGCCGTCGACTATCGGTATCCTACCTGAAATCGTCGAGGCGGTGGGTGGACGGACTGATATCCTCATCGACGGCGGCATCCGACGCGGTGCCGATGTATTGAAGGCGCTAGCGCTTGGCGCGACGTCGGTACTCATCGGACGGGCTTATATTTACGGACTCGGAGCGGGCGGAGAAAAAGGTGTTACGCGGTGCCTTGAACTGCTCGCGGGAGAAATGCGGCCTGCATTGAACATGATGGGCTTTCATAACATTGCGGAACTGAAGGCTGCCGGCACGGACGCGCTGCGCCGGAACACCTGGCTCGAATACGCCATTGACGCGGGCGGCGGAGAAGCGGCAAAACCGGCCCGGAGAAATGGACCGCTCACCGCGGTCAATTGAAAAAAGGGGGACGCGATGCGCCCCCCCTTCGTTTGCGGAGCGACGAGCGCGCCGCCCGTTCACCCGGCCATCGACAGCCCGATACGCGTTTGGCGCACGGCCACCGCTCGAACTATCTGGATGCGACTACCTGTTGACGAGCTTCGCTGGTACGCCTGCGACCATGATCACCGCCCCTCCAAACATCGTGGCCGCAATCAAGTACAGACCCATGTTGGCGCTGTGCGTGGTGTCCTTGATCCATCCTATGAGATATGGGCTAATGAAACCCGCCAGATTGGCGATCGACGTAATCAACGCGATGCCGGCCGCCGCAGCTGTTCCGGTCAGGAATGCGGTGGGCATACTCCAGAAAACCGGCGCCATGGCCTGAATGCCGATGGAAGCGAGTGTCAGCGCCACCAGAGCGAACTGTATTTGCGTCCCAAAGACTCCAGCCAGAACGAGCCCCGCAGCGCCCATTATCATCGCGCCGGCAAGGTGCCAGCGCCGCTCCCGACGCTTGTCCGAATGACGACTCCACAACACCATCGAGATCGTCCCTGCACCAAACGGTATGGCAATCAACAGCCCGATATTCAATGGATCGCGCACGCCCGCGGCCTGAATCAGCGACGGAAGCCAAAAACTCAGACCGTAGTTTCCCATGGCACAACTGAAGAAAATGAGGCCCATCAGCCAAACCCGACGATCCCTGAGTGCGTCGCCGAGAGAATGCGCAGCTTTGCCGCTTGACTCACGTCCGATGTTCCGGGAAAGAATCGCCTTCTCCTCTTCACTGAGCCATTTAGCCTCGTTGATGTCGTCCGGCAGGTACATCAACACGGCGGCACCGAGAAGCAAGGAAGGGACAGCCTCGAGCACCAGCACCCACTGCCAGCCACTCATTCCGAGGCTGCCGTGCAGCGAGTTCAGAATCCAACCCGAAAGCGGGCCACCAAACACACCAGAGAGGGGAATTGCGCAATAGAAAAGCGCCGTAGCCGTGGCACGCCGATTTGCCGGGTACCAGTGGCTCAGGTAGAGGACGATGCCTGGCAGAAATCCTGCTTCGGCCACGCCGAGCAGGAAGCGCATCAGGTAGAACGCACCGGGCGTCCTGACAAAGGCCGTCAGTCCCGAAATGAGCGCCCACATGATCATGATCCTGGCGATCCATCGGCGAGCGCCTACGCGTTGGAGTAGCAGGTTGCTTGGCACTTCGACCAGCACGTAACCGAGAAAGAAAACGCCAGCGCCCAAGCCGTAGACCGTATCGCTCCAGTTCAGCTCGGTGGTCATCTGAAGCTTCGCAAACCCGACGTTGATCCGGTCCAGATAAGCGCAGAGATAGCACAAGCAGAGAAACGGGACGAGTCGCCTCGTCAACCTGGCATAGACGCGGTCTTCGAAATCGACGCCGGCGGTCAGCGTGCCGGCCTTTCTGAGAGTAGTTGACACTGAAGTCTCCTGTCGGGATCGCGCCACTTGATTCGTTGTGGCGTCTTGTTGTTGAGATTGTGGGGGTAAACGCCAGACCCTCTCGTCCGGCTCCGAACAACAGACGTTGCGCGGATCTCGTCGTCGCTGCGTCGAGCGGCACTGTATTCTTTCCCAACATTTGATACGCTTCCAACGAGTAAATCTTGTCCATTGATTTGAGATTCTTATGAATATCAGCCTAAGACAGATTCGTGCGTTCATCGCAGTTGCCCGACATGGGGGCTTCACGGAGGCTGCCCGCGAGTTGCATCTCACTCAATCGGCGACGAGTCTGTTGATCAAGGAACTCGAGAACGAGTTGGGCATGCGCCTCTTCGACAGGACGACGCGTAAGGTCACGCTGACCCAACTAGGGGAGGAATTCGTTTCTCGCGCGCAACGCGTCCTCGATGAACTGGAATCTGCAGTGCGCGATGTCTCGGATCTGGCTGCGTTAAAGCGAGGCATTGTCAAGGTTTGCACGCCACAGACGCTCGCAACCACGTTGCTGGCACCAGCCATGGCGGCCTTCCGTCATGAGCACCCCGAAATTGTTCTTCGGTTGATTGACTCGCGACTCGATACGATGCTGCGCCCTCTGATGAACGGTGAAACCGAATGCGTGGTCGGTCCGGACGTGCCGATAGAGCCGCACATTGAACGTCAATCCTTGTTCGATAGCCCTTATGTACTCTGGTGTCGACAGGATCATCGGCTGGCGACACGCCGGGTGATTCATTGGTCTGAACTAGGACGCGATGCATTGATCGTCATGGGGCAGGACTTTGCGACGCGAGTTCAGCCTGTATTACGCGAGGCATCCGTAGAAATCGACTTCAAGACCACCTACGAAGTAGCGTACATGACAACCGCGCTTGGGATGGCTTCGGCCGGCTTAGGCGTGACTATCGCGCCAGCCTTCATTGCACCGCTGGCACGCGCCTTCGAGCTCAAGGCCATATCGATCCAAAAGCCGAAAATCCTTCGGGCGGTATCCATCTTCACACGGCGCGACAAGTCACTATCGCCCGCCGCTGCGGCTTTTCTCGAGTTCCTAAGAGAGTTTGCGGTGAAACAACAACGGGCAGTGCATTGACTACCCGATCCTGCACGGTACAGAGAAGGAGGGAGACCCCAAGTCGACGCTCGAACGATCGGCCCGAAGTAACCCGTGCACCTATCGAGCGACCGCAACTGGACGCGACTCCTTGCCTCGGCCCCAGACAGAGGCCAACGCGTCCACCATCACCGAAACCGGACGCTTCGCAAGCCGTGATCTTCGGGCCGCTGGAATCGACATCTACACGGTCGGTAGTGTGCTCAGGCATATGACGACCACTTCGACCAAGCGAAGCGATGTTCAACTCCTGGGACAAGAACGATCCGAAGGACGCGCTGGTCATCCTGGAAAATGCTCAGGCGTGGCACATATCAGAGTTACGTGCCCCCCCAGATCGCCGGCCGGCATGACCTTCGGGAGCTTGCAAAGACCTGCTGCCAGGTTTCTCGCGCATGCGCCAAGGTGCAGCACTCAATGAGCACACTGCCTGCACCGCTACCCAGCAGGGACGTGAGCACCGCTCCCGGCGCGGCAATGCACGGCTGCGGCTGGCTTTCTGGATGGCAGGCATGGTTACCGTGTGCACGAAGGAGACCTTCGACACCGAGGCTCGGAACATCGACAATTGACGCATAATGGTTGCGCGGCTGCTACCGGGTTGCTCGTCCTTCTCGACGAAGTCGACTTAAACACTGAATAATCCTGAAAGCGTCATATGGCAATCAAGTTGTCGTTCGAAGTCCTTGAAGTATTGGATGCCATCGAGCGGACCGGCACATTCTCCGAGGCGGCCGAACTGTTGCATAAAGTTCCGTCGTCGATCACTTACCTCGTCCAGAAAGTTGAAAGCGACATGGATGTTGAACTGTTCGACCGGAGCCGCAGACGGGCGACGCTCACGCAAGCCGGCCGGGCCGTCGTCGATGAAGGCCGTCGACTTCTGCGAGCGGCTCGGCGTCTCGAAGTTACAGCGAAGGGTATTAGCGACGGCTGGGAGTCGGAGTTGCGATTGTGCGTGGACGAAATCCTGCCTGCCGGATACTTATGGTCATATGTGAACAGATTTTATGAGCTGAAAATACCCACTGAACTGCATCTGTCTACTGAAGTGCTGGGAGGAGTATGGGACGCTCTAATTTCGAGGCGTGTCGATTTGGCGGTCGGAACCGTCGGTGAGCCGCCGCTCGATCCGAACATCATCGCGCACCCGATCGGAACGCTCAATCATGTATTCGTCACGGCGCCGGATCATCCACTCGCGGCCATCCCGGAGCCATTGGAGAGCGAGACGATCGCTCGATATCGAGGCGTTATCATGAGCGACACATCCCGTGAGCTGGATCCCCAAGCCGTAGCGATCCACGAGGGACAGCCGCTCATCTTCGTGTCGACTCGCGAAGCGAAACTCGAAGCACTCTGTCAAGGTATTGCGGTCGGCATGCTCCCCGAGCCGTTGGCCGAAGGACTGGTACGTAAAGGAAAGCTGGTTGTGCGCCGCATTGTGGGCGTACGCGAATACTCGAATTGCTATCTGGCCTGGCGTAGAGACAAGACCGGGAACGCATTGAACTGGTGGGTCGATCAGCTTGACCGCGCCGATCTGATTGGCCGGTTAGCATAGTGATATCGAGCGGTTACGACTTTCACGGCATGAGCGTCCGCTTCGGCGCAACGTGAAGGTCTCTTCCGACTCTGTCTCGATGCCACGCATTACGCAGTGCATATTGGCAACGCGAACCCGGGCCCGGATTACTGCTGCATTCCGATAAGCGTCGATCGACTACTGCACTCCCGTCGAATACGAAATCCTACGCGCTGCTTCATGACATGCTGTACGTGAAAACGAGGCAGGTCATGTCCTGTCTGCCGTCTGAAATATTCTTGATTCCGATCGGAACGAGACCACCGCTCGTGCGATGGTTCGGATCCGCCCAATGGCATTCCATGCAGCGCTCGACGTCGGCTATTCGTGGCTGCCCCCGCGGCTGTCATCGCTGACTTCGAGCCCCACGGCATGAACTTCCGACCATGCGTCTCGCATGTTATGAACCGGACCAGTGGCATGTGCCAGCGCCGCGGCATAGGCGGCAAGCAATCTCATTCGTGTATCGGCCGAAACAGACGCCAGTTCGGGATCCTGCGTAGCATCGAGCGCGGCGCGTGCCCGCTCACGACATTCGTCGACAAGCGACAGATCGAACAGACACGGCACGGCGACAGCAGCAAGTGCGACGCCGATTCGCCGGTCACCACATGACGAAAATGCCCAATCGAGTGCCGCACGCAGATTGCCGAGTTCGCAGTGGACCGCATCGAGACGAGTCAGCGGCCGGCCATCGGTTCCATCGGCCGGTGCCTGCTTGAACAAGGTCAGGAAATAGTGTGCGTGGGCCCGCGCAGCGGCCCGGCATTCGCCATTATTCTCGAGTTGCTGCAGCGCGTACGCACGTGTGGTCGCGAGCAGGCGGTAGCGTGGCCCACCGCTCGTATTTTCGAAGATGACGAGCGATTTCGACACGAGCCCGGCAATCGCGTCGAGCAGGTCCAGATCGGGCAGATCTCTTGCATCGATAATGTCGCGAACGGCATCGAGCGAGAAACTGTCTCGAAACACACCGAGCCAGCGAAGCAGTTGGCGCTCCGCGTCATCGAGCAGCCGATAGCTCCAGTCGTACATCGCCCGAAGCGTCTGGTGGCGCGGCAGCGCGGTCCGGAACCCTCCGGTAAGGAGCCGAAAATGGTCGTCGAGATTCGCGGCGAGCACTTTGAGGCCCAATACGGCTGCACGCGCCGCGGCAAGCTCGATCGCGAGCGGCAAGCCGTCGAGGTGCCGACAGATCGACGCCGTCAGCGACAGGCTATGTTGATCGAGAGGAAAGCGCGGATCGGAGGCGCGGGCGCGAGCGACGAACAATTGCACCGAACTCGCATTCATGATGCCGCTGCACTTTTCGTCCTCACTCGGTACATCGAGCGGCGGAATCGGGCGCAGGCGCTCTCCATTGACGCGCAAAGCCTCTCTACTCGTAGCCAGAACCGATAACCCTGCATTCGCAGCGGTCAACACATCAGCGACTTGCGCGCATGCATCGATCAGATGCTCGCAATTGTCCAGCACGATGAGCAACCGGCGCCCCGCCACGCACGTAACCACAGCTTCGATTGTCAGCGATCCGGCGGCCTGCGCGATGCCCAGTGCCGCAGCAAGCGAGTCGAGCACGAAACGCGGATCCGACACCGCCGCAAGTGAAACGAGCACAACGCCGTCAGGAAAGCGCTCCGCCGCCTGGGTGGCGGCCTCAATCGCGACGCGTGTTTTGCCGATGCCTCCGGAGCCGACGAGCGTCACCACACGTGCGCCATCAAGGGCGGCTATCACATCGGCAACCGTGTGTTGTCGCCCGATCAGCGCATTCGGAGCGGTCGCGATACGCAAGGACAGCGCGCCATCGTCCTGAACCGCCGACGACACGGACGGCGTGACCTGCGGATCTTCGTCGAAACCGCCAACGAGACGATAGCCGCGTCCGGGGACGGTCACGATCAGGTCGCGGTCGTCTGCGAGCGCCTTGCGCAGCGCGGCAATATGCACCTGCAGATTGTTCTCCTCGACCACCGTATGCGGCCAGACGCGCTCCATGATCTCGTTCTTCGATACCAATGCGCCATCTGCCCGAATCAACAGCTCGAGAATCTCGAATGCGCGACTACCGATGCGTACTGGTTTGCCATTCGAGAGAATTTCACGTCTGTCGAGGAAGACGTGAAGCGTTCCAATGCGAATCATGAGGAAGCGTTGTGCTGAGGCGATCTGTGGCGCCTGGCATAAGGACAGGCGCCGGTTGGAACCCATGCTACGTCATTTCTCGAGCCCGTCGATTTAAATAATTGGAAGATGTATTTCTGATTTTTTGAAGTGCTTCCACTATTTTTGCCATCTCTCGATTCCCCGCATGCCGAGCTTCGTATGAGCACGTTTTAGCCGGCGAAACACGAAACAAACATTCACGCATAAATTCCCGGCAAATCATCGACAAGTCATTTTCGACACGCTTCGGAGCGGATACTTGACAAGAAAATGTGCTGCTCGATGGTTTGACCGCAAACGTGAGGGAACCGACCAACAACAACGCGTCGGTCTGGCGCGTCGTCACATGCGTCCGATCTGCTGCCATTCAGAACATTTCAGCCTCGACTCAGAAGATTCAGCCAACGATCGCGTGACAATCAAGGGCAAGGACAGTGTGCAAGCGGCCCTCGTCATCTCTCGCAGCCTCGGGATTTCACGAGAATCGCACATGACGACCATGGCGAATGTCGCAACCATCGCAAAGCGCCGACGTGAGATTCTGCTTCGACATGCCGCGCGGCGCAGGCTTCAAGGCACGGATCCTCGACGCGCTTTCCAATGACGTTGCCGAACGCCCCGCGGCGACGTTCGGCAATGTCTGAAGCGACTTGCCTGAGCGCTTCGCCCCGAATATTGCCGCACGAATTTCTGCGGCCTCGTGCTCGGTTCTGACTGGCGTGCCAGTTCGCGCTTATTCCCTTACGAAAGCCAACAGATCGTCGTTCAACCGATCTGCATGTGTCAAATACGAGCATCGGACCATTCGGCCTGGCGCTCGATCCGGCGCACGTAGGTGTCACCCCTTGTCGCACGCGCCGACGCCGCTTCCGGAAATTTCAGGAAAATTCAGGTCGCCCCGATTCCATTTCAAGCGCCAACCACTAACATCGGCGGTGCGATTCGCGCCACGCTGCCGCGTCGGCACTCATGCCGGACGCGGCGGGCGCAGCACCAACCCGATCAGCGCGCCCGCGATCGCGCACGCCATGGCCAGCACGAAATTGTCCGCGAGCGCGAGCGTGGTCGCCTGCACGCGTACTGCCCGGTCGAGCAGCACATAGGTGCCGGCATCGCCGGTCGCGAACGTCGCGCCATGCACGACCAGCGACGCCGCGCCAGCCCGCAATCGCTCGAGCGTGGCCGGATCGGACATCGAAACATGCAGACCGACGAGATTCGAATGGATTGCTTCCATGACACGCTGGACTACCGCGATCGACGTGGTACCGAGTTGCCCGCTGAGCAGTCGGGTCGTTTGCACGACCGCACCGAACGTCAGCGCGTACTCGGCCGTCACGTGCTTTCCGAAAAAGAACACGACCGACGTCAGTGCCATGGTCTGTCCGAGCGCCTGAATCAGCTGGGACGGGATGAAATCGGACTCGGCCCAGACGGACGTCAAGCGCGAGCCCAACGCGAACGCAATCGCGATCATCACGAATCCGATCACGATCAGCCGTCGCGGATCAAATCTCTGCAGCAACAGCGCGACGCTCGGTGCGAACAGCAACTGCGGCATCGCAATCCAGCGCAGTGTGTCGCCGATCTGCAACGGCCGCAACCCGTAGACGTTTGCGAGAAAGAACGACGGGATGAAGCTTGTGTTGAGCACGGTGAAGCGCACGAGGCCGACGAGCAGGATCAACAACGCCACATTCGGGCGAAACAGGTAGCCGAGATCGAGGCCCGCCTGCTTCGACACGAGTTCGTGGATCAGGAAGGCCGCGATCATCAGGATGCCCGCGCACGACAACGCGACGATCAGCGGCGATTGGAGCCAGAACAACCGTTCACCCTGATCGAGCGCAACGCACAGGCACGTGAACCCGCCAGCGCCGAGCAGCATGCCGCGATAGTCGGTTCCGGACGCGAAGCGTTTGATCGGTTCGTCGGACAACGACATCAGCAGGCAGATGATGAACGGAAGCGTCAACAGTGCGTTCTGCCAGAACAGCCAACGCCAGCTCAAATGTTCGCTGTACCAGCCTTCGAGCGTTGCCGACAGGTTCAGCGACATCTCGAGATTCATCGCGTACGCCGCGATACCGAATGGAATGAGCCGCTGCGGCAGCGTACGCACGACGAACCCGACCGTCAATGGAACGAACACGCCGGACGAGAGTCCCGCAATGCACTGGAAAATCATGAACGAGCCAAAGCCCCGGCAAAGCGGCAGAACGCTCTCGGCGGCAAGAAACACGACGGCACCTGCCAGCAGCACACGGCGCGTTCCGAACACGAAAGCGGCCGCGATCGCGAGCGGACCGACGCACATCTGCGACGCGATAAAAACGGTGTTGATCCACGTTCCGTCGTCGAAACCGACGCCGAGCGCCCCGCGCACGTCGGCCAATCCGAGCGACGTGATGCGCGACGTGAGCGTCGCGATCATTGCGCCGAGCAACACCGCGACAATCGCCGCGATGGCGCGGAACGGCGGCACGTCCGCGGCTGGCGCCGCTCCGCCTGTAACGAGCATCGTATTCATTATCGGCCGACTCCCGCGCATGAAAGTCGCGCAAGCATAACGCGATGTTCCAAAACCCGTCTGTTCGATGGAGTGCCACGATCGTGACCCCGACGTCCCCGAATCAACCCTCACCGACCGCGCCCAGGCGCTGGTTGCCGATCGCGCTGATCGCCGTGTTCGCAATCACGCTCGTGACCGTACTGATTTACGAGTTCCGCGTGCGCGATCTCAGCACGGATGACGCGTATGTCACCAGCCATCTGCACGTGATCTCTCCGCGCGTGACCGGCACGGTCGAGCGCGTACTGGTGAACGACAACCAGTTCGTGCGCGCGGGGGATCCGCTCGTACTGCTCGACACGCGGGACTTCGAGGTGCGCGTTGCACTGCAGCGCTCACGTGTCGCACAAGCCCAGTCCGATACGAGCCGGGCCCAGGCGCTACTCGAACAGGCCGGTGCAGCGCTGGTTTCCGCACATGCCGACGCCGAGCGTGCTGAACTCGACTACGCACGCGCCAGCGAGCTGACGCGGGAGACGCCGAGGGGATTGTCGAAACAGGAATTCGATGCGGCCGACGCTGCGCGCAAGTCTGCACGCGCGCGCGTCGTCGCGGCGCAGGCACAGCAACGCAGCGCACTGGCCGCATGCAAGGCAGCCGATGCCGTGTCGCAGCAAAACAACGCCGAACTGCGCGATGCACTCCTGCAGCTCGATTACACGATGGTCGTCGCGCCGTCGGACGGCCGAGTCGGCAAAAAGACCGTCGAGACCGGCGAACATGTCGCACCGGGCCAGGCGCTGCTCACCATCGTCGAACCGCATCCGTGGGTCGTGGCGAACATTCGCGAAACCCAACTCAAACACGTTCGCGTCGGCGACAAGGTGCAACTGCATTTCGATGCTCTGCCGGATGTGGTCTACCAAGGGCACGTCGACAGCCTGTCGCCTGCCACCGGTTCCCAGTTCGCGCTGCTGCCGCCCGATAATGCGACCGGTAATTTCACGAAAGTCACGCAGCGGGTGCCGGTCAAGATCCTGTTGGACAATACGGCTGCCACCGAGCCGCGTATCCGGCCCGGGCTGTCGGTCGTCGTCACGCTACAACGCACGCCGTCATGAAGTGCGCCCCGCTCCTGATCGCGCTCTGCGGATTGACCGCATGCACCATCGCTCCCCAGCCGATCGCGCCGGTACCGGTCGGACAGGATGTCTTTCGTCATGCGAACACGCTTGCAGCTCGCCCCTCCCCGCTCACCGGATGGCCGTCGCTATTCGGTGACCCCGCGCTCGAAGCGCTGGTGGATGCCGCACTCGCGCACAACCACGAAATGCGCGCCGCCGTCGCACGCATCGACGAGGCGCAGGCGCTACTTGGCGTGCGCGAGGCTGCGCTGCTGCCCGCGGTCGGTGTCGATCCGTCGTTCAGCCGCGCCCGCGTGTCGGGTACCGTCGATAACGCATTGCCGAAGCGCACGATGCATAACTGGTCGATGCCGGTGAATGCCAGTTACGAAATCGACCTGTGGGGACGCCTGCGCGGCGACACGGCGATCGGGAAACAAAGCGTGCTGCAGGCATTCGCAGAGCGCGACGCGATCCGGCTGCGCGTCGCGACGGAAGTCGCGAGCGACTATCTGACACTGCATTACGTCGACGAGGACCTTGCCGCCCTGGCACGCGCGATCGATCTGCGACGCACTGCGCTCGACGTGATTGCCTCGCGTGTCCGGGCCGGAGCCGCGAGCGATCTCGACGCATTACGCGCGGCCGCCGATCTCGATACGGCTCGAGCCGATCACGCGGACAGCGTGCGACTGCGCGAGAATCTCGTCGACGCGATCGCCGTGCTAACCGGCTCGTCTCCGACGACGATCAACATCGCTCCCGCATCGGCCGCTCTTCGCGTGCCGGAGATACCAGCCGGCCTGCCCTCGACACTGCTCAATCATCGCCCCGACGTCTTTGCCGCGGAACGCCGGGTCGACATCGCTTCGCTGCAACTTGGCATAGCGCGTACGGCATGGCTGCCGACATTGACGCTCACTGCGCAAGGCGGATTCGCCAGCCGCGATCTGCGCTCGTTCCTCGATCGCAACAGTTCGCTGTGGAGTCTCGGGCTCAGCGTCGCCGAAACCGTTTTCGACGGCGGCAAACGCGAATCCGCGGTCGCTGCGGCTCAAGCCGGTGTAGTTGCCGCCGATGCGAACTATCGCGAGGTCGCCCTCGGCGCATTACGCGAAGTGCAGGACGCGCTCAATGACATCGTTGCGCAGAAGGAGCGGATCGCGCGCTTCGACAGCGCGACCCGTGCCACCGATGCCGCGGCACGGCTATCGTTGAGCCGATATGCACACGGCTACGTGAGTTATCTCGAGGTGATCGACGCCGACCGCGATGCACTCAATACGCGGCGTCAGCTGATTCACAGCCGCCAGGCGTATGCGATCGCGACCGTCAGCCTTGTCCGGGCCCTGGGCGGCGGCTGGACTGCAGCGGCCTCGTCGCTCGATGCAGGCAGAGGGAGCAAATAACCATTCTGGAATATTCACATCGTCCGCCCTGCGACCGACGCTCCTGAATAAACACGATATTCAGCCCATGCCGCAGATTCAAGCGGGGTTTACATATTTTCAGTTTGACCAAAGACAATTTAATTGCATGTATCGATTTTCCTCGAGTAAATTGGATTCGAAATCCAGTCAGCAGATTCGAGGTCAATCATGGATCGTCTGAAAACACTCGAAATACTCAAGACGGTAGCCGAGCATGGCAGTTTCACGAAAGCAGCCGAAGTGCATCGACTGGGCGTCGCGACCGTCAGCCGCGTCATCAGGAATCTGGAGACGTCGTTCGGCGTCCTCCTGTTCCACCGTACGACACGACGCGTCACCCTGACGGGTGCCGGCCATGATGTACTCGAACAGGCGGATGCGCTCCTGCATCAATACAATAGTTTCTCCGTTTGCTGCCATTCAAACGCGAGCGAGATCCAGGGCGAAATCTCGATCGAGGTATCAAATCTGTTCGAATCCGATCGGCTAACCCCGGTACTCGCGGACTTCAGCCGCGACTATCCGCACGTATGGATTCGTGTCGCCTGGGCCGATCATGCGGACGCCATCATCAACGGCGCGGCCGATCTTTCGATCGTGACCGGGCCGACGTCGAGCCTGACCTGCATCAAGCGTCCGCTCGGCCAGATTCCGATGGGGCTCTACGCGAGTCAACGGTATCTCGACGCTTGCGGTTCGCCCGAAGACCCGCAGATGCTCGAGCGAATCGACACGCGTTACCGCCGCCTGAGCTCCGGTGGATCGGTATGGTCGCTGCAAGATCGGAATACGGGCATAACCACCGAGATCCGAGTGCAGAGCGCGATACGTTCGAGTTGTATCGGCACGTTGATGCAAGCCACACGGCATGGCGCCGGAATCGCAGTACTACCTGAGCGTCTGGCCCAGCCGCATGAACGCACCGGTGAATTGGTACGCGTGCTGCCGAATTGGCAAGTGGCCGACCTCGACGCGTCTCTCCTCTATCACAGCCGCCGGAATTTGCCGGTGCGCATCCGCAAGCTCACCGATCGTTTGGTCGACGCGTTTCACAGCACACCCAACACTCGTCGAGCGCCGGCAAGCACTGCCGACGTGGCCACACGGTCGCACATCGACCGTCGCCACACCGCTATCGCCGATTCCGAGATGGCCACCTGAGCACGATCTGACACACGATCCTGCCCGCGTTTCTTGAAGCCAATCCCGATGACTCACAAATTCCCACACTGCGGGGCAAGCGCTGTTTGAACTGCCGAAGCGGTACGGCCAGCCGTCGCTCAATTGCGACCCGACCGCACCGTTTATGTGCCACTTAGTGGTGCGAGTAGGCCGACCGCGCGACAGGCACGGTCCGCACGTGCGCATACTGGAATGCCGGCATGGCCTTGATTGCCTCGCGCGTGCCGCCCGCGAGCGTCAGTTTCCCGTCGACAAAATCAAGCTGATCGACCGGCACGGCGACGTCGTGCTGCGAAATCCCGGCGAATTGATGTGCCGCGACGATCACGAACGACGCAGACTCATCCGGCGCGATGATGATGTCATGCACGACACCGATCGTCTGGCCGTGGTCGTTGACGACAGGCTTACCGAGAAACGACTTCTTCACGCTCCACCCGCGAACGATCAGTTCGGCTTCCGAGACGCTTACGCCTATCGGTTGCGCGCCTGCAATCTGTGCAGCCGCGTGCAGCGGGACCCCGCCTAGCGCCAGGACGGTCAGCATCGCCGTCAAAATAGGTGTTCTTCTCTTCATGATCAACTCCCGGTGGATGAATCAAATTTGGTTCTTTGCCTGACGAAAGCGTAGTCGATCACATCAACCCTCATGCTGAATCATCGCTGAATCGTTCTGAACCGCGTTGTCGCCGGCTTCTCGGGCAACGCGAGTTCGCAAATAACAGAAATTAAGACCTCGCGTAGGAAATTTCAGCCGCCACCAGACAGACTGGAATGCATCAGGCACCGCGTTCGCGGCATCGAATCGTCGAGTCAAACGTCCGCGTTTCCTTCACGTTGCACCACATACGACGTTGTAGTGCCCCCCTTTTGCATGACGCGCAATGCTCGATTGCGCGGTGCTGGTATTCCGATGCCATCGACCGATCAATAAGATTGTCGGCAACGCGGTGGGCATGCGAAGCAACGTCCTCCGCAAAGCAATCGAAACGGCCGATGCGACCGAGGTCCGGGCGCTTCGGCGTCTATCACTTAAGGAGTCGACCATGTCAGCAGATTCAACGACGCTCCCGGCTAGCGGGCATACCGCGAAACTCACGCAAGGGCTGATCCTGCTCTTCGCATTCAGTTGCGGCGCGATCGTCGCTAACCTGTATTACGCGCAACCGATCACGGAACTGATCGCCCCGCGCCTGCACATGTCCAGCGAAACGGCGAGTCTCATCGTCTCGCTCACGCAAATCGGCTACGCATTCGGCCTGTTCTTCATCGTGCCGCTCGGCGACTTGCTCGAGAACCGCAAACTGATGATCACGACGGCAATCGTCTCGATTGCGAGCCTTGCGGCAGCAGCGTTCGTGCAGACGCCGGGCCTGTTCCTGGCGATTTCGCTGCTGATCGGCTTCAGTTCGGTCGCCGTCCAGATCCTGATCCCGCTCGCCGCCCATCTGGCACCGGATCATTCTCGTGGCCGCGTGGTCGGCACGATCATGAGCGGATTGCTGCTGGGTATCCTGCTGGCACGTCCGATCTCCAGCGTAGTTGCCGACGCCTTCGGCTGGCGATTCGTATTTGCCGGCGCCGCCGTGCTGATGGCGCTCGTGACGGCCGTACTCGCACTGACGATCCCGTCCCGCCAACCGGAGCACCGAGCAACCTATTTCGAACTGATCGGTTCGCTGCTGCATCTGGTTCGCACGATGCCGGTGCTGCGTCATCGCGCGCTCTATCAAGGCCTGATGTTCGCGTCGTTCAGCCTGTTCTGGACCGCCGTCCCCGTCGAGTTGACGCGCCACTTCGGACTCTCGCAATCCGCTATCGGGCTGTTCGCGCTCGTCGGCGCGATCGGCGCGACGTCGGCACCCGTGGCCGGCCGTCTCGCAGACGCGGGCCATACCGTCCGTGCGACGCTGATCGCACTTGTCGCCGGCTCGCTCTCGTATGCGACGGGGTTGATTCACGGCGCGGGTCTGTACGGTCTCGTCATCACCGGCATCGTGCTCGATTTCGCAGTGCAGATGAGCATGGTGCTCGGTCAGCGCGAAATCTACGCGCTTCACGCAGCGAGCCGCAACCGGCTCAATGCGCTCTACATGACGAGCATCTTCGTTGGCGGTGCGATCGGCTCGGCGCTCGCGAGCCCATTGTACGAACGTGGCCACTGGCCGCTCGTCGCCGCGGTCGCAGCGGTATTCCCGATCGTCGCGCTCGTCCACTACCTCGCAATCGGACGGCCGCATGCGGAGCGTCACGCGCAGGCCTGACCCCGAGCCGGCATCACTTCGTGCGAAGCATGCCGGCACCGCCCTTGCACCGTCTCGCGGAACTTACGACCCCCCGTCGCATGACGTCCAGGGGATCGCCGCATGCGTCTACCTAACCTGAAAGGATCGCCATCATGTCCGCCTTGCTCAACAACTACGATCTTCGTGGCCTCTCGCTCTCAAACCGCATCGTAATGGGGCCAATGACCCGCTCCCGCGCGCCGCAACATGGCCTGCCCACCGATCTCATGGCCGAGTACTACGCGCAACGAGCGTCAGCCGGATTGATCGTGACAGAAGCGACCAACGTCAGCCCGGCCTCCGCCTCATTCGAACTCACGCCGGGTCTCATCACCGACGCGCAGGCCGCAGGCTGGCGGAAAGTCACGGACGCCGTCCACGCAAATGGCGGCCGCATCTTCGCGCAACTCTGGCACGGCGGGCGGGTCAGCTCGATGACGCTGCTTGGAGGCCAGGCGCCGCTGTCGCCGTCGGGTGTGAACGACGACCTGGAGCAACTTCAGGTCTGGGCCCAGCTGCAGAACGGGTACTACACCAAGATCCATGCAACGCCGTCTCGCGCAATGACGACCGCCGAAGTCGTCGAAGCCGTCGACGAATTCCGTCGCGCGGCCGCCCATGCGGTCGCGGCCGGGTTCGACGGTGTCGAAATTCATGCGGCCAACGGCTACCTGCCACATCAGTTTCTTTCTTCGACGCTGAATCGTCGCGACGATCGCTATGGCGGCTCCGTCGCCAACCGTGCGCGCTTCCTTGAGGAAGTCGTCGCCGCTGTCGGTACCGTGATGCCCTCGAGTCGAGTCGGCGTGCGCATCTCGCCCTACGCGAAATACAACAACGTCCGGGATGCCGACCCCGACACGACCTACGGCTACGTCGGCCGCATGCTGGACGAAGCCGGCGTCGCCTATCTGCACGCAGCCGACACCAACGGCTGGAGCGGCGAGCCAGATCTGCCCCGGATCATCAGGCAAGCACGCGAAGCATTCCGCGGCACGCTGATCGTCAACGGCGGCATTTCTCCCGATGCCGCAGACCAACTGATCGCGGCCGGCGATGCGGATCTCGTCGCATTCGCACGCGCGTACATCGCCAACCCCGATCTCGTCGAGCGTATCGCAGCCAATGCTCCGTTGGCGACGCCGAAAAACATCGGCTGGTATGGCGGCGACCGCAGTGGCTACGTCGATTACGGTCGTCACGAAGTCGCCTGAGTATCGACTATTTAGGTTAGCGGTTAGGCGCCCGACCGGTCCTGGGCCCTACCGCGCATCATTCATTGCCGGCCGGCAAGATGAAACGCGACATGCCAAATCCTGGCCTCCAGGCATCGTCCCGACGGGAGCCAGGCGCCCGTCCGCAGAAATTCAGCCGGCGCAGTTCGGAATCGATCCGGCCGAGTACGTCCGCACAACGGGTCGAGCAATTCGCGCGCAAACGGCCCTCGCGCACGACACCTGCATCGCGAGTTTCGCAGCGACCGGGCATCTTTTCGAATCGATCTCCGGCGACACTCGATTCGCCATCTATTCGACTGCGGCAGTGGTCGTCCTCGCATTCGTCTGTTCTTGCTCGTAGCGCATGTGACGCGCGACGACATACTCGAACTCACCCTCGTTGTGCAGCTTTTCCAGCGCATACGCGCGAGTCGATTCGGATAACCTGTACCTCGCGTTTGCGTGGGTAAATATCAGGTCGATCACGTGTTCGGCATTATCGAGCACCAGCAGGCACCGCGTTCCGGTGACGGCGCGGGCGATCTCGTCGATCGACGGCATGTCATCCGTTTGCAGCGCCAGCGCGTCGGCGAGCGTGCCCAGCACATCATCGCGTGTCGTTGCCTGAGCGAGTTCGACTACATGCGCCTGTTCTCCGGTCTGGTGCATGAGATCGTGGGCGATCCGGAGAGCAAGCGTGGTCTTGCCGATCCCGCCGGCACCGACAAGCGTGACCACCGGCGTCCGGTCGAGCATGTCGACGACCCCGCCGATTTCGGTCTCACGGCCGATCAGCGGCGGCACCTGCGAACGCTGCCCACCGACGGCAGTCGACGCATCCGCCGGCTCGGATAGCTGACCGCCAGCATGCATGTCACCGATCAGCACGTAGCCGCGGCCCGAAACCGTCTTGATCAGGTCCCGATGCACGCCGAGTGCCTTGCGCAACGTAGCGATATGCACCTGGATCCGGTTCTCCCCGACAATCGACCCGGGCCAGACGGCATCCATGATGTCGTCCTTCGATACGATGGAGCCGCTCGCGCGATGCAGCACCTCGAGAATGTCGAGTGCCCGTGCCCCGACGCACAGCGACTGGCCATCGCGGCGAATATCCCGTTGATCGAAGTCCACCGACAAACTACCGATCTGGATCATGGCTGCCCCCAGGTGCGCCTTGACGACTGCCAAGTGAGCGCAGTCGTTCACATGGCTTAAAGCCAGTGCCCGGCCAAGTGCCTGCCGGACACGAGATCTCAAGATTCGGGCGGAGTGTAGACAGCGCATAAACGCGCGTCTTGAAAGAAAATGCCCTCGATGCCCATTAGACACTCAAAGCAGGAATCCATTTCGCACGACAGAAAACGCCTCTCGAACGACTGGGATCACACCTGACAGGTGATTCGGCGAACGACCGGTCGGAATGAACGCACTCGCGTGATGTGTGGAAATTCGTCCAAATTAGCCTGGGAGCATCACCTGCCGCGTATAAGCTTGTCGAAAATTTTTTCGACTCATGTGCTGTCGAGGGACTCGCGTCGTGTCTCAATCACGCCTCGCTCCGCCCGCACCGCCGTTGAAAGACACACTCGGATGCGCGCCGGGCATGCTCATCAAGGATACCGAAGGGAGTGCGAGCGGCCTGACACTCTTTCGCAAATGCGTGCGCGATCCGTGGCGAAAGGGGGTACTTTCGCCGGCGAAGGTCGCGCGCGCAAAAGAACGCTGGATGGAAAAGGGTAACCTGGGCGTGTCGATAGCGGATGCGGTCAACGAATGCGGCTTGCCGCGCGGCTATTTCATTCGCGCATTCTCGCGAACGACCGGGCGCACGCCGCATCAATGCACCGGCGTCGAGTCGTAATTGACCGGTACCCAGTCATACCGCGCACCATCCTGGCGCAAGTGGCCAAGCCCTGGAAACGCGATGTGCGCCGCGCCGACCAGATAGCGCTGACTCGCCACGCGCTTCAGCATATCGCGGCGCGTCTGTTGCGCGATAGCCGGATCGCTGTCGTATTCGACGGACACGTCCGGATGCGTCAACTGGAGCGCGGCGACGTGCACGATATCGCCCCATACAAGCAGCGTCGAGCCATTGCTCTCGATCAGATAGGACGTATGCCCGGGCGTATGGCCGGGTGTCGGCACAGCTCGAATGCCGGGAGCAAGCGTCGCGTCCGCGGCGAACGTCTTGAAGCGGCCCGCCGCGATGTACGGGGCGACCGACGCGGCAGCCGCATCGAAGAACGAACCGAGAAACGCGGGCGCGCTCGACTTGTTGTCCGGCTCGAGCCAGTAGCGAGCCTCGGTCTCATTCACCCTGACGATGGCATTCGGGAACGTCATCTTCCCGTGCGAAACGATTCCGCCGACATGATCCTTGTGCAGGTGCGTGAGCCACACTTCATCGATCTTCTCCGGTGCATAGCCAGCCGCGATCAGGTTGTCGACCAGCTTGCCGCAGCAGTCGCCGTACAGCACGCCTGCCCCCGCGTCGATCAGGATTCTCTTCGCTCCGGTATCGACCAGAAATGCGTTGATCGACCCTTGTACCGGCGGATCGAGGAACTCGCGATCGAGGTCGCGCTTGATCTCATCCGTCGAGATGCCGCGGATCACGGTATCGATCGGAAACGGGTGCGTCCCGTCGGACAGCGCTATCACCTTGAACGCGCCAACCTTCTCGCGATAGAAGCCCGGTGCTTGCGCGCCGTCGCCAAGACCGGCGGCAAATGCACCGATCGGCGTGACGCCAATGGACCATGCAACAAGCACGACGCTGCACGCACGTATCGCGATGGTTCGCCAATTCTGGTTTGGCATGTCATGTTTCCTTTGAAGATGGGATCCGGCACGCGTCACCACTTCGGTGCAGCAGCACGCGCTACCGTCGACGAAGCGGTTCGCCCTTGCGCAGCGACGCTTCAGCACGGCAACGAGCGTAGCTTGCGGGCAACCCGAATGTCCTGATCCGGACATGAATCGTTCTGAATGCCCGGATCTCTCACGACATTGCCGATCACGCAACCCGGTCGATCATCCTTGCGCAGCGGCAAGCGCATCGCGAAATACCGATGCCGGCTGTGCTCCGCTGATAGACATCGCACCGATCCGGGTCGCCGGTACCGACGCGACACCGCTGCGAACCGCATCCGCCTCAAGTTCCAGCACGGCCTCAAGGCCCGCGTCCGACACGAGGAACGCGCGAATCGCCTCGGCATCCAGGCCGGTACCGGCGGCAACGTCGACAAGCACCTCCGCGTCTCCGATATCGCGCCCGTCGTGAAAATACGCAGCGAACAGCGCATCGACAAGCGCAACCGCACTGCCCCGCTGCTGCGCGAACCACACGAGTCGATGCGCGAGCCGCGTGTTCGGCGTGCGCGCGATCTTCGCATGGTTGAACGTCAGGCCGGCGGCGCGACCGGCTTCCGCGACCTGCGCATCGAGTGCCTGAGAACGTGCCCAGCTACCGAATTTCGCGCTTCGGTAGGCCTTGCGGTCCATGCCGGCAACCGGCATCGTCGGATTCAGTTCGAAAGGAACGAAGCGGACATTGATCGCATCGGCCTGATCCGCTTCGGCAACGACCTCGGCCAGCCTGCGCTCGGCAATCCAGCACCACGGGCAGACGAGATCGTAGATCACCGTCACATCGAGCGTATTCATCGCAACCTCCTGTGCATGTTCATATGACAAGATAGCGCCTGCGGCCCGACGCCAGAATGCGACCGGCACGCAAAGCTATATTGCGACTCGAACAAAGGCGACCCCATGGACAGATTTTCCACGCTGCGTGCATTCGTCGAAGTGGCGGAAGCCGGCGGCTTCTCGAGCGCGGGGCGGCGTCTCGGTCTTGCGGCCTCGTCCGTGGTCCGTGCCGTCGATGCGCTCGAAGCATCGCTCGGCACGGTCCTCCTGAACCGCACGACCCGGCAAGTGACGCTATCGGACGCAGGGTCTCTCTACTACGCACGCGCCAAGCGGCTGCTCGAGGATCTGGCCGATGCCGACGCGCTCGTTTCGGATCGCGGCGACGAGCCGTCCGGGCCCTTGCGTGTGTCGGTCCCGGTTGTCTACGGCATGCGTCGGATCGCGCCTCACGTATCGGCCTTTCTCGCTCGCTATCCAAAGCTCGACCTCGATCTGCAACTGACCGACGAGCGTGTCGACCTCGTGCACGGCCGGATCGACGTCGCGATCCGGCTAGGCGAAGCGGCGCCGTCGGCCGACGTCGTCGCGAAGCCGCTCGCCACGTTCCGGCGCTACGTCGTCGCAAGTCACGACTATCTGGATGCACACGGCACGCCGACGACGCCCGGCGAACTGGTCGATCACGCGTGCCTGCGTTTTCATTTCGGCAGCGATCAACAGGTGTGGACGTTCACCGATGCGCGCGACACGATGAAAGTCATCGTCACCGGACGCCTGAAGTCGAACCACAGCGAAGTGCTGCGGGGCGCGGTGCTTGACGGCGCAGGCATTGCGTTGCTACCCGACTGGCTCGTCGATGAGGACGTCCAGGCGGGCCGCCTGCGGAAACTGTTCGAGCATTACGACGTCACGCCCGACGCGGCGCGCTCTGTCGTCACCGCGCTCTACCTGCCGAACCAGCGCGGTTCGAAGCGCGTGACGGCATTCATCGACTTCGTCACGTCGCTCACGACCCTGTCCGGCTGACAAGAGCAGGCGCGCGACAACCATTCCCGACATGGCACGCCCGCAGCGCTGAAGCAGCTTGCGGCCGATGCCCATGGCGGGCGCCGCAAGCGTATAGAGACTTGGCCATGCCCTGCACGACGTCGACCGCAGCGCAGGGGCCGCCCGGTCAGACCGCCTTCGCGATCGGATTGCGCAGCACGCCAAGCCCTTCGATCTCGACTTCACAGACATCGCCCGGCTTCATCCAGAGTTGAGGCTCGCGCGCCATGCCGACGCCGGCCGGCGTGCCCGTGACGATCACGTCGCCTGCCTGCAGCGTCATCACCTCGCTCAACAGTACGATCAGCGTCTCGACGTCGAAGATCATGTCCGAAGTCGACGCCTCCTGTACGACCTTGCCGTTCAGGCGCGTCTGGATGCACCGCCCTTTGCAGCCTCGGGGCAACGCGTCGGCCGTAACGAACCACGGCCCGAATGCGCCGGTTCCATCGAAATTCTTGCCCATCGTCCATTGCGGCGTACGGAACTGGTAGTCGCGCAGCGTCGCGTCGTTGAATAGCGCGTAGCCCGCCACGTGATCGAGCGCACGCTCGCGCGGGATATTCCGGCCGCCCGTGCCGATCACCGCAGCCAGCTCACCTTCGTAATCGAGTTGCGACGACTGCGGCGGCATCACGATCGCTTCGCCATGACCGATCAGGCTCGACGCAAAGCGCGCGAATACGGTCGGATAGGTCTGCTTCTCGAAGCCGGTTTCGGCCGAATGGTCGAGATAGTTCAACCCAACGCAGACGATCTTGTTCGGTCGCCCGAACGGCGGCAACAAGCGAGCGGCGTCGAGATCGACCGCGCTGCCGCGCGCGAGCCCGTCGGCCACCTCGGCAAAGGATGCGCCCCTCGCGAGCAACGCGTCCAGATCACCCGGATAGCCGGCATCGCAAGCCATCAATCCGTGCCAGCTTCCGTTCCGTTCGACCGCCAGGCCGCGACGTCCATCGATTTCATAGGCTGCAAAACGCATCGCACGCTCCTTGTCTGACGTCCGCGCGGACGCCAGTTGCTTCGTCAACGTCCTCGCCGAGCCGAACGGCTTCCGGTCAGGTCGGCCGCCACCCTTCGCTACATCCGTCACCGACGCCACTCGCCGCACTGCTCACATCGGGCATTAGAGGTCGCCACCATCCCAGGAACAACTTAATCGTTATGAAGCGGCCCGCGCCTGCCGGAACGCATCTACCCGAAAGATGATTCAGAACAATTCATGCGACTGTCCATGGTGCTTCGCCTATGCTCGAACAGCACTCGCGCGCACTTCGCTCCGATGGCGCGTCTTCCGAACCGCAATGGGAACCGACACATGTCCACCACCACGCCTTCGATCGTTCACCACACCGTCACTGCGAACGGAATTCGACAACATTTCATCGACGCGGGCAGCGGGCCCGTCGTGGTCCTGCTGCACGGGTTTCCGGAAACCAGCTTCGCATGGCGCTTCCAGATTCCCGTCCTGGCACAGCGCTACCGCGTGATCGTGCCCGACCTGCGCGGCTACGGCGAAACCGACAAGCCGGCCACCGGCTATGACAAACGCAACATGGCGCGCGACCTCGTCGCATTGCTCGACACGCTCGGCATCGGCCGCATCGCGCTGGTCGGGCACGATCGCGGCGCACGCGTCGCGACACGCTTCGCGAAGGACTTCCCCGAGCGCCTCGAGCGCCTCGTCGTGATGGACAACGTGCCGACTCGCATCGTCGCGCAGAACATGACGGCCCAGACGGCACGCGCGTACTGGTTCTTCCTGTTCCATCAGGTAGCGGACCTGCCCGAAGCACTGATCGCGGGCAAGGAAGCCGAGTGGCTAAGCCACTTCTTCTCCGACTGGTGCTACAACCCGCACGCCATTTCCGGCGAAGCGTTCGACACGTATGTCCGGGCCTATCGTCGTCCCGGCGCCGTACGCGGCGCACTCTCCGACTACCGCGCGAACGCGGAAGACGTCAAACAGGATCTCGCCGACGCCGATGTGAAGATCGCATGCCCAACCATGGCGATCTGGGGTGAGGATTTCTACGCGGTCGGCAAGATGTTCGACATGAAATCCGTCTGGGAAAGCATGGCGACACATCTTCGTGCCGAGCCCATCGCGCAATGCGGCCACCTTCCGCAGGAAGAACAGCCGGAACGCGTCAACACGCTGCTGCTCGATTTCCTGAAGAGCTGGGAAGGTTGAATCCGCAGCGCTCCGGCATCGCGGATGCCGGAAATTGAACGCCACGACGCGCGCGATCGCTGGCCAACAGGAGCACATCATGAATAACGTATCGAGGCCGCGAGCGCTCATAATCGGCGGATCGGTGGGCGGCCTCTTCACGGCGACTGCACTGCGCGCGGCGGGATGGCGCGTCAGCGTGTTCGAACAGTCGCCAAGCGAGCTCGACAGCCGCGGCGGTGGCATCGTCCTGCAACCGCCGATCGTCCGCGCGTTCGCATTCGGCGGGGTACCGGTGCCGCGCGATACCGGCGTGGATTCGATCGACCGGATCTATCTCGACGCGAGCGACCGGATCGTGCAGCACCAGCACATGCCGCAAACCCAGACTGCATGGAATGTGATCTACACCGCGCTGAAGCGCGCACTGCCAGTGGACGTCGTCCACACAGGCGAGGCGTTCGAGCGGCTCGATTCCGATGGCGCTCGCGTGACCGCGCATTTCGCGAGCGGGCGGGTAGAGCACGGGGATCTGCTCGTCGGCGCGGATGGCGGGCGCTCTGGCGTGCGCGCGCAACTGCTACCCGATACGCATCCCACCTATGCGGGTTATGTCGCGTGGCGCGGGCTCGTCGACGAGCACGACCTGCCCGATCAGGTGCTTCGCGTGCTGCATAACCGCTTTACGTTTCAGCAGGGTGACGCACATCTGTTCCTGACCTACCTGGTACCTGGCCGCGACGGCACCGTCGAGCCCGGCAAACGACGCGTGAACTGGGTGTGGTACCGGCGTCACTCGCACGACAAGCTGCCTGAACTGTTTCTTTCCCGGGACGGCACACAGCGAGACGGATCGCTGCCTCCCGGTGCGATGCGCGACGACAATCGATCGGAACTCGTCGACGCGGGCCGCAACCTGCTCGCGCCGACGCTCGCCGCACTCGTCGACGCGACGCACGCGCCGTTCGCACAGGCGATTCAGGATCTTGTCGTCGAGCGAATGGTGTTCGGCCGCACGGTACTGCTTGGCGACGCGGCTTGCCTCGTCCGTCCGCATACCGCCGCCGGCGTAGCAAAGGCGGCCGACAACGCGGTCGGACTCGCCGAAGCGATGCAGGCTTTCGCGCAAGGCACGGCGTTCGACGCCGCACTGTCGCGTTGGGAACTCGATCAGCAGAAGATCAACGCGTCGCTATCGACGCTCGGTATTTCACTGGGCTCACGCATCATGGGATCCAGGTGACCGCATTGGCAATGCCTTGCACACGCCCAGTCTCGCGCCATCATGCGTTTCAGATAGCTCCGTGTCAGTCGGACGCCCGACATCACATCGACGAGGAGCAAGCCCGCTGGCAATCGCGCGCGATTGACGGGAACCGAAGACGTTGCGGTTCAATGTCGCGAAGCCGCCACTCGCTCCGGCGTAACCTGTCCTGACTTTCCGCCAAATTGCGCAATTGCGTAATTTGCAACCGCGGCAATCTCGACGTCGCTGTATGCAGCGCCGAATGCCGGCATTGCAGTTGCAGGAACATCACCACGGCTATGTGATCCATCAAGCAGCAAACGAACGAGGTTGTCGCCTGCCGGGTCGCTGAGCATGTGGGCGCCAACAAGGCTCGCACGCTCGGATTGCTGTCCGATTCCGTCGTATCCGTGACAGCTGGCGCACGCTGCTTCGAATACACGTTTGCCAATGCCATCACCGCCCGGCCCTGGCGTCCAACGCGCTGACTGCGACAGCGATGATGACGTTACCGAAACGGCCGCCGCAGCATCGGCATGCCGAGACGGTACGGTGCGCAGATATGTCACGATATCCTCAATATCACGCCGCGGCAGATGGCCAAGACTCAATTCGACCGCCTCTCGCATACTGCCGGACGCGGCGCCGTGACCCGCGGCATGCCCGTTCGCCAGGTAATCGACGAGATCCGAATTGCTCCATCTACCGATTCCGGTTTCCGGGTCCGGCGTGATGTTCCAGGCTTTCCAACCATCGACGACACCACCCGACAACATCTCCGTGGTCTTCGACGCGAACAGAAAATTCCGTGGCGTGTGGCATTCACCGCAATGGGCGAGACCATTGACGAGATAGTTGCCGCGATTCCACGAAGCGCTGCGCGCAGGATCGGGAGCGAACGTCTTGCCGTCGAAAAAAAGCAGCTTCCAGCCACGCATCAATCGACGTTGGTCGAACGGAAATGCAAGATCGTTCGAGGGTGTCGATGCATGAATCGGTTCGACTGTTGCGAGAAACGCCCGGATCGCCAACACGTCATCGTTGGACAGCTTCGCATATGACGTATACGGGAACGCTGGATAGAGGTCTTCGCCATGCCGCCCCACCCCTTCGCGCAATGCCCGCACGAATTCGTCGTTGCTCCACGCGCCAATACCGTTATCCCGATCAGGCGTGATATTGGGTGCAAAGATCGTACCGAATGGAAGCTTGAAACCGACACCGCCCGCGAACGGCCGACCGCCCGGCACTGTATGACACGCAGCGCAGTCCGCGGCGGTGACAAGGTAACGACCGCGCGCAATCAACGCATCGCCCTGCGGCAGAGCCCCGCTCGACGCGACCACCTTTTCCAGTCGGTGCGGCCAGAAGAATACCGACACCGCTCCAATCAGCAACGCACCACCCACCGCAATTGCGGCTATCCATTTTTTTGCACGGAGCATCATGCGCCCCTCCCGCCAAACGTCGATATCAAAGGCGGACGGTGGCCTTGCCCCTTGACAGCCAATGCCTGCCTGTCGATCGGCAGATCACGCAGGCGCACTCCGGTTGCTGCGAAAATGGCGTTGGCAAGTGCGGGTGCCGCCGAGACCGTGCCGACTTCGCCGAGCCCGCCCGGCGATGCTTCGCTGGACATGACAATTACCTCGAACGGCGGCACTTCGTTGATGCGGATCTGTCGATAATCGTGGAAGTTGCTCTGCTGCACAACGCCCTTCTCTATTGTGATCGCGTTATAAAGTGCAGCTGAGAGCCCGAACAAGACGCCCCCCTGGATCTGCGCCACGACGCTGTCAGGATTGACGGCAATCCCGCAGTCGATCGCCGCCGTAGCGCGGCGCAACCGGATTTCACCCTGCTGATCCACTTCAATTTCGAGAATGAGCGCGGCGTGCGAGCCGAAGCTGTCATGCAGCGAGACACCGCGGCCACAACGCGGCGGCAACGACTTCCCCCAACCGGCAGCCTGTGCGGCACGATCGAGCACGGCCAGCGAGCGAGGGTTTTGACGCAGGAGAGCCCGGCGGTATTCGACCGGATCGCGTTTTGCTGTGTGCGCAAGCTCGTCGATAAAAGATTCGACGACGAATACGTTATGGGTCTCGCCTACCCCCCGCCACCAGTTCAGCGCTACCGGCCCATCCTGCCGCACCCAATCCGAACGCATTGCGGGAATTTCATAGGGCAGGTCTGCTGCGCCGGCCACTGCGTCGTGATCGAGCTGACCCTCCGGCCAGGGTTTGCGATCGTAGTATGTGCGTACGGTCGAGCATCTCGTACGGTGCATCCATGCCACTGGCGAACCGTCGGCCCCAAGCGCCGCCGCGACAGTATCGTGATACGCGGGACGAAAGCGATCGTGCTGGATGTCCTGCTCCCGCGTCCAGATCATTTTCAGCGGGTAGTTCACCTGGCACGCGAACCGCACGGCTTGTTCGATCGTGTCGACCGCCAGCCGGCGTCCAAAGCCTCCACCGATCAGGTGGTTACGCACTATCACTTGGTCAGGCGAAAGGCCGGTAAGCTGGGCAGCAACGATGCGCGCGATCTGAGGCACCTGTGTGCCGACCCAGATGTCGCATCCATCAGGCCGCACATGGACCGTCGTGTTGATCGGCTCGAGCGCCGCGTGCGCCAGGTAGGGCAACGTATAAACGGCGTCGATTCGACGATCGCCGACGTCGCTCAGCCTGCGCTCCGGGTCACCTGTCTGCTTGCCGAGAATGGGTGTACCTCGCGCGTCGCGAAGCCGGCCGGCCAGTTCATCGGACGTCAACGTGGCGTTGGGGCCCGCGTCCCATTCGACCTGCAATTGACTCAACGCGCGACGCGCGAACCAGTAATTTTCACCCACCACGGCGACGGCATCGTCAATGCGCAGCACGTCGATCACGCCAGGCATGGCGCGCGCGGCCCGGTCGTCGACACGACGGACCTTGCCGCCAATGGTCGGACACATCGCGAGAGCCGCCACGCGCATGTCCTTGACGTTCACGTCGATGCCGAACGTCGCGGTTCCGTTGATCTTGGCTGGCGTGTCCACACGCTGGATCGGCTTGCCGATCAGCCGGAAATGCGAAGATGGCTTTAGCGTGACGTGTGTCGGCATCGGCTGTCGACGAGCAGCCGACGCAACGGCACCGAAAGACAGCGTACGCCCCGTCCGATCGTGTGTGATGATCGCCCGCGCCACCGAACATTCGGTCACAGGAACATGCCACCGCTCGGCGGCGGCACTGACGAGCATCATTCGCGCCGCGGCGCCGGCATTCCGTAGCGGCGTGAAATAGGCACGGACGGACGTCGAGCCGCCCGTGGCCTGCGCCTTCAGGATCGACTGCGTATAGGCTTGAGTATCGGGGGGTGCCATCGCGACCTCTACCTGATCGAGCCCAACCTCCAGCTCCTCGGCCAGCATCATCGCTTCGCCGGTAGCAATACCCTGCCCCATTTCGACACTCGGCACCACGAGTACGATACGCCCGTCCGCACCTATGCGAATAAAGCCGCTCGGGACGAAGCCGTCGAAGCCCGTGCCTGCCGCATCCAAAGCGCCGATCGCGGCAAGATCAGGCTCTTTCATAAACGCGCGCGCGGGCTTTGCGAGTGCAAATCCGACCAGCAACGCGCCGGTGGTCAGGAAGCGACGACGCGCGGTATCCGCCAGCGTCGTCTCATCGACGGGTCCGTACGTTTTCATGTAGCGGCCTTGATTGCTGCGCGAATGCGCGGGTACGTACAGCACCGACACAAATTTCCAGCCATTGCTGCATCGATGGCTGCATCGTCGGGATGTGGATTGCGTGCCAGGAGAGCCGTCGCCGACATGATTTGCCCGGACTGACAGTAACCGCACTGCACCACCTCGAGCTTGAGCCAAGCGGCCTGCACCTGCTTGCCAACATCGGTGTTGCCGATCGCTTCAATCGTCGTGATGGGCCCGTTGACCGCCGACACTGGAAGAAGGCACGAACGCACCGGATTGCCATCCAGATGCACCGTACAGGCCCCGCACTGCCCAATGCCGCA
This sequence comes from Burkholderia sp. Bp9031, assembly GCF_003857965.1. NCBI lineage: Bacteria > Pseudomonadati > Pseudomonadota > Betaproteobacteria > Burkholderiales > Burkholderiaceae > Burkholderia > Burkholderia sp. Bp9031. The sequence goes on from NZ_QTPW01000002.1 coordinate 155,545, forward strand.
GCCAAATTTCGTGCCGCACAACCCTACGACCTCGCGCAATACCCACAGAAGCGGCATATCGGGGGGGACGCGAAGTTCTGTCCGCTGTCCGTTTATCACGAGCGACGTAGCCGGCCATGGCGAACTTGTCGTCGTGCTCGGTATCGACACTGTCCTTCCCATCGACAATTTTCCTTGTTCAGCTGATCCAATCCATCATGTGCCGGTTCCATTCACAACTTCAAACCGCGCGTTTTCAGGATCGAGGTAGATATGGACGGGATACGAAATTCAATGTGGAAGCCCCTGAATTCGCCTGAAACAATCCTTAATCAAAAACCGGAATGCTCAATGCACCGCACACTCGGCTTGCGGCCAATCCATCCGACCATGCGTTCTGGATCGGTTATCGATCCGGGTGTCTCATCAAATCGGTGAGATTCTGCAATCTCACCGGGATCAGTCATTGGGCCGCCCTCAACTACCGCCTTCGGAAAGCGTCAGCCGGTTATTGACCGATGTCACCCCAGGGACAGCGCTCGTACGTTTTTCCGCGAGTGCGATTTGCGGCTCATCGGCTACCTCGCCGGTCAACGTCACGGCGCCGCCTTTGGCAAATACCACGATGCGCGCCTGATCCAGGGCGTGGTCCTTTGCAATACTCTTCCGCACACGCTTTGCAAGAGCACGATCGGTCGCTCGCGCTTGCTTGCGCGCGGCGGAAACGACAGGATCACCATGCTTTCTGGCAACTGCCGATGAGTTCGGTTTTGCGGGAGAATATGCCTCCGATGCGAGCGCAACGGACGGAGCCCCGATAATGATGGCAGCAAAAAATGATAGAAGTCTTGACTTCATATGGCCCCCTCAAATCTACGGTGAACTTCACAAGGAAAGCTGAGTGATGCGCATTGATCGTATCGTGCTCAATATCACCCGTCCTTAAGAGCGGGCCTGAAATAGTATTAATTTTTAGGATCTAATCGTCACGGCATGACCTCCTGGTCTTGACGACAACGTCATGCCGGCATTTTCCACTTCCAGGTGGGACAGTTTTGTGGTCTAGGGTCGGCTGGCCATTGCCCCGCCCGTCCGAGCCGCTCGCATGCGTGTAGCCCCGCCGTCGAGTGCAGGTCAGTGCGCTTGCCGAGCAGGCCGCTCGTGCCACCACCCACCTGCCGGTAACGCGTAGCCGAATCACTCGATGCACGCAAGTCAATATATGCGGGCTCTGCCGTCAGCCGCTAGCACCGCGAGTCCCCGGCGTCAACGATCAACGCGACAGTTCTGTTTCCACGCTTGCTCCGTACCGATATTGCAATCAATGGCTCGCATTGCGCCTATACGATCGCTTCCTGCTACCGCTGCTCGGAAGCGGTTCCGGCTTCGGAGTTGACCGATGCGCTCGAGCAGATTCGCGAGCTGCTGCAGATGCTCGGCGAGAGGTTCCGACGTAAGCCCAATCTGCTTTCGCCGGGATGTAAGGCAGCGCTACAATTCGAGAATCCAATTTGGTCGCTTTATCATGAAGCCGCTGGCAGTCCCCTCACTTGCCAATATCGCGTCACGCCTTCGCCTGAAGCAACTTAAGCTGCTGATCGCGCTGGAAAACCACGGCTCGCTGCACAAGGCGTCGGAAGAGATGGCAATCTCGCAGCCCGGCGCCACCAAGGTGCTGCGCGAGATCGAGGACATCCTCGGCATGCCGCTGTTCGAGCGGCAACCGAAAGGCCTCGTCGCAAACGACCTCGGCCGCTGCGTCACGCGCTACGCGCGCCTCATCTACAGCGACCTCGAACATCTGCATACCGAAGTCCTCGCGCTCACGCAAGGCCACGGCGGCCATCTTGCGGTCGGTGTGATCATGGGTGCAGTGCCGTTGCTCACGCGTGCGCTGACCGACCTGCGCCGCCGCCAGCCGCACCTGTCGGTCGAGATCGTCGAAGGCACCAGCGCGAGCCTGCTCACGCTGATCGACGATGGCCGCATCGATCTTGCGATCTGCCGCAACGGCGGCAGCCGGCGCCCGGAGGCGTACGACTACGTGCCGCTGAACGCCGAGCCGCTGGCGGTCGTGACGGCACGCACGCACGCGTTGGCCGGGCGCTCGGCACTGACGCTGCGCGACCTCACCGAGGCTGAATGGGTCGCGTATCCTGTCAACACGCCGATGCGACTCGCGCTCGAACGCGCGCTGGCCGATGCGGGTATCGACGTGCCGCGCTATCCGATCGAAACGGCGTCGACGTTCGCGACGCTCACGCTGCTGCAGGCGAACCCGGAACTGGTGGCCGTGATCCCGCGTGAGGTCGCCGAGTTCGGCGAGCGGTTTGGCCTCGTTGCCTGCCTGCCCGTCGCGATTCCGGCGCTCGACGAGCCGTACGGCGTCGTCGCACGTACCTTCGCGCACCTGTCGCCAGGTGCGCGCCTGCTCGTCGAAACGCTACAGGGTTCCCCGCTTACTTGATCGGCGAGAACGCGGCCGGACGCAGCAGCTTCGATTCCATCTTCTCGAGCATCGGGAATGCCTTCGGCACGAATTTCTCGAGCCAGTCCGGATCCTCGTACAGCGCGGTGCGGCGCTTGATGCGATCGTCCAGGCTTTCGTACGCCCAGATATGGACGACCTGGTTCAGTTCGCCGATTTCCGTGTACCACCAGCCGACAAGCGTCGCATAGCGGGAGATCACCGGCAGGCCTTCCTTCTCGAAGTGCCGCAGGTATTCGTTCATCTTGCCGATCTGGACCGTGTAGGTCCGCATTTCGTAATACATGACTGCTCCTGGTTGAATCGAATCGGGTAATCGGTACTTGCGCGCGATCAAAGTTCGCCGGCGTACGCGGCGCGGATGATGCCTTCGACATCGCGCGCAGTGGTCAGGCGCGGGTTGACGAGCACGTTGCCGCTGCGCATCGAGTCGGTCACCATCTGCGGCAGGTGTGCGAGGTCGACGCCGAGTTCGCGGATGTTCGACGGAATCTCGAGCGCGCGATTGAGTTCGACGATCTGCTCGACCAGCGCACGCGCGGCCGTTTCCGCATCGCCGTGGGTCACATCGCCGCCGAGTGCCTGGGCGATATCGCGGTACAGCTCCGGGCATGCGGGCCGGTTGAAGTCGATCACGTACGGCAGCAGCGCCGCGTTCGCGATGCCGTGCGCGATGTTGAACACGCCGCCCATCGTGTGCGAGATCGCATGCACGTTGCCGAGCTTCGACTGCGAAAACGCGACGCCGGCCAGGAACGAGCCGAGCAGCATGTCCTCGCGTGCCGCAAGATCGGAGCCGACGTAGAACGCGTTGCACAGGCTGCGCCCGATCAGGCGGATCGCGCCCAGCGCGAGCGACTGGCTCACCGGGTTCGCCTGCTTCGACACGTACGACTCGATCGCATGCGTGAGCGCATCCATGCCGGTGGCCGCGGTGATCGCGGCCGGCAGCTTCAGCGTGAGTTCCGCATCGAGGATCGCGAGCTTCGGGAACAGCTTGTGGCTGACGATCACGGTCTTGAACAGCGTTTCCTTGTTCGTGAACACCGTCGATGCCGTGCATTCGCTGCCGGTGCCCGACGTGGTCGGAATCGCGAAGATCGGCAGCGGTTCGTCCGGAATCTTGTTGTAGCCCTCGTAATCGAGAATCGTGCCGCCGTTGGTGGCCATCGCGGCCACGCCCTTCGCGGTATCGATGCTGCTGCCGCCGCCGACGCCGATCACGGCGGTGCAGCGGTGTTCCTTCAGGAACGTCAGCGCGCTGTCGAGCACAGCCGTGCTCGGGTTCGCCTCGACGCCCGAAAAGATCTCGTATGCAACGTCCGCGTCGCGCAGCGATGCGAAAAACCCTTCGAGCACGCCGCTCTTGATCAGGCCTTCGTCGGTCACCACCAGCAGCTTGCCGCTGAACAGCGGCTTCAGCAGTTCGCCGGCCTGGCGCGCGAGGCCGTTGCCGAATTTCAGCGTGGTGGGAAAGAAATATTGGAATGGGTTCATGATGCTTTCTCCGTGTGAAGTCTCCGCACCAAACACTACAAGCGGCCGATCGCCGCCGGTAATGAAAAAAACGGATCGCCCGATAACGCCCGCTTATTCCCCGCGCACGCCGCGCCGTTTGGTTATCACGCGATCACGAAGCGTCATTAGGCAAGACGCGGCCGTACCCCTACAGTCGCTGCACGGGACGATGCATCGCCCCGCAACCATAACGACGGAGACACGCATGCCCCCCTCGAATTCCCCCGCCGTCCCGACGGCATCGCCGGCCTCGCTCGACGCGGCGGCACGGCCGACCAGCGTCCGCTGGCGCATCTTCCTGCTCATGCTGCTGCTGGTCGCGATCAACTACATCGATCGCGCGTCACTGTCGGTCGCGATGCCGCTGATCGCGCCGGAATTCAACATGTCGCCGGCACTCGAAGGCCTAATGCTGAGCGCGTTCTTCTGGTCGTATGCGCTGATGCAGATTCCGGTCGGCGTGATGCTCGACCGCTATCACACGCGCGGCATCATCGCGACCGCGACGCTCGCGTGGGGCGCGTTCCAGGCGCTCGGCGCCGCGTCGCACAGCTGGATTCTGCTGATGCTCACGCGCATGGGCCTCGGCTTCGCCGAATCGCCGGTGTTCCCGGCCGGCGCGAAGCTGATCGGCTCGTGGCTGACGCCGCATGAACGCGGCCGCGGCGCAGTGCTTGTCGACGGCGGCGCGCCGCTCGGCAGCGCGCTCGGCGCAATCCTGATCTCCGGGCTGATCGCGTGGTTCGGGTCGTGGCGCATCGCGTTCGTGATCGCGGGTGTCGGCACGATGCTAGTGGGCGTGCTGGTGTGGCGCTACATCCGCAATCATCCGTCCGAGCACCCGGGCGTGAATGCGGCCGAGCTCGAACACATCACGCGCGAGCACTCGCCGGCGAAAGCTTCGGGCGAACGCGTGCCGCTGCGCGAACTCGTGAAGGACCGCTCGGTGCTCGCGATGTTCGCCGGCTACAGCTGCATCCTCGCGGTGTTCTACGGGCTGCTGACGTGGATGCCAAGCTACCTGCACAAGACCTACGGCTTCAACATCGCGACGACGGGCGGCGCGACCTTCGTCATCTTCATGTCGGGCTTCGTCGGCGAACTGATCGGCGGCACCATCGGCGATCGCTGGAAAGCGTCGGGGGCATCGCCGAACCTCGTGATGCGCACAATGTTCGGCGGCTCGTCACTGATCGCGGCAGCGTGTATCCTCGCGGCGGCCTATATCGCCAACGCCAACGCAGTCGTGCTGCTGCTGAGTATCGCGATGTTCTTCATCCGCTTCTGCGGAATGTACTGGAGCCTGCCGGCAATCGTCGGCGGCCCGGAGCGCGCCGGCGTGCTCGGCGGCACGATGAACTTCTGCGGCAGCATGGTCGGCGTCGTGGTACCGATCTTGATCGGCCTGATCGTCCAGTGGTCGGGATCGTACTTCCTCGCGCTGCTGTTCTTCGTCGCGATGGCCGTACTGATCGCGGTGTTCTCCAGCATGATCGACTACCGGCCGCGCACGCACGGCTGACCGCCACGCGACCGACCCTCCCCTTCACCGGCACGACGAGGCCCGCGCAAGCGGGCCTTGTTGCATCGTCAGCGGTTTTCAGCGGCTCAACGATCGATCGACAGCGGCGCATCGGCCACGTCGAGCGGCCGTGCGCGAAGATCCCGCTCATTTCGCCGTAGTCGCGCGTCGATGTCGGGGAAGAGGAACATGTCCGCGAAAACGCGGGGCACCGTTGCTTCACGGCGCCCCGCTTGCTTACTGCGCGAGCCTTAGTTCGCGAGCGTCATCGTCCCGTCGAGCAGGCGATTGATCGCCCACGGATTGCTCGTTCGCAATGCTTCGGGCAGCAGCGCATCCGGCATGTCTTGATAGCTGACCGGCCGCAGGAATCGGCGGATCGCGAGACTGCCGACCGACGTCGAGCGCCCGTCCGCGGTGGACGGAAACGGGCCGCCGTGCACCATCGCATGCGCTACCTCGACGCCTGTACCGAAACCGTTGACCAGCACGCGGCCCGCGCGCCGCTCCAGCGCCGGCAGGAACAGGCGCACGTCCGCGTAATCGGCTTCGTCGATATGGATCGCCGTCGTCAGTTGCCCTTCCAGCGACTCGACCAGCGCGAGCATCGTCTTCAGGTCGGGACACCGGACGATCAACGACGCTGCGCCGAAAATCTCCTCGTGCAGTGCCTTCGATTCGCGAAACGCGTCGGCACTCGTCGAAAACAGCGCGCCCTGCCCCTGGTTCGCACCGGTCGGCGCATTGGCACGTGCGACGGTCCGCACCTGCGGATGCTGCGCGAACGCAGTCACCGCGCGCGCGAATGCCTGATGAATGCCCGGCGTGAGCATCGTCGCAGCAGGTGCCTGCGCGAGCCGCTCGGCCGCCGCCGCGATGAAGCGATCGAGCGCCGGCCCTTCCACTGCGAAGATCAGCCCCGGGTTCGTGCAGAACTGCCCGGCGCCGAGCGTCAGCGACTGCACGAACGCGTGCGCGATCGCATCGCCGCGCCGTTCCAGCGCATGCGGGAACAGCAGTACCGGATTGAGGCTGCTCATCTCCGCATAGACGGGGATCGGTTCGGGCCGCGCATTGGCGATCGCGATCAGCTCGGTTCCCGCATGGCGCGAGCCGGTGAAACCGACTGCCTTGACGCGGCGGTCGCGCACGAGGCCCTGGCCGATTTCGCGGCCGCTGCCGAACAGCAGCGAGAACGTGCCTTCGGGCATCCCGCAGTCCTTCACGGCCTGCTGCACGGCCATCCCGACGAGTTCCGACGTGCCGGGGTGCGCCGAGTGCGCCTTCACGATCACCGGGCAGCCGGCCGCGAGCGCCGATGCCGTATCGCCGCCCGCGACCGAGAACGCGAGCGGGAAGTTGCTCGCGCCGAATACCGCGACGGGCCCGATGCCGATATGGCGCAGGCGCAGATCGGGGCGCGGCGCAGGCTGGCGCTCCGGTTGCGCCGGATCGATGCGAGCCTCGACGTAGTCACCCGCGCGCACCACGCCGGCGAACATGCGCAACTGGCCGACCGTGCGCCCGCGTTCACCTTCGACGCGCGCACGCGGCAGGCCCGATTCGGCAACGCAGCGCTCGACGAGCGCATCGCCGAGCGCGAGGATGTTCGCCGCAATCGCTTCGAGAAACCGCGCGCGCGCTTCGGGCGAGGTTTCTCGATATGCGTCGAAGGCCGCCCAGGCCAGCGCGCACGCTTCATCGAGATCGACGACGGTCGCACCGCCGAAAGCCGGCTCCATGCGTTCACCGCTCGCCGCGTCGATCGCGTACGTGACGCCGTGAGTGCCGCGTCGTGCGTGCTGACCGATCAGCAAGTTGCCTGCGATATTCATTTCCGTTTCCTGTGTGGGTCAATCGACTGCACACGCAATATTCCGGCATGCGTATGAATGCGTTGGCGTCGATGCCCATGCGGCGTCGACGCGAGTGACCACGATGGTTTCAAAACCGCCCGGTCCGCGTCAACACTTCGCGCATGACAGATTTTTATAACGCTATGAGTCGCTCTCAATACCGGATGCGCGGCGCGCTCTTCATACTGGCCCTGCGTCGCGCCATACCCGGCGCGCCCGTCCGACGTCGAATGCCCGAAGGACAAACCGTCCCGGGCTCGCGTCGACCATAACGATGGAGACGAACATGTGTGTGCAGAAACCGGCCGACGGCCCGGACGTCAAGCGCCTGCTCGACGGCCTGCCGACCAACTGGGGCAAGTGGGGGCCCGACGATGAAGTCGGCGCGTTGAACTATCTGCAGGCCGAGCAGGTGATGCGCGGCATCGGCGCCGTGCGCCAGGGCCGGACCTTCACGCTGCAGGTGGATATCGGCCATGCAAAAGGCGAACCGCTGTTTCCTGGGCGGCGCCCGTCGATGCGGATGAACGTGCTCGACAAGGGCCACTTTCTCGCGGGCAAGGCGCACTTCGACGGCAACGTCGAATACGCGGACGACGTGATCTTCATGCACGTGCAGGGCTCGACTCAGTGCGATGCGCTCGGCCACGTGTGGTACGACGACACGCTGTGGAACGGCTATGACGCGCTGAGCACGGTCGGCGGCCTCGATCGCGCGAGCATCCTGCCGATCGCCAAGCGCGGCATCGTCGGCCGCGCGGTGCTGATCGACATCGCGCGCCATCGCGACAAGCGCGTGCTCGACAAGGGCGAGACGTTCGATCACCACGATCTGCTCGAAGCGGCGCGCGCACAGAACGTGACGATCGAGCCGCGCGACATCCTGATGATCCGCACCGGCTGGATCGGGTCGTTCTACGAGCGCGACGAGGCCGAGTTCTATCGCGACTACATCGAGCCGGGCCTCACGTTCAGCCGCGAGCTCGTCGAATGGTTCCGCGAGATGGAGATCCCGAACCTCGTCACCGACACGATGGGCAACGAAGTCACGGTCGATCCTGCATCGGGCGTGATGATCCCGCTGCACAACGCGTTGATGCGCAACCTCGGTGTCGTGTTCACCGAGGTCGTGCTGCTCGACGCGCTCGCGGAAGATTGCGCGCGCGACGGCCAGTGGCAATTCCTGTATACGGCCGCGCCGCTGAAAATCGTCGGCGGCACCGGTGCGCCGGTCAATCCGCTCGTGATCAAGTAACGCGAGCAAGGCCATGCCCGGGCGCGTCGCGCGGCCCGGGCATTCGACTGCAGCCGCTCAGGCCGTCAGAAGGTTCCCGGATACGCGCCGCCGTCGAGCAACACGTTCTGCCCCGTCAGATAGCCCGCATGCGCGCTGCACAGGAATGCGCACGCTGCGCCGAACTCGTCGGCCGTGCCGAAACGCCCGGCCGGCACGTTCCGGCGCTTCGCTTCACGCGTCGCTTCGTAGTCCGTCCCTTCTGCTTGCGCCGATGCTTCGGTCGCCTTCTTCAGACGGTCGGTGTCGAACAGCCCCGGCAGCAAATTGTTGATCGTCACGTTGCGCGCCGCGATGCGCTTCTGCCGCGCGATACCCGCGACAAAGCCGGTCAGGCCCGTACGTGCGCCGTTCGACAGGCCGAGCACGTCGATCGGCGCTTTCACGGCGCTCGACGTGATGTTGACGATGCGCCCGAAACCACGCTCGGTCATCCCGTCGACGGTCGCCTTGATCAGCTCGATCGCCGTCAGCATGTTCGCGTCGATCGCGGCGATCCAGTCGTCGCGCGTCCACTCGCGGAAATCGCCCGGCGGCGGGCCGCCCGCGTTGTTCACGAGGATGTCGATGTGCGGCGCGGCCGCGAGCGCCTGCCGCACGGCCCGCGCCGGTCGTGATGTCACCGGCCGCCGCCACCACCGTGACGGCCGGATTGAGTGCGCGCAATTCGCGTGCGGTCGCCTCCAGTGCTTCGCTGCCGCGCGCGGTGATCACGACGTTCACGCCCTCGGCGACGAGCGCCTGCGCGCAACCCTTGCCCAGTCCCTTGCTGGCCGCGCAGACCAGCGCCCAGCGGCCTTCGATGTTCAGATCCATTCTGCTTCGCTCCAGGCATCCGGTGCGTGCCGTTCCGGCGCGACCGCAATCGACACGACAATAAGTTCAAGTTATAGTGCGTGCGACCCGCTCCGCCGCGCTCCGGCGACACATCGGGTCACGCTCCCGAAAATGTGCGTAAAACAAGGTTCGACGCGCCAGCATAAAGAGACGCGCCCGTCGCGGCAATTGACCGGATGTGATACCGGTATAACTTTTTGTCATTCCCATGACGCCACCGCTTCATTCGATCATTTCGCGTCTTCACCTGAAACAGCTGCGCCTGTTGATCGCGCTCGCCGACCAGGGCTCGCTGCTGAAGGCCGCGCAACAGGTTGCACTCACGCAGCCGGGCGCGAGCAAGGCGCTGCAGGAGATCGAGACGACCTTCGGCACGCCACTGTTCAATCGCACCAATCGTGGGCTCGAACCAACCGAGGTCGGCGATTGCGTGATCCGCTACGCCCGGCTGATTCACACCGATCTCGCGCATCTGCGCGAGGAAATCGTCGGCATCCTGCGCGGGCATGGCGGTCGCGTGAGCGTTGGCGTGATCATGGGCGCGGTGCCGCGGCTGACCGACGCGATCTCGACGCTCGTTGCGCGCCATCCGGAAATGTCCGTCGAGATCGTCGAGGACACCAGCGAGGCACTGCTGAGCGAGATCGACGCGGGTCGGCTCGACCTCGCGATCTGCCGCACGACCATCAGCCGCACGCCACAGCTCTACGACAGCGTGAAGCTGCAGGACGAGACGCTTGCCGTGGTCGCGAACGTGCGTCATCCGCTGAAGGCCGCGAAGAAGCTCGCGCTGCGCGACCTCGCCGAGTACCGATGGGTCGTGTATCGCGCGAACATGCCGATGCGTCTGCTGCTCGAACGCGAATTCCTCGAAGCCGACATCCGCTTTCCGCCGCATCTGCTCGAAACGACGTCGGCGTTCGCGACGCTCGCGCTGCTGCAAGGCAATCCGTCGTTCGTCGCGCTCGTGTCGATCGATGTCGCCGAGTTCTTCGCGCGGCACGACATGACACGCATCCTGCCGCTCCGGATCGGTTCGCGCAGCGAGCCTTACGAGCTCGTCACGCGCAAGGGCGCGCCGATCTCGCCCGGCGCGCGGCAACTGATCGACGAACTGCATGCCGACGGCGGCCGCGCGCCGGACGCAACGGTATAAGCCGGGCGGACACGCCAACGCCTTCGCGGCAGGCCGAAACCCGCGGCGAATCCGCAGCGGGAGCCGGACAACCCGGCTCCGTCACACACGATGCGAAGCGCTGCCATCAGACCGCCGCGAACCGCTTCGCCAGTTCCGCGAGGCCGTCTTCGTAGATCCCGCGGAACAGCTGCACGGTATCGTCGTCGGTCGCGCCGTGCGGCGTGAACGTGCCCGACCACTCGACCTTCGACCCGTTCGGGCCGTTCGGGTCGTTCGCGCGCACGCGCAGCGTGGAGCGATAGTCAACATGAAATCCCGAGGGCGATACGCGCCTCGGGATTTCCCTTCAGTCACGGGCCAGCTCGCTCGCGATAACGGCCGTACTTGCGAGTCCCTCTTCCGGAGGCAAGAAAACCACTCAATCGGCAGGAGGCAGGTTCGCGGAAAGGTCGGGAAAGCGAAGTTCACCTTCGTAGGTCTCGGCACCGGCCGCGAGTATCGCTTTCACGCGCGCCTGTATCGCTTCATTGGCGACGCAAAGATCGGCCTCGTGCGCCTCCACCAACAAGCCTTCGGAGAAGGAGACGTCTGACCCCATGTCCACGGACCTTTTCAGGTGGGCGATCGTGGTGGGCGGAAAGGTCGCGATGCGGCGTGCGAGTTTGTCCACGAACGGACCCAGTTCCTTGGCCGGCAGCGCGCGATTGATATAGCCGTAATGGTCGGCCAGTTCCGCCGAGAAATCCTCTCCGGTCAGCAGCACCTCGAGGGCGCGGGCGCGCCCCATCCGCCTCGGCAGGCGCTGCGTGTTGCCACCGCCCGGAACAAGCCCGCAAACAACCTCCGGTTGGCCGAACACGGCTTCGCCGATCGCGGCGAAACACATGTCCGCGGCCAGCGCGATCTCGCAGCCACCGCCGCGAGCGATGCCTTCGACCTTGGCGATCACTGCCTTGGGCATGTTGCGCAGGCGCTCGCCGAGCATCTGTGTCAGGCGGAACGTGCGTGTGTTCGAAGTCGTTTTCGGCGCGGAGCCGACACGATGCAGGCCCGAGTGCGCAATGAAGAACTTCGGCACGGCGCTCTGCAGCACAACGACACGTACGTTCGCATCCTGTTCAAGTTGTCGGATCAGCGAATCGAACTCCTCCGACAACACCTCGTCGAGCAGGTTGAGCGGCGGGTAGTTCAACGTCACCGTGGCGACCCCGCTGTCCTGGGCGACCCGGATATGCTTGTAATCGGCATAGTTCGCGCCGCCGCCCTGCGGTGGCGCGGACTTTCCGGGCGCAGCCACCCCATCCTCCGACGCGAGCAACACGCCTGGCGCAAATGTTGCGGCACCGATTGACTGGACGAACGAACGTCTCGAGAAGGTCGACATGGCAGGCTCCTTGGTTGGTTTCATCTCGCCTCGGCAAAGCCACGCTCGGCTCGCCATTCGCGGCGAAGTCGAGTATCGCGATTGCAATCCGCTGGCGCCGCGTCTTCCCCCTGTACTGCGGATGACAGCGACTACGCAAGCAATTTCGGCTGCGTCGAGAGGAATTCGTCAGCATTGAGAAGCAAACCTCGCTAACGCAATGATCCTCGGACCGTCGGGACATTTGCAAGGATCCTCCCCAAGTGGGGGGCATCCGGATCTACCTTGCGCTTCCGGCGCGCATCGTCTTGCGCATGCGCTGCAGCGACGCAGGTCACGCATACCCGAGAATTTCACCATCCGGTCGACCATGCAGCAACGCGGCGATACGGCTTCTCGCGGCCGATTGCTGGCCGCATAACTGCCCGGGTCGTCCATCCTGCGCCCCCTCCCCAAACAGGGGGCTGCCATCGCACGGGGCTGTGGGTACTGTTGCTACCGACACCCTTCGACGCATGGCCTGACACGCGCTCTCATTCACGAGCATTCGCACCACTCAGGCCTATTGAAATGCGTACCGGCGCGCGCTCGCCGCATCGTCAGCGGACTGTAGCGGCAGCGCCCGCGCGCATGTGACGACACCTCGAAATGGCCTGAAAACCCGTCTATGAGCAAAGCCCAGTCACGCGGAGACAAGCCGCCGAAGCCGGCGTCCGGCCGGCGCGTATTCCTCAAACGCGTCGCCATCGTTCCTGCCGCCGTCGCGATGGGGGCGTGCCATCCCGGAGACGACGCATCGCCATCACCGACGGCAACGCAAAACGCCGACAGCGGCGTCCGGCTCGACAACTATCGTCCGGTGTTCTTCACGCTCGAAGAATGGCATTTCGTGCTCGCGGCAGTGGACCGCCTGATCCCGCACGACGATGAAGGGCCCGGCGCGCTGGACCTGAACGTACCCGTCTTCATCGACAGGCAACTGGAAACCGGTTACGGCTACGCGGCGCACTGGTACATGCAAGGTCCGTTTCGTGCCGCCTCACCGCTGTTCGGCTATCAGTCGCGGCTGACGCCGCGCGAGTTGTACCGGGCCGGCATCCAGGCAACGAACGCACGATGCATGCGCGACTTCGCAGGCAAGCGTTTTGCCGAACTCGCCGTCGCGGAACAGACCGACGTGCTCGCACGCCTGGAGTCAGGCGCGATGGCATTCGACGATATCTCCGCGACGGATTTCTTCGCGTTTCTGCTGGAGAACACCCGTGAAGGCTATCTGTCGGACCCGATCCACGGAGGCAACAAGGAGATGGGCAGCTGGAAGATGATCGGCTTTCCGGGAGCCAGGGCGGACTTCCTCGACTGGGTCGGGACCGGCAAGCGCTACCCGTACGGCCCGGTCAGCATCGAAGGTCAGCAGGGTTGAGATGCATATGCCGCATATTACGAAGCCGGAAGTGGACGCCGTCCTCGTCGGGATGGGTTGGACAGGTGCGATCATGGGTATGGAGCTGGCCGAGGCCGGCCTGACCGTAGTTGGCCTGGAGCGCGGCGAAAACCGCGATACGAGCCCCGAGTTCGCGTACCCTGCCATCGCCGACGAGCTCGCTTACATTCAGCGACGCAAGCTGATGCAGAATCTTGCGCGCGAGACGGTCACGATCCGGCATGCGCCGAACGAGGACGCATTGCCCTACCGGCAGCTCGGCGCGTTCCTGCTGGGTACCGGGGTGGGCGGCGCGGGCGTGCACTGGAACGGCACGACCTGGCGCGCCAATGCTGCCGACCTCAAGATCCGCTCGCACTACGTGCAGCGATATGGCGCCGGGTTCATTCCCGGCGACATGACGATCCAGGACTGGCCTTATACGCTGGACGAACTCGAACCGTACTTCGAGCGTATCGAGGCCGTGATGGGCACGTCGGGCAAGGCAGGCAATCTGCACGGCCAGATTGTCGACGGCGGCAATCCCTTCGAGGCCATGCGCCGGCGTGACTATCCGTGTCCGCCGCTCGCCGACAATTATCCGGCGACACTGTTCAGGCATGCGGCGAGCGAAGCCGGTTTCCATCCATTTCCGATTCCCGCGTCCAATGCGTCGATCGCCTATCAGAATCCATACGGGCTGCAGCTCGGCCCGTGCAACTTCTGCGGCTATTGCGAAGGCTTCGGCTGCTACATGTATGCGAAGGCATCGCCGCAAGCCTGCATCTTGCCCGCGTTACTGGCCAAACCCAATTTCGAGTTGCGCGACCGATCGCATGTGACGCGTGTGGCACTCGATTCGTCCGGCCAGCGCGCCACCGGCGTGACCTATCTCGATGCACAGGGCCAGGAAGTGTTTCAACCGGCGCGCATCGTCGTGCTTTGCGCATTCCAGATGCACAACGTGCGCTTGCTGCTGCTGTCCAGGATCGGAACGCCGTACGATCCGGTGACGGGAACGGGAACCGTCGGCAGAAACTTCGCCTACCAGAAGAACAGCGCGGTCTCGCTGTTCTTCGACAAAGACGTCCACATCGATCCATTCATCGGCGCCGGCTCCGGGGGCCAGGCATTCGACGACTTCAATGCGGATCACTTCGATCATTCCGCGGCGGGGTTCGTCGGCGGCGCCTATATCAGCGCGATGGTCACCGGCGGCCGCCCGATCGGTCAGACCCTGCTGCCGGAAGGCACCCCCAAATGGGGGGCTGCCTGGAAGAAAGCGCTCAAGGACAACTACCTGCATTCGTTTTCCATCGGTACGGCAGGCTCGGTCATGTCATACCGCACGAACTACCTGGATCTTGATCCGACCTATCGCGACGCATACGGCCTCCCTTTGCTGCGCATGACATTCGACTGGCACGACAACGAGATGCGCATGACGCGTTTCGTCACCGACAAGGCCGAGCAAGTCGCGCGCGTGATGAAGCCGAAATCAATGTCGGTCCATGCCGGAAAGATCGGCGATCACTTCGACATGCGGCCGTACCAGACCACGCATACGACCGGCGGCGCGGTCTGCGGGGATCGCCCGGACACGAGCGTCGTCAACAAGTACCTGCAATCGTGGGACGTGCACAACGTATTCGTGACGGGCGCATGCGCGTTTCCGCAAAACTGGGCCTACAACCCGACCGGCATGGTCGGCGCGCAAGCGTATTTCGCGGCGCGCGCGATCCGCGAGCAATACCTGAAGAATCCTGGTCCACTGCTACCGGCATAGGAATTGCAATGGGTGAGCAACGCACGAAACCGGCCGCGATCTCATTCGGCCTGCTATTTGCCTGCGCCACGCTGGCCGCATGGTTGCAACCGGCCGCCGCGAACGCGCAGGATGCCGACCAGATCGCGCGCGGCGCCTATCTGGCGCGCGTCGGTGATTGCGTGGCATGCCATACATCGCGCCGCGACCAGCCGTTCGCCGGCGGACTGCCGATGGAAACGCCGTTCGGCACGATCTATTCGACGAACATCACGCCAGATATCAAGCACGGGATCGGCAGCTACAGCTACGACGACTTCGCGGCCGCGCTGCGCAAAGGCGTCGCGAAGGACGGACACCTGCTCTACCCCGCCATGCCGTACCCGTCCTTCTCGAAGGTCAGCGACACCGATACCCGTGCCCTCTATGCGTACTTCATGCATGGCGTCCGCCCGATCGGCCAGCCGAATCCGCAGACGCGGCTCCACTTTCCGTTCAACCTGCGCGTGCTGCTCACGGGATGGAATCTTCTGTTTCGCCCCAGTGGCACGTATCGCGACGATCCCGCACAAAGCGCGGCGTGGAATCGCGGCGCCTATCTCGTTCAAGGGCTCGCGCACTGCGGCGCATGTCATACGCCTCACGGCCCGATGGGCCAGGAGAAAGCGTTCGACGCGCGCGGAACGGACCTGTACCTGAGCGGTTACACGCTCGCGGGCTGGCACGCCCCCGAGCTGCGCCCCGGATACGGAAGCGGAAGCGGAAACGGCGCGGGCAAGCTCACACGTGACAGCATCGTTCAGCTTCTGCGAACCGGACGATCACACGGCAGCGCCACGTTCGGCGGCATGTCCGAAGTCGTGGAGAACAGCACGCAGTATTTCAGCGACGCCGACCTGGGCGCGGTTGCCGATTACCTCGGCAGCCTCGGCCCCGGTCGCGCACCGCAGACGTCGGCAGCCCTGCCCGTCAAGTCGGATGCGATCGCGGCGTTGCGCTCGGGCGTGACACCGACAGGCGGCGCGTTGCTGTACCTCAACAACTGCAATGCATGCCATCGCTCGGACGGCAGCGGCGCGATGAAGGCGTTTCCCGCGCTGGCCGGCAATGCGGTGGTCGCGTCCGACGATCCGTCGTCGGTCATTCACGTGATTCTGACCGGCTCGCGGATGCCGTCGACCCGATCCGATCCGGCGCCGTTGGCCATGCCCGCATTCGGCTGGCGGCTATCGGACCTGCAGATCGCCGAACTCGCGACGTTCGTACGCGACAGCTGGGGCAATCGTGCCGGCAAGGTGAGCGCATCCGACGTCGCGAAAGTCCGGCGGCAGGTCGATCCGGCGCAATTGAAGCGGATCCGGGCTGCCATCGCAAACGAAGTGACTGACGACGGCGCGCCCGGTTCGACCGGCAAATGACATCGGGCCGCCGCCCGCATCACGCGGGACCCACCATCCCGCACACGATCGAAGGGCTGCGCGGCGCGACCGCACGCCTTCCGGCTTGTTTGACTTGATTATCGGAAAACCATCATGCGATTCATCAGCTTCGTACGCGACGGTACCACCGGCCTCGCCATCCGGTCCGGCGACGGCCGTTATCTCGGACTGACGCGTACCGATCCCGACTATCCCGGCGATCTCGACACCCTCGTCTCCGGCGGTCCTTCCGCGCTGGCGCAAGCGAGCCAACGCCTGCAGTTGGCCGGCCGGCCGCTCGACCTGGCCGACTGCACCCTGCTCCCGCCCGTGACGCGGCCGACGAAGATCATCTGCGTCGGGCTCAACTATGCCGAACACTCGCAAGAAGCGGGATACGAGGTTCCGTCGTATCCGACGCTGTTCGCGCGCTTTCGCAGCAGCCTGACCGCGCACGGTGCTGCGATACGCAAGCCGACAGAATCGGATCAGCTCGATTACGAAGGCGAGCTGGCGGTGATCATCGGCCGCGGCGGCCGACGCATCGGGCGAAGCGATGCGTTGAACCATGTGGCCGGCTATACGGTCTTCAACGACGCGACCCTGCGGGACTATCAGTTCAAGACGCCGCAATGGACGGTCGGAAAGAATTTCGACGAAACGGGCGCACTGGGCCCCGAACTGGTGACCGTCGACGAACTACCGGCGGGCGCGGCCGGCCTCAAGCTGCAGACCCGGCTCAACGGTGTCGTCGTGCAGGAAGCCAATACGAACGACATGATCTTCGACATCGCCACGCTGATCGTCACCATCAGCGAAGTCATGACGCTCGAGCCCGGCGACGTCATCGCGACCGGCACGCCGTCGGGCATCGGCATGGCGCGCAATCCGCCGCTCTGGATGCGCGCAGGCGACGTGTGCGAGGTCGAGATCGAAGGGATCGGCGTACTCAGGAATACCGTCGCGCAATCGTGATCCGGTCGTGCCGGCGCTGCGCGCGCCGGCACGCGTTCAGGCAGGCTGCATGCCCAGCACATCGCTCGCGAGGATCATCGCGGCGGCATTGGTCGGTCTCGGCCGCTCCGCCGGACGAAACACCGCGTCTCCGGGGAAGATAGGCAAATGCGACAGCACGCAGATGCCGCGGCGGGAAGCGATGGCGCGCCGCCAGCGCTGCTCACCGAAATGCCGGACACCGGGCTCGACCCAACGCACCACCAGCACGCTTCCGTCGCATTCCAGCACCGTCACCTGGGCACCCGCGAACTCGCGGGCGGAACCCACGCGCGGCCCGTCGTCCAGTCGTGAAGTCGCATCAGGCATGTCCCACTCGCAAGCCGGCGCGATCGAACCCGGTGCCCGGTCGACCGCTCGTGTTCAATCGGTCACGCGATCCTGACCAGCATCTTGCAAAAAACCATAGCGCCAGCGATGCGGATCGTGCACGCCGCAAGGACGCGGCGGCACACCGTGCCGCACGCTGATCAGACTTCGCGCACGTGCTCGACTGAAGGCGGACCCACGAAGAAGGGTCCGGCCAGTTCGCGCCAACGCTGAAAATCGGCTGTCTGACGAAAGGCGTCGTGCCGCTCGACGCTTTCCCATTGCACCATCAGACGATAGCGCGACGGTTGCTCGATACCGCGATACAGATGCAAGCCATGGCAACCGGGCGCGCGTTCGATGAACGACCTCGCGTCGGCGACCGCACGTTCAAACCCCGGCTCGCCGTTTTCCTGTATGTCGATCTGGGCAATCTCAAAAATCATGACGGGTTTCTCCGCGCGACGCGAACAGTCGCGCAGTGCAATTGACACGCTGCCGGCATCGATCCCGTGCCGGACATTCCGGGTAGGCATGCACGCGCATGCGCGCTGCCCTGCTGCCGGTTCGCGTGGAAAGACGACTCGCTTCAAAAGCGAACCACGCAACGGCACCTGCTCGATACGAACCGGCCAGCCTGCGTCGCGTCGACCGGTTGCCACGATGCGCCAACGATAGCGCTGTCGAGCCGAGCGCTCTACCCCCACTACGGGGGGGTCAAAAAAACCCGCAAGACGTTCATGTTGGCAGCAACGCTACGACTCGCGGGCCGGCTTGTTTCGCCGCGTCGAGATCGCCCAGTCAGCATGCGGGCGATCGCGCCGGATACCGGCACCGTGCCTGGCGACCCGCTCTGGAGCATCCATGACCGCACAAATATCATCCGCGCTGGTGCCGTTTTTCTTTTCGATCGCGATGGGTTATTTCGCCGGGAAAACCCATGCCGGAAACATGCCGATCGTGTCGATCAATAAGATGCTGGTCGACTATGCGCTGCCGTTCGCGCTGTTCGTCTATACCGCGAAGATGCCGCGCGCGGAACTGATGAACCATCTGGTTCCCGTCGCCGTCATCGTGATCTTCATGCTCGTACCGTATTTCGCGTCGCTCGTCCTGTCGAAACATGTCTTTCATGTCGACCCGAGTCATGCCGCCGTGCGCGCCGTAACGGTTGGCATGCCGAACTTTGCGGCCGTCGGCCTGCCTCTTCTCGTCGCCGTGTACGGCGAGTCGAGTACATTGACGGTCGCGTTCGCCATCACCATCGCGTCAGTCGTGATGTCCCCGGCGTGCCTGATCCTGCTCGAGCGCGCCCGCAGCACCGAACACCCAAGTCGATCGAATGCGCCACCACTCGCCGGCGCGCTGCTCAATACCTTCCTGAAGCCGGTCGTTCTGGCACCGCTCGGCGGCATCGCCTTCTCCATTCTCGGATGGCACCTGCCGACGCTGATCGCCCAATCGCTGGGCATCATCGGTGGAACGACGGCCGGTCTCGCATTGTTTTCCACCGGCCTCATCCTTGCCGCCCTGCCGATCCGACTGAACGCGGAGGTATGTGTTGCGCTGTTGCTCGGCCACATCGTGCAGCCGCTGCTCGCATGGTTCTGCGTCCGGCTCTTCTCCGTGCCGCCGCCGATGGCCGGTCAGCTCGTGCTGCTTGCGGCCATACCGTGCGGTTCGTTCGGCATCCTGTTCGGGCTCGGCTACGACATCGACGATCCGACCGCGGGTGCGACGCTGGTCGCGTCGAGCATCCTGTCAGCGGTGACGCTGACGTTGACGATCGCGCTGCTCCATTTCGTCTAGAGGCGGAGGCGCCACCTTGCGGCTGCCGGCAGCTCGTGTCGCGTGCGTGCCGGACAGGCTGACCGCGTGTCGGGCTCGTTCGCGCCGCTCACTGCTTGCCGCCTACGATCCGCTGCCATGCGGCGGCCTGTTCATCGCGCACGAGTTGTTCGGCGGCTTCGGGCTTGACGGTCCGATACGGCGGCGCCTCCGCCTCGATCACCGTGACGATGGCGTCGATCATTTCCGCGGGATCGTGCTGCCGGTTCAGTTCGCGCGTCGGCCAGTGGGCCACGACGCGTTCGCCGTGGTTCCACCATTGATCCATGCTTTCCATGCCGGTATCGTTGAAGCCCGTACGATAGGCGCCAGGATTGATCGTCACGACTTCGACGCCGTATGGCTTCAACTCTTCCTCCATCGCGGAGCAGATGCCTTCGACGGCATGCTTCGACGCGGCGTAGGCGCCGTCGAACGGCACCTTGACGAGTCCCGCGACCGACGACATCCAGACGATCCGGCCATGCCCGCGCACGACCATCCTGCGCGCGAACCCCTGCGCGACTTCGAGCGCCGCAAAGACATTCGTTTCGAACACCGAGCGAAACACGGATATCGGAATCTCCACAAGCGGGCCGGATTCCATGATGGCCGCGTTGTTCAGCAGGACATCGACGTCGTGGGTCAATGCATGCGCACGATCGATTTCGTTCGTCACATCGAACTTGATGACCTGCATGTCCACCCCGCGTGCCTTGGCCTCCTGCCGCAGCGCCCAGACCTGCGGCCAGATCTGGCCACCCGCGATCACGCGATGCCCGCGTTCGGCAAGCGCGAACGCAACACCTCGCCCGAATCCGGACCCCGCACCGGTTATCAGCACCGTTCTGGTCATGCCCCCTCCCGCTCGGTACACGATGATTGCGCCGACCGGACCGACTCGGACGGCGACCTTGCCAACTACCTTACGGCGTTTCGCGCAGCCAACGCGCCCCCCCGAATGGGGAGGCGGGCCGCATCGCCGACGCGGTTCGGAAGCGATCGCACGCCGTCATTTGCCGGAACGCCCGATTTCGGCGCGCGCCTTACGACACGGCCATTGCGGCGAGCGGATGCTCTGTTCGCCGTTGCCGTGCGTCCCTCGTCAACCGCAAACGGGACAGATCGTGGAGCGCGAAATCGCGCCACATGCTCACTAGACGACTGGTCTACTCGATCGTATGATCCGCATCACGGTTCGACCGGGTGGTCGGCCCTCGCATTCATGCGATGCATGGCACAACCCGGCGCACCCCCGCAGGTCAAGCCCTGCGACGTAGCCCCGCAAGCGCACAAACACTAGACGACTGGTCTACTTTCGCTTGCAACGTGCTCCGGCATGTTGCAAGCGCATCGCGACCGTCACACGAAAAACCCGTCGCCAACCGGCCCGATCCGGGCGGCGCAACCGTCACACAGAGGTCACCCATGCCGCAATCCCAATCCGTCAATCGACGGATCGTCCTGGCCAGCCGCCCCGTCGGCGCGCCGGCAGCGCACAACTTCCGACTTGAAACCACGGCAGTGCCGACGCCCGCCGAAGGCGAAGTCCTGCTGCAGACGCTGTACCTGTCGCTCGATCCCTACATGCGGTGGCGCATGAGCGACGCGCCGTCCTACGCACCGCCGGTTGCGCTCGGCGATGCGATGGTGGGCGGCACCGTCAGCCGCGTCGTCGCCTCGAAGCATCCCGCCTTTGCAGTCGGCGACCTGGTGCTTGGCGACAGCGGCTGGCAGGACTACGCGCTCTCCGACGGCGTGGATCTCATGCCGCTCGGCACGGATCTCGACCACCCGTCCCATGCGCTTGGCGTGCTTGGCATGCCGGGCTTCACCGCCTACACGGGCCTGCTGCGGATCGGGCAACCGAAGCCGGGCGAAACGGTCGTCGTCGCGGCGGCGAGCGGTGCGGTAGGTGCCGTCGTCGGCCAGATCGCAAAACTGAAAGGCTGCCGCGTCGTCGGCATTGCAGGAGACGCGGAGAAATGCCGGTACGTCACCGAGACGCTCGGCTTCGACGTATGCCTCGATCGGCGTGCGCCCGATCTTGCACGGCAGCTCGCGCAAGCCTGCCCCGACGGCATCGACGTCTACTTCGAGAATGTCGGCGGTGCGATTTTCGACGCCGTGCTGCCGCTCCTCAACGTCGGTGCGCGCGTGCCGCTCTGCGGCCTGATCTCGCAATACAACGATAGCGAACCGGCGCCCGGCCCTGACCGGCTGCAGTTCCTGACCGACACGCTCCTGAAGAAACGGATCCGCATGGAGGGCTTCATCATCCTCGATCACTATGCGACCGGCTATCAGGCGTTCCTGGCCGAAATGGGCGGATGGGTCAAGGCCGGCGAGATCACGCCACGCGAGGACGTCACCGACGGCCTGGAAAACGCGCCGGACGCGCTCATCGGTCTGCTCGCGGGAAGGAACTTCGGCAAGGTAGTCGTGCGCGTCGCCGAAACCGCTGCGTAAAGCGGATTCGCGCATCCATCAGCCATCTTCATCCATAGTCATCATGAAACTTCTGTTCGTCCTGACATCCCACGACACCCTCGGTTCGACCGGCGAGAAAACCGGCTTCTGGCTCGAGGAATTCGCTGCGCCCTACTTCACGCTGAAAGACGCGGGCGCCGACATCACGCTCGCGTCGCCGGCCGGCGGCCAGCCGCCGCTCGATCCGAAAAGCGCGGATCCCGCATTCCAGACCGACGCCACGCGCCGCTTCGAAGCGGATCCGGACGCGCGGGCCGCGCTCGCGGCCACGCAAAAGCTGTCCGAGGTTGCCGTCGACGCGTTCGACGCAGTGTTCTATCCGGGCGGCCACGGCCCGCTCTGGGATCTCGCCGAAGACGCACGGTCGATCTCGCTGATCGAGCAGGCCATCGCACTGGGCAAGCCGGTCGCGGCCGTCTGCCATGCACCGGCTGTGCTGCGCCATGCCAAGGGGCCGGACGGCGAGCCGCTCGTCGCCGGCAAAGCCGTCACCGGCTTCTCGAATTCGGAAGAGGATGCGGTCGGATTGACGAACGTCGTGCCGTTTCTCGTCGAGGACGAGCTCAAGTCGAAGGGCGGCCGCTATTCGAAGACCGATGACTGGCAACCGTACGTGGTTGTCGACGGCTTGTTGATCACCGGCCAGAATCCGGCGTCGTCCGAACCGGCCGCCCAGGCGCTGTTGAACATGCTGACGCGCGCCTGACCACGGAGCGAGCTCCGCACCGGCGGCGGACGCCCTGTTCACCGCGGGTCTCGCGCAAGAACGAAACGCGCGGGAGCGCGATCGTCAGCCCACCGAGGGTCGTCGCGCGATGACATCGATCCTGATCCGGAAAAAGCGTTTAACACCACACGCAATACTCGGGCGCGCCTGCGGAAAATACAATCACGTTCGTCCTGTCGCCGCACGCCTGCATCACGCGCTACACACATCATGTCTTCGCCGCTCTTCAAATTCACGTCATATATTTCGGATACCAAATCAGGTACCGCCGTCGCCGATACCGCCCGAAACTGGGCCAGCACGAGCGGCGTCACCTGGCTGTACGTCTTCAAGACCATTCTCGCCGCACTTCTGGCGCTCGGCGTGGCGATGAAGCTCGAACTCCCGATGCCGCGAACGGCTATGACAACGGTCTTCGTGCTGATGCAGCCGCAAAGCGGCATGGTGCTCGCAAAAAGCCTGTACCGGATCTGCGGCACGATCGTGGGCCTGCTCGCCATGCTGGTGTTGATCAGTCTGTTCGGGCAGGCTCCGGAACTCTTCCTCGGCGCAACCGCACTCTGGATCGGCATTTGCACGGCAGGTGCCGCGCGAAACCGCAACTTCCGGACCTATGGCTTCGTGCTCGCCGGCTACACTGCCGCGCTCATCGGCATCCCGTCATGGCAGCATCCGGACGCGGCCTTTCTTTCGGCGATGACGCGTGTGACGGAGGTGACGATCGGCATCCTGAGTTCGGGCGCGGTCAGCGCGCTCGTCTTTCCGCAGCATGTCAGCGAACAGATCAGCCGCGTCAACCGAACGCGGTTCACCGAGTTTGCGGACGACGTGCTGTCGATTCTGTCCGGCCAAACCGACCGAGCATTTCTTGAGGCGTTAAACGTGCGCGTCGTCGACGAGACCGTCAGCTCGGAAGCCGCACGCAGCGCCGCGGTTTTCGAAAGCCCCGACACACGCTTGCGAAACGGCCGCCTGACTCGTCTCAATGCGGAGCGCATGGCGGCGTCGACGCGCCTGCACGCATTGAGTCAGTTGATCGCCCGGCTGCGTGTCGCGCGAGCCGATGTCGTGCTGACAGAGATCGAGGCACTGATGGCAAGTATCGCGGCACCGCTTCGACTCGAACGCCACGATGCGGCGCACGCCGACGATATCGACGCACTCGCCACGTCGCTGGCCGCCACCCTGGAACGCTGCCGCACGTCGCTGCCCGGCCGCGCGCAGCTGGCGCGAAACCGGCTCGGCAGCGGCGCGACCGCGCTCGACTTCGACACGGCGGTCGACCTGCTCGACCGGTTCCTGGACAGCTATATCGCCTATGCGAGCACTTATCTGTCGCTGAGCGCCGCCGCGCACGATCGCGAGCAGTGGGTGGCGCCATACGAACCGCGAACCAATCCGGTCATCGCGGCCGTCGCCGGCATCCGCGCGATGCTGCTGACACTCGTGCTGAGCGCGTTCTGGATCGCAACCGCATGGCCGTCGGGCGCCTTGCTCGTGCTGAACGGCGGCGCAATCTGCGCACTGGTCGCGTCCTCTGCGCGCCCGTCTCGCACGGCGTTCCAGATGGCGATCGGCACGGCGCTCGCATCCGCCCTCGGCTTGATCGTCATGTTCGTCATCTACCCGGTCATCGACGGCTTCCCGCTGCTCTGCGTGGTACTGGCTCCACCGCTCGCATTGGGATGCTGGATGACGACGCGCCCGTCGCTGGCCGGGTACGGCATCGGATACTGCATCTATTTCTGTTTTCTGACAGGCCCCGACAATGTCGTCGCCTACGATCCGACATCCTTCATGAACGACGCAATCGCGCTGGTCCTGTCCATGCTGATGGCATCAGTCGCGTTCGAACTGTTCCTGCCGCCGACGATGCTCGGGTTGCGCAAGCACCTGCTGACCGACCTGCGCAGGCAGGTCGTGTTCGCCTGCACCGACTCCGCCGCGACGCTGCGCGCGCGATTCGAAAGCCGCACGCGCGACCTCATGTATCAGGTTCGGTCGATATCGCGTGACGACCCGGTGGCGAACGGCGAGTCCGTCGAATGGTTCCTGTCCGTCCTCGAGATCGGCTCGGCCGTCGTGGACCTGCGCAGCGCAATGACCAGCGAGGCGGCACGGATCGCACCGAACGCCGCACCGGCGTGGCTCGACGATTGCGCGTTCGCCTGCCGCGCGATTCAGCGTCTGTTCGAGACGCCGACACCGAAGGCCAGCGCCGCTGCCACGCATGCGGTACAGATTGCCATCGCCACACTGCAACGGACGATGCAGACCGCCGATACGTCTCGCCCGGCGACACCCTACCTTCAAACGGCGCTCGGTAGTCTGCATTTCGTTCACAGCGCGCTCGCGGCACCCGACTCGCCGCTACCCGCGCCGGCGCCCAATGACGACGCGTCGGCACCAGGCCGCACACACTGACTGGTTCACCCAGCGCGCGTC
This sequence comes from Burkholderia sp. Bp9031, assembly GCF_003857965.1. Taxonomy (NCBI): domain Bacteria; kingdom Pseudomonadati; phylum Pseudomonadota; class Betaproteobacteria; order Burkholderiales; family Burkholderiaceae; genus Burkholderia; species Burkholderia sp. Bp9031. The sequence goes on from NZ_QTPW01000002.1 coordinate 180,958, forward strand.
GGGGAGGGCTGCTCGTTCAGGTCAATGCTCGACCGCCCGTTCCGCACCGAGTCCGGTCTGGGCGCGTACGAACTGCGCGTCGAACGCACGCCGTTCCGCGCTGGCCTTCGAACTGCGATCGAGTGCCGACATCACGTAGCTCGCCAGGAACGCCAGCGGCATCGTAAACAACGCCGGATGATCGTACGGGAACACGGCAGCCGGATGCCCGAGCACCGACTTCCATACCGCCGGCGACAGAATGACCAGCGAGACCGACGAGACGAGTCCGACGATGCCACCGCAGACGGCGCCGCGACTCGTCAATCCCTTCCAGTACATCGAAAGCACGAGCGGCGGGAAGTTTGCCGACGCGGCAACGTTGAACGCCAGTGCGACGAGAAAGGCGAGATTCTGCCCCTTGAACAGGAGGCCAAGCACGACGGCCACGGCACCGATCGCCAGCGTCGTCCACCGCGTGACGCGAATCTCCGATGCCCCGCTGGCTCGCCCCTTGCACAGCACGCTCGCATAGAGGTCGTGCGATACGGCCGACGCTCCCGCTAGCACCAGGCCCGACACCACGGCCAGGATGGTGGCGAACGTCACCGCCGCGAGGAAGCCGAGGAACAGGCTGCCGCCCGTCGCATTGGCGAGATGCATCGCCACCATATTGTTCCCGCCGCGCAGCACGCCGCCCACGCGTCCACCCTCGAAGAACTGCGGGTCGGTACCGACGATCACGACGCTCGCGAGGCCGATGACGAACATCGCAATGAACATGAAGCCGATGCACGTGCTTGCAACGAATACGCTCTTTCTGGCTTCCCGTGCATTCGGAACGGTAAAGAAGCGCATCAGGACGTGCGGCAGCCCGGAGAGCCCGAACACCGTCGCCAGCGACATCGAGATGGCCGAAACGGGATCCGAGAACAGACGGCCCGGTTCCATCAGCGATTTCCCTGCCTTGTGCACCGAGATCGCAGACTGCGCAAGCCGTTCAAAACTGAAGCCGAAGTGACCGAGCGCCAATAGCGCCAGCAACGTGCCGCCGAACATCAGCAGGACGGCCTTGATGATCTGGACCCACGTCGTCGCGATCATCCCGCCGAAAGTCACGTAGACGATCATGAGGCACCCGACGCCGACGACCGCATAGTTGTAGTCGATGCCGAACAGCAGCTGAACGAGTTCTCCCGCGCCGACCATCTGGACGATGAGATAGAAGAACACGACCGTCAACGAACTGACCACGCCCATCCAGCGCGTGCTGACCGGATCGAGCCGGTAGGCGATGATGTCGACGAACGTGAACCTGCCGAGATTGCGCAGGCGCTCGGCCATGAGGAACAGCATCACCGGCCATCCCACGAAGAAGCCGACGACATAGAGCAGGCCATCGTAGCCTTTCGCGTAGACGAGGCTCACGACGCCGAGCAGCGTCGCGGCGGACATGTAGTCGCCGGCGACCGCAAGGCCGTTCTGAAGCCCGCTGATTCCGCCGCCGGCGGTGAGGAAGTCGTTCACCGTCCTGGTGCGGCGCGCCGCCCAGTACGTGATGCCCAGCGTCATGCAGACGAACACCATGAACATTGCGATGGCGGCAAGATTGAGCGGCTGCCGCTGCCCCGCCTCCACGACCGGGCCGGCCCAGGCAAGGCCGCCCGGCGTGGCGGCAAGCGCGAGTACCGCGGTCGAAACGCGTACGATCGATTTCATTGCCCCACCTCGCCAAGCAATTCGTTGGTCAGCCTTTCGAACCGATCATTCGCGACCCGGACATAGAGCCACGTGAGCCCCCATCCCGCGACGATCACGGCAATCGCGAATATCACGCCGACCGTCGTGACACTTCCCGCCCACGCGGCGCTGCGCAACAGATCAGGCCGCAACGCGACCAGCGCGATCAGCCCGAAATACGCACCCAGCACGATGATCATCGACACCCGGCCCAGGCGTGTGCGTTCGTCGACCAGCTCACGAAACTTCACGTGCTCCCGGATGCGCGAAACTGCGCTTTCATTCAACGTCATATGTCTCCTCCGTCACCAATCTGGAAAATCGGTATCACCTTCCGAATCCGTCACCTCACCAATAGATTCGGCATCCATAAAATTTCATCCGCTCCCTTACCGGGTCGACATGCCCCGCGTGAGCACCGAGACGACCGAGCTTATTTCCGCCATTGGCGAATAGCAGCCCCCTCAGGTGGGGGGCAGCAGCGCATTCACGTGTTCTCCGGGGAAACACCGACTGCTCCCGGTGACGCCCGGAGCTCGGGGCTGGCGCGCGCATGCGCTTTCGGAACCGGCATCGCGATGCGCCCTGCCCCCCGTCCGGGGGGTGGCAAAAACGCGTCGTCACGCGGTATTTCTGGCGAATCGACGCTGCCACCGCGCCCTCCCTTCATTCCCGATGTCATGAACATTTTCCGGACCGACCTGAATCTGCTCGTGGTGCTCGAGCGCATCTACGCGCAGCAGAGCATCACGCGCGCGGCGCAGCAGCTCAATCTCAGTCAATCGGCAGTCAGTCATGCGCTGAACCGGTTGCGCGAACTGCTCGGCGACCCGCTGTTCGAGCGTCACGGCAATGCAATGATGCCCACCCCATTTACGAGAGCAATCATTGCGCGCGTGCGCAATGCCCTGCATACGCTCGAATGCACGCTGCACGAAGCCAGTCGGTTCGATGTCGAATCGACGGTCAGACGCTTCACAATCGGCATTCTCAATGCACAGGAACCGGTGGTATTGCCGCCCATCGCGCATTACGTCGCCAAGCATGCACCGTCGATCGACATCGCCGCGGTGCAACACGATCGTCGCGCGATAGAAGCGGACCTGCTCACCGGCTCGCTCGATGCAGTGATCGACGTTCTTCTTCCTCACCCGCAATCCATTCGCAGTACAAAACTCTCTACCGACCGGTACGTCGTTCTGTGCCGTCGCGATCACCCGCGGGTCGGTCAACGCCTCGACCTCGACACCTACCTCGCCGAAGAGCACGTGCTCGTGACGAGCCGGCAACGCGGCGGCGGCGTCGAAGATGCCGCACTCGTCAAGCTCGGCGCCGAACGCCGCATCCGCCTGCGATGCGTCCGCTACTTCGCCGCATGCCGCGTCGTCGACCAGACCGACCTGCTGCTGACCATGCCGGAGCGGTACGCACGGCTGCTCAACGAGATGTGCGGCACCCGGATGCTCGAATGCCCATTCGATGCATCGATCGATACCTATCTCTACTGGCACACGAATTCCGATGCCGATCCCGCGAATAGTTGGCTGCGTCGGCAACTGGGCGAAGTATTCGAGTCCGTTCGCGCGGACACGGCGAACCACCCGTAATGCGGTGCCTCGCCTGCCGCGTCGGCCGACGCCGCTCGCTTACCTGCGCAGCTCGCGCCTCAGGATCTTCCCCGTCATGGTCTTCGGCAATTCGTCGATGATCTCGACGATGCGCGGATACTTGTACGCCGCCATCCGTTGCTTGCAGTAAGCGATCAGCGCGTCGGGCGAGATTTCGGCATGCGGTTTCAGGCTCACGACGGCCTTGACCGTTTCTCCCCGGTAACTGTCCGCTACGCCGACGACCGCTGCCTCGCGTACCGCCGGATGCGAATACAGGACGTCCTCGACCTCACGCGGCCAAACCTTGTAGCCGCCCGCGTTGATCATGTCCTTCTTGCGATCGACGAGATAGAACCAGCCTTGCTCGTCCATGAAGCCGACGTCGCCGGTGCGGAAGTAGCCGTCGACGATCGCCTTCGCACTCTCGTCCGGCTTGTTCCAGTAGCCCGGCACGACCATCGGTCCACGTGAAATGATCTCGCCGATCTCACCCGGCGACAGTGGCAAGCCGGCTTCATCGCCGATGTACGACTCCACGTTGAATACCGGCACGCCGACAGCGAGCGTGCCGGTTGACGGATCGACCGGTGCGTCACGATCGAGCGGCACGCAGTGCGTCGGCGAGCTCGTCTCGGTCAAGCCGTAGCCGTTGTAAATGTAGTGGCCGAAGCGCTCGCGGAACGCATCGATGACGCTCGGCGGAATCGGGGCACCGCCGGAGTAGATGCGTCGCATCGACACCAGATGCTCGCGGGTCGCATGCGGATGGTTCATCAGCGCGATGAACGCCGTGATCGAGCCGATCGTGAATTCCGCGCGATGCTCGCGAATCGCATCGAGGACGACGCCCGGCTCGAAACGGCACGCAAGGATCAGCGGCGCCGCGCAGATCAATGCCGCGCCGATATGTCCAACCAGCCCCGTAATGTGAAACAACGGCGCGACGCCCAGGATCGGACCGCCTTCCCGCAGCTCGATCCAGTCACGGTACACCTGCGCGTTGAATGCAATGTTGCCGTGCGTGTTCATCGCCCCCTTCGGCACGCCGGTGGTGCCTGACGTGTATACGAGCATCGCGACATCCGTCGGCGCGAGCGTGACAGGTAGGGGCCGGTGGCCGCGATAAGCGGCAATCGTCGTCGACAGGTCCTCCACGCCTTCCGCCGGCTGCCGTCGCGTACCGGCAAAGAGCCGTGCATCGTTTCGGCTCTGGTACTCGAGTTCGCATGTGGTCATCACGGCCGGCTGCACCGCCGGCTCACCCTGCGCGGCGGCCTGGGCCTCCTCCTCGAGGAACGGGCGTACCACGTCCGCATAGAGCGACTCGTGGCAGATCAGCATTCGCGCGCCCGAATCGGCGAGCAATACACGCAGCTCGCGTGAGCGGTTCATCGGATTGATCGACACCGCGATCATCCCGAGCTTCCACGCGGCGACCAGCGCGATCACGAACTGCGGCACGTTCTGCAGATAAAGCGCAACGCGATCGCCGGCTACGCAGCCGCGCTCGCGCCACGCGCTGGCAAGGGCGTCCGATTGCGCATCGAGCTCGGCATAGGTCAGCACGCCGTCGAAATACAATATCGCGGCACGCTCCGGTGCGCGCGCGACGGCTGCCCGGAACATGCCGAGCACATCGGTAAATACCGGCGAGATCATCGCCGGATGGCCGGCCGCATAGTTCGCGAGCCAGGGCTTCTTGTCATGGGGCGTCATGGGAACTCCAGGATTGGGCGCGCGGCATCACGTGCGCGCGTCACCGAAATTGCACTGTGCGCCCGGCGCGTGCAAGCGCCGGGCATGGTCGGACCGGAGTTGGAAACGGCCTTACTTGATGACCACCGGGTTGACCGGCGCGCCGCTACCGCTGACGACCTTGAGCGGTGCCGCGGTATAGAGGAACGACCATTGCCCGTCGTCCGCGCAGTCGGCAGCAAGCGGATCGAGCTGCGCGATCTCGGTCAGCGTGACACCGAGGTTGCGCATCAACGCGTTGTGCAGCGGCAGCGCCACGCCCGATTCCGGATCGATGGTCACTTCGTTCGCGATCGTATCCGTGACGAGATTCGGGATCTCCATCCGCTGGAACCACTCGACGAGTTCCGGGCTGTAGGTCAGGCCCGGCTCGATGAAATTCTTGTAGAACTCGCTCTTGTCACGCTCGTAGAACGAGCCGATCCAGCCGGTGCGGATCACGAGGACGTCACGCTTTTCGATCGTCACGCGCTGCGCTTCGGCAGCCTCGAGCAGATCGCGATGCGTGAAGGTCTCGCCCGGATCGAGCACGGCCTTGCCGCGATGCCGGGCAATGTCGATCAGCACGCCGCGCCCGACGACGCCGCGCTCCGCGATCGGCAATACGCTGGCCTTCGCGAGGCCGCCGATGGTCGATTTCGCATCGTAGCCATTCCAGATCTGGTCGCCGTACCAAACGTGTCCGAGGGCGTCGTACTGCGTTGAACCCTGCAGATACATGATCATCATGTCGTCCGCATACTCGAGGAGCCCGGGGAACAGCGGCCCCTTGCCGCACATGTAGTGCCCCTTGTCCATCACATTCATGCGGCATGCCTGGGAGCGACCCGGCCAGACAGGATCGCCCTTCGGATTTCCCATCTGGATCTGCAGCGTGAAGGTCTTGCCGGAGCGCACGGCCGCGACGCCGCGCAGCACCTCCGTCTCGGTCAGGTAGTTGAGCGAACCGACTTCATCGTCCGGCCCCCACTTGCCCCAGTTCTTCGGTGCATCACGCAACAGTTCAGCCATCTCCGGAACGTTCTTCGACTCCATGCCTTGTCTCCTTTTCAAGTCCACCGATCCAATCTCCCCCGTCGAGTGCATGCGCGGAAAACGTCCGCCCATATCGCCGGGGTTGTCGATTTTTAATGGTTGAGAGCGTAGGCGGGCAGAAATTTCGAGGCAAATGAATTGTTTTCATTCACCCCAATCAATCTCGCGCATATCTAGTACTACTACCGTATTTCAATATAGCTAAAACGTGATCTAACATGCGATCGCAATGAAACGGAAATCCCGCAGTGGAATTTTCCTGATTCATTTTTTTAATCTCAAAAGAACGCCAATCATTAAAAATCACAATTACCCTGGAGATAATCAACGATGTCATTTCGTTCCCGAATTCGTTCGATCGCACTGGCGGCAGTCATCATGGGAGGCGCGGTATCGCAGGTACATGCGCAGAGCAATGTGACGCTCTACGGCATCGTCGACAGCGGCTTCCTGTACACGAGCAAGACAGCCGATCCAGCGAGCGGGCAAAACGCCGGCCATCAGTTTTCGCTGATCAGCGGCGGGATGACGCCGTCGCTGTTCGGCCTGAAAGGCAGCGAGGATCTCGGCGGCGGCATGAAGGCGATCTTCACGCTGGAGAGCGGCATCGATATCTCGAAAGGCGGTTTCACCGATTCAAACGGAAACTTCTTCGGCCGCCATGCATGGATCGGCATCGAGAGCGGTGTGGGTACGATCAAGGCCGGCCTGCAGTTTTCCCCGTTCGTGCTCTCGCTGATCTCGACCGACCCGCGCTCCGTCTCGTTTTTCGGCAGTCAGGTGCCGATCTACGTGGGTAACGTACTCGTCACCGGCATCTTCAACGCGAATGCCATTTCATATGCGAGCCCGACGATCGCAGGCTTTCAGGGCAACGCGATGCTCGCGTTCGGCGGTGTCGCCGGCGATTTCCAGGCGGGCCGTCAGTATTCGGCCAGCCTGAACTACACGTACGGCCCGATGCTCGTCAGCGCGGCGATGTATAGCGGCAACGCCGGCGGCACCGCCGCGACGACGCCCGTGCCGAGCACGGTCGCGTTCTCGGGCCGCACGATCGGTGCACGTTATGAATTCAACGACCTGACCGTAAACGCGGTATTCGTCAATTACAAGGTCGCGGGTTCGTTCGACAGCCGCGTCTACGGAGGAGGCCTGAGCTACCGATTCACGCCGACGATCCACGCGGACGCGGGCGTCTGGTATACGAGCGACGGGAACGATACCGGCAACCATTCCATTCTGGCCGCAACGGGCTTGACCTACAGCCTGTCGAAGGCGACGCTGATTTATGGCCAACTCGGGTTCGTCAACAACCATGGCAGGATGAACACTGGCCTGTCCACCAATGGCGCGCTTTACGGCGTCTCGGGATCAACGTTCGGCACCGTGGTCGGGATTCGTCATCTCTTCTAGGTCTCGTGCGCAACGAGCACCGAGCCGGGCGAGCCGTCAGCACCAGCAGGCCGGCCTGGTCGATCTCGATGCGCGAGCGCGCGATCCGTTCGCCGATCGAGCCGCGCCGATTCAGCGGCTCGCCGAACGTTCCGCGCTCATTTGTCGAATGCCCGGTCATTCATTCTGCGAATTCCTCCGGACGCTGACGTCCGGAGGGCCTGGTATCGCTCAGCCGCGCCCAATCCCGCGCATCACTGTCCGCCCTCCATTCGCAACTCGAGCTTGCTTGTCACCGACGTGACGCCTGGCACCTTGCGAGCCGCCTCCACTGCAGCCTTATCCTGTGCCTCGTCCGTTATCATCCCGGCCAGCGTCACTTCACCAGTCTTTGCCTTCGCAAACACAGTGACCTGCGCATTGCCGATGCCAGGCGCCTTGACGATCGCCTGGCGGACCTTCTTCGCAAACGCGCGATTTTCCACGCGTTCGGCCTTCTTTGCCGAACGCGGCGACGTGGTCGCGCTCTTGGCCGTTTGCGCGTCGGGGGCACTGGATTGCGCGTAACACGTGACGGACGTCAACGCGACGATACCGGCAACAACGATCATAAAACGTGACTTCATCATCCTCTCCTCAACAAAAACAAACGGACAACTACGGATTGGCAGATGCCAGAATCGGGCACCCGGTATTGCGCTTGCATGCCTCCCGCAACGGCCGATTGCCGTGTGGTACGGCCTTATGCAGCAATCGAATTCAATGCACTTTCGTCGGCTTCCAGCGCCGGCGAAAGCGTCACGCGCAGATGGTCGAGAAATGTCCGTATCTTCGCGTCCATGAACTGCCTGGATATGTACATCGCATAAATGTCCAGCATCGTTAGGCGGTAGTCCGGCAACACCCTTACCAGCCTCCCGGTTCGCAAATCGTCAATAACCGAATAGGTGGCCAGCGACCCGATGCCCATTCCAGCACGCAATGCAATTGCCAGCGCCTCAGGTGCATTCGCCTGAAACAACGCGGAGAGAACAGAATGTGATGCCACTTCACCGCTCGCGCCATGAAGCAACCATTCGTCGCTCGACTCGGCTGGCGTATCGAGACGCAGACACGTATGGTCGGCAAGATCTGCCGGCTTCGATGGCGTGCCATGTCGATCGAGATACGCTTTCGACGCGACCAGGACGCTGTAGCAGCGTCCGTAGGTGTGTGCGATGTACCCCGAATCCGGAAGACTCGATGCCGTGACCACCGAAATGTCGTAGCCGTCTTCCACCAGATTCGGCATCCGCTGCGAGTACGTGATGTCGACGGCGACCTCGGGGAAAGCCGCCTGATAAGCAACCACCGCCTCGGTAACATGGCTCTGCCCCAACCCGGGCATGGTATGTACACGCAATCGACCGTACGGTCGAATCAGCGCGTTTCTGGCCTCGGCATTCGCCTGATCGACATCGCCAAGAATGGATAACAGGCGTTCGAAATAGCGCCGCCCGCTGTCGGTCAGCGAAATTCTCCGAGTCGTTCGATTCAACAAGCGAGTCTGAGCATATTCTTCGAGGCCAGCTACTGCTCGCGATACCTGCGCAATCGCCACGTCCGTCTGTTTCGCCACTGCGGTAAAGCTGCCGGCCTGAACGACACGCACGAATGTCCGCATGTTTTCGAGCATATCCATTTTTGTCCACCGCCCTTCACTGTCTACGCACGGAACGGGCAATCCGAAAGCCTGCTTCTGCACGCTGTAGAAGTGACGCCCGACATAACCGTCTGGAGTTTTCGACCTGGATGGACGACGCGAGCGCAGTGGACGGAACATTCCATTTCACCCGCCGCCACGCTCAACTCGATAGCGAGAATTCTCGAACATTCGCCACCAAACGATCACCCCCCGCACGGGGGGTTACTCCATCGATCGTTCGTGTGCGAAGCTAAATGAATTCAACAAACGAGCGGTAACGCCCGGTTGTTCACTGCCCGTGCGTACGAAGCACGATCTTGCCGATATGGCGGCCGGAATCCATCAATTCATGTGCCGCGCGCGCATCGCGCAGATCGAACAGCCGATAGACCTGCGGCTTGACGACACCCTGCCGGATCAACGGCCACACGGCCTCTTCCAGCTCGTGAATGATCTTTGCCTTCTCCGCGTAGGTACGCGAGCGCAGGGTCGAGCCGATATGCGTCAAACGTTTCGTCAACATCGGGAACAGGTCGAGTTCCCTAGCCGGCCCATTGATCACGCCGATCTGGACAATGCGACCGTTCATCGCTGCCGCCGCGTAATTGCGTGCGACGTAGTCGCCGGCGATGATGTCGACGATCACGTCGACACCCTTGCCATCCGTGAAGCGCCGAACTTCGTCGACGAAATCCTCGTTCCGGTAGTCGATCGCAAGATCCGCGCCGAGGCGCAAGCTCGCGTCGCGCTGTGGATCCGAGCCAATCGTCGTGATGATCTTCGACGCGCCGAACGCCTTCGCCAGCATCGTCGCCGTCGTGCCGATACCCGATGCCCCACCGTGAATCAGCACACTGTCGCCGGCTGCGAAACGGCCACGCTGAAACAGATTCAACCAGACGGTCATAAAGGTTTCCGGCATCGCCGCCGCCTCCGTCATGTCGAGGCCGTCCGGGATCGCAAGTGTATTGCTCTCGTTCGCGACCGCGTATTCCGCGTATCCGCCGCCCGGAATCAGCGCGCAGACACGATCTCCGATCGCGAACCGCGTGACGTCACGCCCGATCGCGACGACTTCCCCTGCGACCTCGAGGCCGGGAATGTCGGACGCGCCGGGCGGCGGATCGTACAGCCCCTTGCGCTGGAAAACGTCAGGACCGTTCACGCCCGCAGCATGAACCTGAATCAGTACTTCGTCGTGACCTGGCGACGGCACCGGGCGCTTGGCAGGCACAAGCACTTCTGGGCCGCCAGGATGTACGATTTCAATCGCGGTCATTTCAACTGGAAGGTTTTGTTTGTCACCCATCACGATATGATCCTCAACGTTCTTCGATGCTCGGCCGATTCGCGGGCCATCCCCAATCGCGGCGTCGCAACCGATGTAAGTGAGAAAAGTTTATGGCCAATGCCCGTTGAGGGCACGCAGCGAATTACCTGTCGAGGAATGCAAAAATGCATCAGTCTGGACAAGCGATGAACTGGGACGACGCGCGCGTATTCCTCGCAATCCATCGCGAGCGCACGCTGCGTCGAGCAGCGGAGATGCTCGGGGTCGATCAGGCGACCGTCGGACGGAGGCTTGCAACGCTCGAGCACATGCTCGGCGCGACATTGTTTCTCCGTTCATCAAAAGGCTATCTGCCGACACCGGTCGGCGAGCTGGCGCTACGCGCCGCGGAGGCGATGGAGCAGAGCGCACACGAACTGGTGCGACTGACGCACGGTGTCGACCGACGGCTTGCCGGCGAGGTGAAGATCACGACGACCGATGCACTTGCGATCGAATTCGTGATGCCGTCGATCGCACGACTACATGCGAAGCATCCCGACGTCTCCGTCGCGCTAAATACGTCGACACAGATTCTGAATCTCGCGAAGCGCGAAGCCGACATTGCAATCCGCACGGTTCGGCCCGAGAACCCCGATCTCGTCGCGCGCCGCCTCGCATGCTGGGACATGGGCCTGTTCGCGTCGCACGACTATCTGCGCCGGCACGGCGAGCCGGAGCGCGGCCATGCGTTCACGGGCCACGACCTCGTCGTCTACCAACCGTACATCGACTCCAGCCGCAAGCCGACGCTCGCCGGCGAACCGATTACCGGGGGTCGCATCGTGACGCGTACAAGCACGAACCTGATGATGCGCGCCGCGCTGCGCTCGGGCCTCGGCATCGGCGAGATTCCCGTTCACATGGGCGAGCGCGACGGGCTCGCACGCCTCTGGCCGGAGCGGGTCAGGCAGTCGCCGTACGAGGTCTGGCTGGTCACGCACCGTGACCTGCACCACACCGCGCGCATCCGCGCGGCGATCGACGAGATCGTGTCATCATTCGCCGCGCATGGATAACGCAAGGCGGCATCGCCGCGACGGGTCATTCATCGTCGCGCTTTGTGCCCGACGGCTCACGCGCCAGCCCGCTACGTACGGCCTGGATGCGCGACGTGACATTGAGCTTTTCGAAGATATTTTTCAGATGCCATTTGATTGTTTCAGGCGCAACGCGGAGCGCACGTGCGATTTCCTTGTTCGACAGTCCTTGCGCCACATAATCAAGGATCTCGGCTTCTCGCGCGCTCAGGTTGCCGGTCGCACTCGGCCGCGCGGCCTGCGTCGCGTTCGATGCCCGCTGTGCGTCGAATGCGCGCACAAGTTCTCGCAAGTACCACGCATTGACGGCCGGCAAGCGCCCGGCGTGCTTTAGCGCACGCCCAACCATGCGCTCCACGATTGCGCCTTCGTCGATGAACGTGCGCACCAGCCCGTTGACCTGACCGTATTCGAGCGCTTGACCGAGTACATCGAGCGCTTCGTCTTCCCGGCCGGCCTGTTCAAGTACCACCGCACGTAACGTGGCAGCCTGCGCGGCGAACCAGTCGAATCCATGCGAGAGAAGCGCCTCGTGCACGATCGCGATCGCCCGTTCGGCGTCGCCCGCGCTCCCGTCCGCCAGCATCAGCCTGACTCGCGCGGATTGCGCCATCTGCCACGTTTCAATGTAACTCGACGCCACCTCGGGCAGTGCTGCCGGCACGAGTGCCGCGAGCGCCTTTCCGACACGATTGGCCTGCGACAATTTTCCGACACTTACGCAGATCCGGATGCTGGTCGCCATGCATGCCACACGCAGTCTCAGCCATTGCCGGCTGCATGCGATGTGATCGGCGGCGTCTATGATTTCGTGTGCACGCGCCTCGCGGCCGGACTGGAACTCGATCAGTGCTGCTGTCTGCATGAAGCGCAGCAAAGGCCCGAGCGAGCATGCCTGCATCGCGACCTCGAAGCGATCGCGCTGAACCTCGCTGACCTTCGCCCAGTCGTTCCATTCGTAATAGATGGCCGACAGATAGCCAGCCGACAGCGCAGTCGCCGCCGACAGGCGTCCGGCGGATTGCTCGGCAAACCGCAGGGCAGCCTCGAATGTCTTCGATGCATCGTGCAGGCGACCGGAGACGAATTCCGCGAGACCGGACATGTTCTGTCGGTAGACGTTCGCATAGAGCGGCTCGTCCCCGGACAAGGAAGTTTCCGCTCGCGTTCTGAGTGCGAGCACGTCGCCGATCCGCCCCGCATAACCGAGCCCGAAGATCATCGTGGTTTGCCCGATCTGTTCTATCCACGATCCCGGCTTCGGGCCCGCGGCCAGTACACGCTCACCCAGAATCAACGATTCGGCACTCCTGTCCGACAAGCCCGCGATCAACGAGCGAACCGCGAGCAATTCGGTGGCAATGACACCATCCATATCAAGGCGGCGCGCATTCACGTCTGCCTCGATCGACTCCAACGAGCGGCGCGCATCGACGATACTCATCGACAACGCGAGCGCCCATGTATGGGCGATCCTCAGCCGCAAGCGTTCCGCCACGGCACGCTGCGGAAGACGCGAAACCCAGTCGAGCACGGTTCGCACGTCACTGGAAGCGATGAGCCTCATCGCGCAGGTCTCGACCCAGCCGGCGGCCGTGTCGAAATCGCCGGCGGCAAGCGCATGCCGAACGGCATCCGGCCATTGTCGTTCGCCGGCATACCATTCGCTCGCGCGACGATGGAGAATCGTGATCTCGCCGGGCCTGCGCAGCGCCAGTTCCTCGCGTAAATACTGCGAAAAGAGCGCGTGATAGCGATAGTTCTGACGCCCTCCATCGACCGACTTGATGAAGAGGTTATGGGTACTCAGCCATTCAAGGCAGTCTGCCGCGTCATCGCGACCCGTCAGCCTGTTGCACAACGAGGGGGTCATCTGCTCCAGTACGGCCGTGCACAACAGGAAGTGATGAACGGCTTCCGGCACGCGGGACATGACATTCTCGTTGAGATAGGTGGCGATCCCAGCCCTCGCATGGCTCACCTGTTCGGCCACATGCGCCGCATCGCTGTCGTCGCGCAGTGCGAGCGCGGCCAGTTGCAGACCCGACACCCAGCCTTCAGTTGCGGCACGCAGACGCTCGATGCTCTCCGTGCTGAGGTGCTTGCCTGCGACTCGGTCGAAGAACGATCGCGTTTCCGCCTCGTCGAAGCAGAGATCATCCGCATCGACTCGCACCAGTTCGTCACGCGATTCGAAATAGCTGAACGGCAACGCCGGTGTGGATCGACATGCCAGGACGACGTGGAAGTTCGGCGGCGCGTAACGCAACAACTCAAACATCGCGTCGTGAATGATCGGCGAGGCGAGACGGTCAAAATCGTCGAGCATCAAGAATATTTCAACGCCCGCATCCGCGAGTTCGTTGAGCAGCTCGTCGAACACGACCTTCAGCGGAATGAGCGCGCGGTCGCGCAGCAATCGCTGGGCACGACTGCCGATACCGCCGGTAGCTTCGACGACGGCCGCGACGACATATGACGAAAAGATCGACGCATTGTCGTCGTCCCGGTCAAGACTCACCCACCCGACCTTGGCATTCGTCGCGACGAGTTCCTTTCGCCATTCCGAAAGCAGCGTCGTCTTCCCGTAACCGGCCGGTGCGCACACGAGGGTTATTCGGCGATCAAGCGCGCGTGCAAGGCGGCCGATCCTGGCCATGCGCGGCACGATCTCCCGCGCCGATGCAGGCATCAGCTTGGTACGTACCAGTACCTCGATCGCATCGGCGTCCGCAGGCATGGCCGACTTTCTGCTGTCTGTGGACGTCATTTATTTCCTGTTCTCCCGGTACTGTCCGCCCGCGTGGATAAAAGGTTCTCGGCCGACCTGCCCGACGCGCGTCAGGTTCGATGCGCGGCAAATACAGCATAACCACGCGATATCCACCATCAACACTAGGTGATCTCCGGACTGATCAGTACCGGAATCGCAGCCGGTACCGGTCGAGTGCGAGGGATTCGCATTGTTCTCGATCCGACATCCAATGTTCAGCCCCCCATTTGGGGGGCTACCTCAATCCGGCGACTCGCTCCATGCTAGCTCGACGGTGCCGCCAGTCGGCGCCAACCACTTGCCCGCCCCCCCTGCGCGACCGATAGGCGGCCGGTCGCCCAAAACCGTCAACCGCGGTTATCGCCCGGGAGTTGCCATGAATTGCCGAGACATTGCGGAAGCATTTTTCGATCGCTATCGACAGCACGACATCGAAGGAATGCTTGCCCTGTTTGTGTCGGGCGCCACCGTCGACTACGTGCCGATCGCCGCGACAGGCGCTGCGGCCGTCCAGGGCTCGGCGATATGGACAGCGCTCGTTAGCGCTTTTCCCGATTTGACCAATGAGGTCGAGGCAATTCATGCCGACAGTTCCGGGCGTCACGCAACCGTAGAGGTCACGATTCGCGGCACTCAGGCACAGAATTTCCTCGGCATCGTGAATCGCGGGAAATCGTTTTCGGTCAGACATGCATTTCTGTTCGAATTTGATGCCGAAGCCCGCATCACACGGCTTGCCGCCTATTGGGACAACGTCAAGCTCTTCGAAGACCTCGGTAAAACGACGCTCGGATGACTCGATTCCGATACCGGTCGCTCATCGCGCAGCCGGTATCGGCGTTGGTCAGGCTGCCTGATAGCGCTCGCGTAGTACGCGCTTGTTGATTTTCCCGACGCTCGTCTTTTCGATTGCATCGACGATGAGCAGCGTGTCTGGCACGGCGTATCTCGAGATCAATCCGCGATCGGCCACCTGCTTGATGTGCGCCTGCAATTCCGCGGAGTCGACTCGTCCGACGTATTCGTCGGTCAGCACGACGAGCGCGAGCGGCCGCTCGCCCCATTTGGCATCCTTGATGCCAATGACGGCGGATTCGCGTACGGCGGGATGCCGAGACAGAATGTCCTCGAGTTCCAGCGACGACACCCATTCTCCGCCCGTCTTGATCACGTCCTTGATTCGATCCGTGATTTGCAACCGACCGTCCTTGTCGATTACGCCGATATCATTGGTATGAAGATAACCGCCAGCCCACAGCGCCTCCGATGCCGGCACGTCGCCGAGGTAACCTTGTGTCGCCCACGGCATCCGTACAACGACTTCGCCCGCCGAGCGACCATCGTGCGGTACATCGCGCAGATTCTCGTCGACGATGCGCAAATCGACGAGCGGTAGCGGCAAACCCGTTCGCGTCCTGCGCGCAACGTTGTCGTCAGGCGTTCCATCAATGCCCGGCTGCACTGAATCGACTTGCGCGATCGTCATTAACGGGCAAGTCTCGGACATCCCGTAACCGGTATAGACGTCGATGCCACGCTTGATCGCCGCACGAGCGAGCCCCTCGGGTAGCGGCGCCCCTCCGACAATGACTTTCCACGAGGACAGGTCGACGGCCGCCGACGACGGGCTATCGAGAATCATCCCCAGCAAAGTTGGCACACAATGCGAGAACGTTACGGATTCGCGCCCTATCAGCGCAAGCAGCCCCTCCGCGGTATAGCGGCCCGGGTAAACCTGCTTCAGCCCAAGCGCGGTCGCAATGTAAGGCATGCCCCACGCGTGCACGTGAAACATCGGGGTGATCGGCATGTAGACGTCGTCCCGATGTATGCGCCCATGCTCGCGCGCACTCGACAATGCGGCCATTCCGGCGAGCGTGTGCAAAACCAGTTGTCGATGAGTGAACGCAACGCCCTTCGGCAGGCCGGTCGTACCCGTCGTGTAGAACGTCGTCGCCCGCGTGTGCTCGTCGAAATCGGGAAACACAAAATCCGGCGGGCTGGCGTCAACCAAATGCTCGTACTCGTCGGCAAACCCCTGCGGAACGTCGATCTCCGCGCCATCGGCGATCAGCACGAAGCGCTTCACCGTCTCCAGCCGGTCACGGATGCCGGCGAGCATCGGCAGGAAGTCGCGATGCACCAGCGCAACCTGCGCGCCGGAATGATTGAGACTGTACAGAAGCTGATCGGGAGACAATCGAACGTTGGCGGTCATCAGCACCGCACCCATCATCGGAATCGCAAAGTAACACTCGAGATAGCGATGACTGTCCCAGTCCATCACGGCAACCGTATCTCCGGCCTCGACTCCGATCGACGACAATCCACTTGCGAGTTGGCCCAGGCGATGGCGAAAAGTCCAATAGTTGTGTCGCACCTGGTCGCTGTAGACGATCTCCTGCTCCGGCCGTGTCGCCAGCGGCGTGTGAAGCAATTGCTTGATCAGAAGCGGATAGGTGTAGGCGGACGGCAATGGCTCATCCCGAGAGCGGGGATACGAAGGGTTCATGAATGTCTCCGTGAGCGGCCGGCGTGGCGCGATGAAAGGCTACATGCGACGGAGCAGCCGTCTTTGACGCTGGTTCACGTCGGCCGTGATGACATTCAAGATACAGTACCGGCATTCACCGAACACCCCCACATTCGGGGGGACAAGCCAGCGCGCTGGAGTGCATTGGCGACAAGACGAGCCATCACGCACGTGACGCTCACGCGTCGAACGCAACCCACCTGATCGGGGGGGCGTTGAATCGCGGCCCCTATTGTAAGATTTGCTGGCCGCGCTCGTGCGGCCCAGAGGAATCTTCGTCTGCGCTTCGAAGTGCAAAGCGATTCATTTGAGCAGATTCAAAGGCATCCGTCGGTCCAGCACGATCGATTATCGAGTCCCAGCCGATTCCTGTATCCAGTCCAGTGAAAGGAGTAGTCATGACCACCGAACCGCAGCAAACGGACAAGATGCCCTCCCCCGATCCCGCTGAGAACAACGCTTACTTTCCGTCTCCGTACTCGTTATCGCAGTACACGTCTTCGAAGACCGACTTCGACGGCGCACATTACCCGAACCCTTATAAGGGTGGTAAGTGGAAAGTGCTGATGATCGCGACTGACGAGCGCTACGTGCTGATGACGAACGGCAAGATGTTCTCGACCGGCAATCATCCGGTCGAGATGCTGCTGCCGATGCATCACATGGACAAGGCTGGCTTCGAAATCGACATCGCCACGCTTTCGGGCAATCCAGCCAAGCTGGAACTATGGGCGATGCCGGGTGATGACGAAGCGGTGCAGAGTACGTACCGGAAATACCTGCCGAAACTTAAAGTCCCGCTCAAATTGTCCGATGTGCTGGAAAAGGACTTGGGAACGGATTCGCCTTACATCGCGGTATTCATTCCCGGTGGCCACGGCGTGCTGGCCGGCATTCCACACAGCACGGAGGTCAAGCGGGCGCTCAAGTGGGCCCTCGACAACGACAGGCACATCATCACGTTATGTCATGGCCCTTCATGCTTGCTGGCTTCGGCCGTAGACGAAAAGCCGGAGAACTATCCGTTCAAGGACTACGAAGTTTGCGTGTTTCCGGATGCGCTCGACAAGGGACCCAATCTCGATATCGGTTACATGCCGGGCCCGCTTCCCTGGCTCGTCGCCGAGAGCCTCGAGAAACTCGGGGTCAAGGTGCTGAACAAGGACATGACGGGCCGGTGCCACCAGGACCGCAAACTCATCACGGGCGATAGCCCGCTCGCGTCCAATAACATCGGCAAACTGGCCGCCGCGGCACTTCTGAAGGAAGTGGCGGACTGACGCCGGTGAGCATCGCAGAATTGCACCGCTGCGCGCATCATTGATGCTGTTGCGGTCGCTCGTAGGCGGCCGCAACAAGCGGCGCCCCCCCGGATGTTGACGTTCACCCTGACCTGTTCGCGGTGCCGCCCGTCGCAACCGCGCCCAGCGATTTCTCGAGGATCGTCGTCAGCCCGCCCGCCTTGTTGCCCGCGGACGGATTGTTGTCCATGCTCGCGTTCATCTGCGTGCAGTAGGCCTCCCACCAGCGGACCCGTTCGAGCAACTTCGCGCCGACGGCCGGCGACACCGCGCGGCGCGTCAGCAGGTGCTCCGCGCCGTAGATTTCCGGCGTTTCCGACACGATCGCAGTCCCGCCGTGCGCAACGAGCCGGTCATCCGACGCTGCCTTTACGTTCGATTGGCTTTGCGCTCAATTTGCTAGAACCGGGCTGAAGACGGAACTCGAGTTCGCGAGGCGAGACCGCGATGCCTGCGGTAATCATGCGCTCGAGGTTCTTCATTGTCTTGAGGAAGCCGCTCAGGGACGCACCGTCGACAGAACCGGCCCCTCCTCGCTCGTGTATATCGCGACTCCGTTATGGACAGGCGCGCACCTGTTTGAGCACAGACGATGCCGGGGTTACCGCCCGCCGAGAGCCGACGCGCAGACAGCCATCGCCGAGCGAGAGCTGGGGGCCGGTCGATCAGTCGTCTGCGCAGTCGTTTCGCCCGGATGCCCCAGCAGGCAGGTCGTGCCCGGCATCCGAGGCGTCATAGACAGACGTCAGAGCGGTTAGGAGGCGCTCGGACTGAGCTAGGCAGCGGCACATCAGAAACGAAAAAGCCGACCCACCGGGTCGGCTTTTTCGCGTCGAATCGCGGTCGATTGCCACCGCGAACCAAACCTTCAAACATACAACCGATTCCCGATAAAGCAAAACGTGGCCGATCGGGAAATAAAGCATAACGTGTCCAGGTGGACAACTTATGCTTAACGGCACACATTCCGCGGATGATCCCGGAAGAGAATCTGGTGGGCCCCCCGGGAGTCGAACCCGGCACCAACGAATTATGAGTTCGCTGCTCTAACCAAGCATGAGCTAGGGGCCCAGATGAGAAGCAAGGCGTGCTACACGGCGCTCCGGCAATGAAGCCGGGCCGGCATTGTAACAACAAAGACGGCAGAGAGGACAAACGCCACCGGCATCACGTGGATACCGGCGGCGTTCGCAAGTGAGACGCTGGAAATCAGTTCCCTTCGAGGAACGACTTCAGCTTGTCGGAACGGCTCGGGTGACGCAGCTTGCGCAGCGCCTTGGCCTCGATCTGACGGATCCGCTCGCGGGTGACGTCGAACTGCTTGCCGACTTCCTCGAGCGTGTGATCGGTGCTCATCTCGATACCGAAGCGCATCCGCAGCACCTTCGCCTCGCGCGGCGTCAGCGAATCGAGCACGTCCTTCACGACGTCGCGCATGCTTGCATGCAGCGCGGCGTCCGCCGGCGCGACCGTGTTGTTGTCCTCGATGAAGTCGCCAAGATGGGAATCGTCGTCGTCACCGATCGGCGTTTCCATCGAGATCGGCTCCTTCGCGATCTTCATGATCTTGCGGATCTTGTCTTCCGGCATCTCCATCTTCTCGGCGAGCGTTGCCGGATCCGGCTCGAGACCGGTTTCCTGCAGGATCTGCCGCGAGATGCGGTTCATCTTGTTGATCGTCTCGATCATGTGAACCGGAATACGGATCGTGCGCGCCTGGTCCGCGATCGAGCGCGTGATGGCCTGACGGATCCACCACGTCGCGTAGGTCGAGAACTTGTAGCCGCGACGGTATTCGAACTTGTCCACCGCCTTCATCAGGCCGATGTTGCCTTCCTGGATCAGGTCGAGGAACTGCAGGCCGCGGTTCGTGTACTTCTTCGCGATCGAGATCACGAGACGCAGGTTCGCCTCGGTCATTTCACGCTTCGCCTGACGCGCCTTCAGTTCGCCGGCCGCCATCTGGCGGTTGGTTTCCTTCAGGTCCTTCAGCGGCAGCACGACGCGCGCCTGCAGGTCGATCAGACGCTGCTGCTGTTCGCGGATCGCCGGAACGTTACGCGACAGGACCGCGCTGTACCCATGGCCCTCGGCCGTGATCTTCTCTGCCCAGTCGAGATCCGTCTCGCTGCCCGGGAAGCGCGCGATGAATTCCGAACGCGGCATGCCGCACTTGTCGACGACGATGTGCAGGATCTGACGCTCGACCTGACGCACTTCATCCACTTGCGCACGCAGCGTGTCGCACAAACGCTCGACGGTACGCGCGGTGAAGCGGATCGTCATCAGCTCGGTCTGGATCGTTTCCTGCGCCTTCAGGTAGGACTTCGACTTGTAGCCTTCCTTCTCGAACGCGCGGCGCATCTTGTCGAACCACTCGCTGATCTGCGAGAACTTGTCGAGCGATGCACGCTTGAGGGCTTCGAGCTGGGCGGCGTTGGCCGACGCCTGCGCGGCACCGTCATCCTCCTCCTCTTCCTCTTCTTCCTCTTCCTCTTCGGCTTCCTCGTCCTCGTTCTCGATCGCTTCCGCTTCCTTCGCGGAGAAACCGTCCGTGTCGGCGGAGTCCGAAGCATTCGGATCGAGCAGGCCGTCGACCAGTTCGTCGACGCGGATCTCTTCGTTCGCGACGCGCTCGGCCATCGCGAGGATGTCGGCGATCGTCGTCGGGCACGCGGAAATCGCCATCACCATGTGGCGCAGGCCGTCCTCGATCCGCTTCGCGATCTCGATTTCGCCTTCGCGCGTGAGCAGCTCGACCGTACCCATTTCGCGCATGTACATCCGGACCGGATCGGTCGTGCGGCCGAATTCCGAATCGACGGTCGACAGCGCGACTTCCGCTTCTTCTTCAACTTCATCGTCCGACGACGCGGCCGGCGCGTTGTCGTTCAGGAGCAGCGTTTCCGCGTCCGGTGCCTGCTCGTATACAGCCACGCCCATGTCGTTGAACGTGCCGATGATGCCTTCGAGGGCTTCCGTCTCGGTGAAGTTGTCCGGCAGGTGGTCGTTGATTTCGGCATACGTGAGGAAGCCGCGCTCCTTGCCGAGCTTGATCAGCGCGCGCAGTTTCACGCGGCGCTCTTCGATCTCCTCGGCCGTGCCGGGCGTGCTCGTCGCGAACGCTTCCTTCAGCAGCGCCTTTTCCTTGGCGCGACGATCGCGCACCTTGGATTTGCCCGGGGCAGCCGCGGCTGCGGGCTGCCCGTCGCTCTGATTTGCGTCGTCATCGACGGATACTTCGTTCAGCTTTTTGGTCATGGAGTTCGCCGTACCGGCTATATCGACTCGCGGCTGCTGGACGACAGCCGGTTGAACCGTGGGTGCATGAGTAGTACGTACTGCCGTTTCGTCCGCGGCGGCAGTCGTGTCCCTTGCGCTTTTCGCACTTGCCCGCTTCGCCGCCGGCTTGGCCGGCCCGGAGTCGGGTCTGGCGGCAGCCCGTGTTCTGGCTACCGGCGCCGGCGCAGCCTGAGCAGTGCCGGCCGCGGTTTTTTTTCCTGCAGGGGCTGACGCGGCTGAAGACGTTGTCCTGGTGGAAGAAGCATACTTGGCCGCTGTGACCTTGGTGGTCGGCTCCGTCGAGCCCTTGCCCGTTGCTTTCTTTCCGCCTGTCGTCTTTGCCATTGCGAATCTCGCCTCTGCTTAGAAAACAAACCGCTGGAAACCTTATATTATAGCACGCTGGGGAACCCCTCTCCGGGCACCCCGGCCGCCTACAGCCCGAGCCGACGTTTCATGTCGGTTCGCTGCTGGTTCAATTCCGTCAATTCGGCCAACTCCTCGGGTGTGAAGGTGGATTGCCGCGCCAGCCGATCGAGCCGGTCGCAGCAAGCGTCATAGCGCATCTTGAGCACCGCCGCCTGCAGTTCCTCCCCCGCGATCCGTTCCTGTTCACGCTGCCGCTCGGGCACCGTCTCGTCTTCCGGATTCTGTAACAGCAAGTCACGGACGTTTTCATCATAGTCCAGAATTTCGCGGAAGATTTCCTCGTAAGTCGCTCCGTTCGAGGACGTCCGCAGAACGTCCGACAGCAACCGGAACTCCGCGCCATCGCCCAGCGCGCGCGCATGCTCGACGACTTCGGCGAACAGCTCGCCGATGCGCGGCAGCGCGCACAGGGTCGCAAGCTGTTCGTCGTCGAGCTGCGACGCGATCCGCGGATGCATCACGAGCGTGCGCAACGCCCGCTTTTCGCTGTCCGTCACGCGCCGCCGCTCGCTGCGTGCGGGCGCCTGGCGCGCCGGCGCGGCGATGCGCGCGTCGACGTCCGACAGCCCCGCGACTTCCTCGAACGGGATATCGAGACGGTCGGCAAACATGTGCATGATTTGCGCACGCAACGCGTTCGCGGGCAGCGCCTGCAGCAGCGGCTTCGCGTCGAACAACGCCTTCGCGCGACCTTCCGGCTGATCGAGCGCCTTGCCGGCAATTGCTTCGTTCAACAGAAATTGCGACAGCGGCATCGCGCGCTCGACCTGCTCGGAGAACGCGTCCGCGCCAAATTCGCGTACGTAACTGTCCGGATCATGTTCGGCCGGCAGGAAAAGGAATCGGATCGTCCGGTTGTCCGCCGCATGCGGCAGGCACGCTTCGAGCGCGCGGCGCGCCGCACGCCGGCCGGCCGAGTCGCCGTCGAAGCTGAAAATGACCGTATCGGTCTGGCGCAGCAGCTTCTGCACGTGGATCGGCGTGCATGCCGTGCCGAGCGTCGCGACCGCGTTCGGAAACCCGAGCTGCGCGAGCGCGACGACGTCCATATAGCCTTCGACGACCAGCACGTACTTGCGCTCGCGGATCGCGAGGCGCGCCTCGAACAGCCCGTACAGTTCGCTGCCCTTGTTGAACAGCGGCGTTTCGGGCGAGTTCAGGTACTTCGGCTCGCCGCTGCCGAGCACGCGGCCGCCGAATCCGATCACCTGCCCCTTCACATTGCGGATCGGGAACATGATCCGCTCGCGGAACCGGTCGTAGCGTCGCGCGACGCCTTGCGCGTCGGTCTTCTCGCTGACAATTACGAGCCCCGATTCGACAAGCGACTCTTCGCGGTAGTCCGGGAACGCGGTTTCGAGGTTCTGCCAGCCGTCCGGCGCATAGCCGAGCCCGAAGCGCGCAGCGATCTCGCCGGTCAGGCCCCGGTTTTTCAGGTACTGGATCGCGACGGTCGCGCCGCGTAATTGCTTGCGGTAGTAGTCGCATGCGGCCGACATCACGTCGGACAGCGCGGTCGCAACCGATTTCGACACGGGCGCAGGATAATCGCCGCCGCCCCCGCCGCCGCCGCGCATCGACGGCTCGTGCGGCACCGTCAGCCCGACCGACTGCGCGAGTTCCTGCACGGCTTCCGGGAACGTGAGCCCCGCATGCTCCATGAGGAAGCCAATCGCCGTGCCATGCGCGCCGCAGCCGAAGCAGTGATAGAACTGCTTGGTCGGGCTGACCGTAAACGACGGGCTCTTCTCGTTATGGAACGGGCACAACCCCATGAAGTTGGCGCCGCCCTTCTTGAGCTGCACATACCGGCCCACCACGTCGACGATATCGACGCGGTTCAGCAAATCCTGCAGGAACGAATGCGGAATCACCGTGGGATCGAACGAAAAAAAGACAATACGACGCCCCGGCGCACGCGCATGCGACGCGCCGGGAAGCGGGTTTTACTTCGACAGTGCGGCCTTGACCTGCGCGGAAACGGCCGTCATGTCGGCGCGGCCGGCGAGCTTGCCCTTCAGCACGCCCATCACCTTGCCCATGTCCTGCGGGCCGGCTGCGCCGGTTGCCGCGACCGCGGCCTGGACTTCGGCGGCCACTTCGGCGTCCGACAGCTGCGCGGGCATATAGGCGCCCAGCACGGTCAGTTCAGCCTGCTCCTTCGCGACGAGATCGTCGCGGCCGGCAGCCTGGAACTGGCTGATCGAGTCCTTGCGCTGCTTGATCATCTTGTCGATCACGGCGGTGATGCCCGCGTCGTCAAGGGTCACCCGATCGTCGACCTCGCGCTGCTTGATCGCGGCCAGCAGCAGGCGAATCGTCGCCAGACGCTCGCTTTCCTTCGCGCGCATCGCGGCCTTCATGTCTTCGCTGATCTGCTCTTTCAAACTCATCTTGCACCCGGGATGGAAACGTGACTTCGACGCCCGCGAACGGACGTCAACACAAAAACCCGCTTGGGACTATGTCTCAAGCGGGTTGCTCGAATCCGGCATCGGCGACTCGCGGCCCCTGATCGAGACCGATCGTGCGGAGTTCGCCGGTGCGCCGCTCAGTGAATCGCGCGGCGCTCAATCGTTCAGTACAGCTTCTTCGGCAGTGTCTGGCTGCGGATCCGCTTGTAGTGACGCTTCACCGCAGCAGCCTTCTTGCGCTTGCGCTCGGCGGTCGGCTTCTCGTAAAACTCCCGCGCACGAAGTTCGGTCAGCAGACCGTTCTTCTCAATCGTGCGCTTGAAGCGACGCATGGCGACTTCGAACGGCTCGTTTTCTTTAACGCGAATGATCGTCATGATCCGACACGAATAAAGGTTTGCAAGGAAGATTTACGAGTATAGCAGAGCGTCGAGCAAAGACTAAGGGCCGGGCCCCGTGAACGGCGGCCCTGCGCGGGCGCGTCAGGCGCCGCGCGAAAACTCCGCCGCCGCCTGCCCGGCCGCCGTGCCGGACGCCCACGCCCACTGGAAGTTGTAGCCGCCGAGCCAGCCGGTCACGTCCACCGCCTCGCCGATGAAGAACAACCCGGGCACCCGCGCGCTCATCATCGTCGCCGACGACAGTTCGCGCGTATCGACACCGCCCTTCGTCACCTCGGCCTTCTTGTAGCCCTCGGTGCCGTTCGGCGTCAGCGTCCAGCCGGACAGCGCATCGCCGATCTGGCGCAGCGTCTTGTCGGGCAGGTCCGCAAGCCGCGCATCGGCCGCGACGCGGTGCGTGTCGAGCCACGCGTGCGCGAGGCGCGACGGCACCCAGTCCGCGAGCAGCGAGCCGATCTGGCGCTTCGACGTGCGCTTCGCGTCGAGCAGGTCGGCCACCGCGTCGCGCTGCGGCAGCAAGTCGATACGGATCGGGTCGCCGGACTGCCAGTAGCTGGAGATCTGCAGGATGCCGGGGCCGGACAGGCCGCGATGGGTCAGCAGCAGGTCTTCGACGAATTCACCGCCGCGCTTCTTGTCGCCGGTCGACACGCGTACTTCGAGCGACACGCCGGACAGCGCCGCGAACGGCGCCCAGTCCTGCTGTGCAAACGTGAGCGGCACGAGCGCGGGGCGCGTATCGACGAGTTTGTGGCCGAACTGCTTTGCGAGTCGGTAGCCGAAGTCGGTCGCGCCGATCTTCGGGATCGACAGGCCGCCCGTCGCGACGATCAACGCGCGCGCGCGGATCGGCCCCGCCTGCTGCGTGTCGAGCGTGAAACCGTCGGTAGGCGCGTGACGCACCGCGTCGACGACCACCGGCCGGCGCCACGCGATGCCGCCCGCGTCGCATTCGCGCTTCAGCACGTCGATGACCGCGTCGCTGCCGTGATCGCAAAAGAGCTGCCCCTTGTGCTTTTCGTGCCAGGTAACGTGATGGCGCTTGAGCAGCCCGAGGAAGTCGCGCGGTGTGTAGCGCGCGAGCGCCGAGCGGGCGAAATGCGGATTCGACGACAGGTAGTTGTCGGGGCCCGCGTAGAGGTTCGTGAAGTTGCAGCGGCCGCCGCCCGAGATGCGGATTTTCTCGGCCAGCCGCGGCGCGTGGTCGATCAGCACCACGCGGCGCCCGAGCTGCCCGGCGACCGCGGCGCTCATCATCCCGGCGGCGCCCGCGCCGATCACGGCGATGTCATAAGTTTCCATGGCGCGGATTGTACCTGCCCGGCCTTCGGCCCGGGCCGCCCGCAGCGGCAGCGAGCCCCCGCCTGCTATAATTTCCGGTTACGTTGACCTTCCTGCGGCGCGCTCGATACGGCGCGCCCCGCCCTTACCCATGCTCGTTCTCGGCATCGAAAGCTCCTGCGACGAAACCGGCCTCGCGCTCTACGACACGCAGCGCGGCCTGCTCGCGCACGCGCTCCATTCGCAGATCGCGATGCATCGCGAATATGGCGGCGTCGTGCCCGAGCTCGCGTCGCGCGACCACATCCGTCGCGCGCTGCCGCTGCTCGAGGAAGTGATGGCGCAAAGCGGCACGCACCGCGACGACATCGACGCGATCGCGTTCACGCAAGGCCCCGGCCTCGCCGGCGCGCTGCTGGTCGGTGCGAGCATCGCGAATGCGCTCGCGCTGGCATGGAACAAGCCGACCGTCGGCATCCATCACCTCGAAGGCCACCTGCTGTCGCCGCTGCTCGTCGACGAGCCGCCGCCGTTCCCGTTCATCGCGCTGCTGGTGTCGGGCGGCCATACGCAACTGATGCGCGTAACCGATGTCGGTGTGTACGAGACGCTCGGCGAAACGCTCGACGACGCGGCCGGCGAAGCGTTCGACAAGACGGCGAAGCTGATCGGCCTCGGCTATCCGGGCGGCCCGGAAGTGTCGAAGCTCGCGGAAACGGGCACGCCGGGCGCGGTCGTGCTGCCGCGCCCGATGCTGCATTCGGGCGATCTCGACTTCAGCTTCAGCGGCCTGAAGACGGCCGTGCTCACGCAGATGAAGAAGTTCGAGGCGGCGAAGCTGGAGGGCGAGGCGCTCGAGCGCGCGAAAGCCGACCTCGCGCGCGGCTTCGTCGACGCGGCCGTCGACGTGCTCGTCGCGAAATCGCTGGCCGCGCTCAAGAAGACGAAGCTCAAGCGCCTCGTGGTCGCGGGCGGCGTCGGCGCGAACCGGCAGTTGCGCGCGGCATTGTCGGCCGCCGCGGCCAAGCGCGGCTTCGACGTGCACTATCCCGATCTCGCGCTTTGCACCGACAACGGCGCGATGATCGCGCTCGCCGGCGCGTTGCGGCTCGGCCGCTGGCCCGAGCAGGCGAATGCCGACTACGCGTTCACGGTGAAGCCGCGCTGGGATCTCGCGTCGCTCGCACGCTGATTCGTACGACGCGACATCGCACGCGCCGACACACGTCGACAAACAAATGGCCGCTCGATCGAGCGGCCATTTTTCGTTGCAGCGGCAAAATAACGCGGCGTTACGCGGCGTGTCGCTTGTCGCGCTCGATCAGCGCATACGCGCTGTGATTGTGGATCGACTCGAAGTTCTCGGCTTCGAGCACGTAGGCGACCACGCGCTCGTCCGCATCGAGACGCTGCGCGACGTCGCGCACCAGATCCTCGACGAACTTCGGGTTTTCGTACGCGCGCTCCGTGACGAACTTCTCGTCGGGACGCTTCAGCAAACCCCACAGCTCGCACGATGCCTCTTCTTCCGCGATGCGGATCAGCGCCTCGACCGGCAGGTCGGCCGCGAGCTCGGCGTCGATCGTCACGTGCGAGCGCTGGTTGTGCGCACCGTACTGCGAGATCTTCTTCGAGCACGGGCACAGGCTCGTCACCGGCACGAGCACCTTCAGAAACAGGCGCGCTTCGCCGTTGCGGCTTTCGCCGGCGAGCGTCACTTCATAGTCGAGCAGACTCTGCACACCCGACACCGGCGCCGTCTTGTTCACGAAGTACGGGAACGTGACCTCGATGCGGCCGGCTTCCGCCTCCAGCTTCACGAGCATCGACGCGAGCATCGTGCGGAAGCGCTCGACCGTCAGCGGCGCTCGGTTCTCTTCGAGCAGCGCGACGAAGCGCGACATGTGCGTGCCCTTCTGATCGGCGGGCAGGCGCACGTCGAGGTTCCAGACACCGACGGTCGGCTGCACGTCGCCGCTTTCGGTACACACCGTCAACGGATGCCGGACCGCCTTCACGCCCACGCGCTGAATCGGAATCTGGCGGGTATCCACCGTGCTCTGCACGTCGGGCATCACGAAGGCGGGATTCATCTGGTTCATCTTGTTCAATCCTTGTAAGCCGCGCGTTCGACGACGCGCACGCCGCGTCACGCGGCAGCCGGAAAAGCAACATGGGCCCGCAGGCCCATGTTTTCCGCATCAATGTAGACCGGTTGCGCCAGTCGCACCGACGCCGCCCGCGGGCGGCGCCAGCTTACGCGACGCGCTTCGCCTGGCTGGCGACATCGGCCGCCGGGCTCAGGAAGCGTTCGCGAATCGATTTCGCGATGCCCGCGCCGTCGAGGCCGCATTGCGACAGCAGCTTCGCGGGATCGCCGTGATCGATGAACTGGTCAGGGAGGCCCAATTGTATTACGGGTCGGATAACCCCACTCTCCATCAGGGCTTCGACGCAGGCCGAACCCGCACCGCCCATCACGCAGCCTTCCTCGACCGTGACGAGGTAGTCGTGCGTCTCGGCAAGTTCACGCACGAGTGCCGCATCGACCGGCTTCACGAAGCGCATGTTCGCGACCGTTGCGTCGAGCTCCTCGCCCGCCGCGAGCGACGGCGCGACCATCGTGCCGAACGCGAGGATCGCGACGCGCTTGCCTTCCGGCTGCGACGTACGGCGACGCACTTCGCCCTTGCCGAGCGGGATCCCGGTGAGTTCCTTCACCGTCGCCACACCCGTGCCCGCGCCGCGCGGATAGCGCACCGCGGTCGGGTTCGGCTGCTGAAGCGCCGTGTGCAGCATCTGGCGGCACTCGTTCTCGTCGGACGCGGCCATGATCGTCATGTTCGGGATGCAGCGCATGAACGCGAGATCGTATGCGCCCGCATGCGTCGCCCCGTCGGCGCCGACGAGGCCCGCGCGGTCGATTGCGAACACGACCGGCAGGTTCTGCAGCGCGACGTCGTGGATCAGCTGGTCGTACGCACGCTGCAGGAACGTCGAGTAGATCGCGACAACGGGCTTCAGCCCTTCGGTCGCAAGGCCGCCCGCGAACGTCACCGCGTGCTGCTCGGCGATGCCGACGTCGTAGTAGCGATCCTTGAAACGCTTCTCGAACTCGACCATGCCCGAGCCTTCGCGCATCGCGGGCGTGATGCCGACGACGCGCGAATCGCGCTCGGCTTCATCGCAGAGCCATTCGCCGAACACCTGCGTGTACGTCTTCTTCGCGGGCGTGGTCGACGGCTTGATGCCTTCCGCCGGGTTGAACTTGCCGGGGCCGTGATAGAGCACGGGATCCGCTTCGGCGAGCTTGTAGCCCTGGCCTTTCTTCGTCACCACGTGCAGGAATTGCGGGCCGCGCAGTTCGCGGATGTTCTGCAGCGTCGGGATCAGCGAATCGAGATCGTGACCGTCGATCGGGCCGATATAGTTGAAGCCGAACTCTTCGAACAGCGTGGCCGGCACGACCATGCCCTTCGCGTGCTCCTCGAGCTTGCGCGCGAGTTCGAGCACCGGCGGCGCCACGCTCAGCACGCGTTCGACGCCCGCACGCGCGGCCGCATAGAAGCGGCCCGACATCAGGCGCGCGAGATGGCGGTTCAGCGCGCCGACCGGCGGCGAAATCGACATGTCGTTGTCGTTGAGGATCACGAGCAGCTTCGCATCCTCCGACACGCCCGCGTTGTTCATCGCCTCGAACGCCATGCCGGCCGTCATCGCGCCATCGCCGATCACCGCGATCGAGAAGCGGTCGTCGCCGTTCAGCTGGCTGCCGATCGCCATGCCGAGCGCAGCCGAAATCGACGTGCTCGAGTGCGCGGTGCCGAACGTGTCGTATTCCGACTCGCTGCGGCGCGGGAAACCCGAGATGCCATCGTACTGGCGCAGCGTATGCATCTGGTCGCGGCGACCCGTCAGGATCTTGTGCGGGTAGGTCTGGTGACCCACGTCCCAGACGATCCGGTCGTTCGGCGTGTTGAACACGTAGTGCAACGCGATCGTCAGCTCGACCGTCCCGAGGTTGGACGACAGATGGCCGCCCGTCTTCGACACGCTGTCGAGCACGAACGCGCGCAGTTCATCCGCGAGCGGTTGGAGTTGGCGACGATCGAGGCGGCGCAAATCCGCCGGGTCGTCGATGGTTTTCAGCAAGTCGTACATCGTCGTTCCATTGTAGGAAATCAAACGCGCCCGCATTCTATTGCACGCACCGTAGCGTAGCGTGTGCGCAGCGGCGGGCTTCGCGTCAGCTGACCCGGTTCACCACCAGGTCGGCAAGTTCGGCGAGACGCTGTGCGCGTGCGCCGAACGGTTTCAGCGCATCGTGCGCTTCGGCACGCAGCTGGGCTGCGAGCTCGCGCGACGCGTCGAGGCCGAGGATCGATACGTAGGTCGGCTTGTCGTTCGCCGCATCCTTGCCGGCCGTCTTGCCGAGCGTCGCCGAATCGGTCGTGACGTCGAGAATGTCGTCGACGACCTGGAAGGCCAAGCCCACAGCCCCCGCGTAAACATCGAGCGCGGCCAGCGCTTCCGCCGACGGCGTGTCGCCGGCCAGCGCGCCCATCCGCACGGCCGCGCGCAGCAGCGCGCCCGTCTTCATCCGGTGCATCGTCTCGAGCTGCGCGCGCGTCAGCTTCACGCCGACGCTCGCCAGGTCGATCGCCTGCCCGCCGGCCATGCCGATCGAGCCGCTCGCCAGCGCCAGTTCGCGCACGAGCGCGGCCTGCTGCACCGGCGACAGCGCCGCGGCGTCGGTCAGCGCGACGAAGGCCTGCGACTGCAGTGCATCGCCGACCAGCAGCGCCGTCGGCTCGTCGTACTGCACGTGCACGGTCGGCTTGCCGCGTCGCAGCGCGTCGTCGTCCATGCACGGCATGTCGTCATGCACGAGCGAGTAGACGTGGATCATCTCCAGAGCCGCCGCCGCCGCGTTGCGCGCCGCTTCGGTCGCGCCGGTCAGTTCGCCTGCCGCATGGCACAGCAGCGGGCGAACGCGTTTGCCGCCGCCGAGGACCGCGTAGCGCATCGCTTCGTGGAGTTGCGTGGGCACCACGTTGTCAGCCGGCAAATAGTGGCCGAGTGCGTCCTCGACACGGTCGAGCACGGACCGCATCCATTGTTCGAATGTCATAGATCGTCGTCTTCGCCGTCCGTGGCGGCCGTTCCGGACGAAAGCGGCTTCAGCGTCGCGCCGTCGAGCACGCGAACCTGCTGTTCCACTTTCTCAAGCTGCTGTTGGCAAAACGCAACGAGGGTCGCACCGCGGCGATACGCAGCGAGCGAATCCTCGAGGCTCAACGTGCCGCCTTCCATCCGGGCAACCAGCGTCTCGAGTTCCGCGAGCGCCGTTTCGTAATTGTCCGGCAACGGTTCGGTGCCGTTGTCGGGCGGGGTGGCGCCTGGGGATGCGGTTTTCG
This sequence comes from Burkholderia sp. Bp9031, assembly GCF_003857965.1. NCBI lineage: Bacteria > Pseudomonadati > Pseudomonadota > Betaproteobacteria > Burkholderiales > Burkholderiaceae > Burkholderia > Burkholderia sp. Bp9031. The sequence goes on from NZ_QTPW01000002.1 coordinate 212,354, forward strand.
CCATGGACGAGGGTGTCAAATTTCAAAACAAGTCGGACATTCTACGGCAAAAGAGAATTTTCCGACCTGCCGACTTGGGCACCCGGGCACGCATTCGGGCCCCTTCTTCGACACACATTGTGCGCCACCCGATCGTCGCCCGACAAAAAATTGACACAAATCAGGCACTTAATCCTAGCCTTGCGAGGCGAACCGGGTATAATTCCCCGTTTCCCTAAATCGATTTTTCGATGGTTGGGTTGTTCACTGCTTTCACGCTATCACCGGGAGTGGGAATGTCCAATCTGAGCGATGCGCTTCAGTTGAAGTCGGCTCACAGCCAGCTTCCAGTCACTGCATACTTCGATGAGGCGCTGCTAGAGCGCGAGATCGAAACCCTCTTCAAGAAAGGACCTCGTTACGTCGGGCACGAGTTGATGGTGCCGGAGGCGGGGGACTATTTTGCGCTGCCGTCCGAGAAGGAAGGCCGCGTGCTGGTCCGCAACCCGGCGAACCAGATCGAACTGCTGTCGAACGTGTGCCGTCACCGGCAGGCGATCATGCTCAACGGGCGCGGCCACACGCAGAACATCGTATGTCCGCTGCACCGCTGGACGTACGATCTGGAAGGCCAGTTGCTCGGCGCACCGCACTTCCCCGACAAGCCGTGCCTGAACCTCGGCAAGAGCCCGCTGCAGAACTGGCAGGGGCTGCTGTTCGAGGCCGAAGGCCGCAACGTCGCGCGCGATCTCGCGAACCTCGGCACGAAACATCACTTCGACTTCTCCGAGTACCAGTTCGATCACGTCGAAGTGCACGAGTGCGATTACAACTGGAAAACGTTCATCGAGGTCTACCTCGAGGATTACCACGTCGTCCCGTTCCACCCTGGCCTCGGCAGCTTCGTGTCGTGCGACGATCTCAAGTGGGAGTTCGGCGACTGGTACAGCGTGCAGACGGTCGGCGTGCACAACGCCCTCGCGAAGCCGGGCAGCGCAACCTACCAGAAGTGGCACGAGCAGGTGCTCAAGTTCCGCAACGGCGTGCCGCCGGAGTTCGGCGCAATCTGGATGGTCTACTACCCGGGCCTGATGATCGAGTGGTATCCGCACGTGCTCGTCGTGTCGTGGCTGATTCCGCGCGGCCCGCAGAAGACGACCAACATCGTCGAGTTCTACTACCCCGAGGAAATCGCGCTGTTCGAACGCGAGTTCGTTGAAGCCGAGCGCGCCGCCTATATGGAGACGGCCGTCGAGGACGACGAAATCGCGATGCGGATGGACGCAGGCCGCCGTGCACTGATGGCGCGCGGCGAATCGCAGGTCGGCCCGTACCAGAGCCCGATGGAAGACGGCATGCAACACTTCCACGAATTCCTGCGCCGCCACCTCGGCGATCTCTGACCGCGCGCGGCGCTCCAGCGCCGCACGGCATTCGGCATATGAAAAGACGGGTTTCGGCCCGTCTTTTTTTGTTTAGACTTGGAATATCAGGCCGTTTGCACTCCAGGGAGCCGTCATGCCACACACCCACTACACCACGCTCATCTCCGCAGCCAATCTCGCCGAGCGCCTGGCCGCGGCGCCAGGCAGCGTCGTCGTGTTCGACTGCCGCTTCGATCTCGTCGATCCGGCCGCAGGCGAAGCCGCCTATGCGGCCGGACACATCCCGGGCGCCCAGTATCTTCATCTCGATCGCGACCTGTCCGGCCGCAAGACCGGCACCAACGGCCGCCATCCGCTGCCGACCCGCGACGCACTCGTCACGCTGATCGCCAGCCGCGGCGTCAAGCAGGGCCAGCAGGTCGTCGCCTATGACGCACAAGGCGGCGCCTATGCGGCGCGCCTGTGGTGGCTGCTGCGCTGGCTCGGGCACGATTCCGTCGCGCTGCTCGACGGCGGGCTGCAGGCATGGGAAGCGGCCGGCCAGCCGGTGACCGCCGACGTGCCGCACCCGGCCGCCGGCGACTTCCGCGCAGCCACTCCGCTCGAATCGACGGTCGACGCGGCAGCGGTGCTCGCGAACGTGACGTCAGCCAAGCGCGTCGTGATCGATGCGCGCGCGCCCGACCGCTATCGCGGCGAAAACGAAACGATCGATCGTGTCGGCGGCCACATTCCCGGCGCACGCAACCGGTTCTTCAAGGACAACCTGGCCGCCGACGGCCGCTTCAAGACCGGCCATGAACTGCGCGAGACGTTCACCACGCTGCTGGCCGGCACCGAGCCGAACAGCGTGATCCTGCAGTGCGGGTCCGGCGTGACCGCATGCCACAACGCGCTCGCACTCGAAATCGCGGGACTGCATGGCGCGTCGCTGTATCCGGGATCGTGGAGCGAATGGAGCGCCGATCCGTCGCGGCCGATCGCGACCGGCCCGACGCCGTAAGCACCGGCACGGCGCGACGATCAAGCGGCGGCATCTGCCGCCGCTTGTCGTTTACATCACGCCGTACTTGTGGAACCACTCGATCGCGCGCTTCCAGCCGTCTTCGGCGTCGCCCTTCACGTAACTGGGCCGGTAATCGGCGAAGAACGCGTGACCGGCATCCGGATACACGACGATCTCCGACTCGCGCGCGAGCTTCGAATCGCTCGTCTGGATTGCCTTGCGCATGTCCGCAAGCGACGCCTGCGTGATGTTCGTGTCCTTCTCGCCATAAAGGCCGAGCACCGGCACCTTCAGCAACGACGCATGATCGACCGGATTGAACGGCGTCATCTCGTCGGTCTTGCCCTCGACGAATCCGTACCACGCAACAGCCGCACGCACGTGCGGATTGTGCTCCGCATACAGCCACGCCTGGCGGCCACCCCAGCAGAACCCCGTCACGCCGAGACGAGACGGATCGCCGCCGTTCTTGCCGGCCCACGCGACGGTCGCATCGAGATCCTCGGTAACCTGGCGGTCGGGCACCTTGCTGATGATGTTGTCGTACAGTTCCTTCATCGTCGGATACTTCGACGCGTTGCCCTGCCGTGCGAACAGATCGGGCGCGATCGCCAGATAGCCGAGCTTCGCGAAACGGCGGCAGACGTCGGCGATATGCGCATGCACGCCGAAGATCTCGTGGATCACGATGACGACCGGCAGGTTCGTCTTGTTGACCGGCTGCGCGCGATACGCGGGGATACTCGCGTCGCCCGAGCGGATCTCGATGGTGTCGACGTCCAGCCCGACGCTGTCGGTCGTGACCGTCTGCGCCGACACGGGCAGCACGGCGGCCGCGAAGGTGCCGCCCAGCGCGGCCTGCATGAACTTGCGGCGCGAGAACGGAACGTGGGGAACCAGGCTGTCGACTTCGGGTTTCAACATGAATGCACTCCTCGATTGGGCGCCGCCGTCATGGCCACGGATTCGACCTGACGGGGCATCGCGCCGGCGGACGGCGCGGATGTCGCGGCGGTTGGCACCCCGCCGCAATCGGAAACCCGGACAAGATGCCCAATAATCCGTTGTCGCGTCAACTGTCAGATGTGTAAGACTCGATTACGACGGTGTAATCCGGTGACATCGATCGTGGTGTCGATGGCTGCCGACCGGCGCTCCGATCCATGTGCCGCACGCACGCAGCGAGTGTCGTTGCGCGATCGAATGCTTTCGGATCGAAACGAGAAAACGCGCGGTGCACGGGTCGTCTGGCACGCGCCTGCGCAGTCATCCTGCGCCCGAAAAGACAACGGGCAGGAAACGCGCTCGATGCGCATTCCCTGCCCGCCCGGTGCATGAACGTGCGCTCAGTGCAGCTTCACGCGCGGCAGCGTCGTGCGGCGCAGCCAGTGCGCAAACGTATCGAGCATCATGCGCGGATAGCCGTGCAGCGCCGCGATATGCAGCCGGTACAGCGACATGTACATGAAGCGTGCGAAGAGCCCCTCGATCAGCATGCTGCCGCCAATCAGCCCGCCCATCAGGTTGCCGACCGCGCTGAAGTGACCGAGCGACACCAGCGAACCGAAATCGCGATACGTGAACTCGGGCAGCGCACGCCCGTCGAGCCGGCATCCGATCGCCGTCAGCAGAAAGCTCGCCTGCTGATGCGCGGCCTGCGCGCGCGGCGGCACGTTGCGTTCGTTGCCGGGCCACACGCATGCCGCGCAGTCGCCGAGCGCGAAGACGTTGTCGTCGGTGAAGGTCTGCAGCGTGCGGCGCACGTCGAGCTGGCCGAGCTTGTTGACCTGCAGGCCGTCGAGATGCGACAGCACGGCCGGTGCCTTGATGCCGGCTGCCCAGACCGTGAGGTCCGCGCGCACCGCCTTGCCGCTCGCGGTGTGCACGAATCCCGGCGCGACCTCGGTCACGCGTTCGGAAAGCATCAATCGCACGCCGAGCTTTTCGAGCAGTTCGGCCGTTGCGGCCGACACGCGCTCCTGGAGCGCCGGCAGAATCCGCGGCCCCGATTCGATCAGCACGATGCCGACGTCGTGCCGCGGGTCGAGCTTGTGCAGCCCGTACACGGACAGCACCTGCGCGGTATTGCGCAGCTCGGCGGACAACTCGACGCCCGTCGCGCCACCGCCGACGATCACGACCTGGATGCGCGGCTCGGCCGCCGCGCCCGGCGCGGGCTCGGCCGGTGCCTGGTGCTCGGCGCGCATGCACGCCGCGATCAGGCGCTTGCGGAAACGCTCGGCCTCGCCGACCGTATCGAGCGCGATCGCGTTTTCGGCCGCGCCCTGCACACCGAAGAAGTGCGTCGTGCTGCCGATCGCGATCACCAGCGTGTCGTATTCCAGGTCACGCGCGGGCAGCAGTTCCTCGCCGTCGCTGTCGTTGACGGGCGACAGCGTGATGCGCTTGGCCGCGCGGTCGAGGGCGGTCAGTTCGCCCTGCTGAAACTCGAAGCCATGCCAGCGCGCCTGTGCCGCGTATTCGAGTTCCTGCGTGAATGGGTCCATGCTGCCGGCTGCGACCTCGTGCAGCAATGGCTTCCAGATGTGAGTCGGATTGCGGTCGACGAGCGTGACGAGCGCACGCGCGGGACGATTGCCGCGCGCGCCGTAACGGTCGCCGAGCCGCGTCGCCAGTTCCAGGCCGCCCGCGCCTCCGCCTACGATGATGATCCGATGCATCTGATTCCCCCCTTTGCGATTCGAAACTGCTGCCGCCGGACGATGCAGACGCATGCATTCGCGCCGCCCGTTGGATTAACCGGTTCGGACATCATCGATGTGCAGTTCGAAGCACCTCGACGCGTCCGATCCCGGAACGCGGGCACGCCGCCCCAACGACAATGACGTGTCACCTGCATTGTCCGGGAGCTTGCGCGTTGACCACAAGCAAACCATCTCGATATTCAGCATCCCTGCAACAATATGCCGCGGGAAACAGGAATCGCACGGGGTGCGTCAGTGTGCCTCTTCCCAGTTCGCGCCGGCGCCCACTTCGGCGACCAGCGGCACCTTCAGCTTCGCCACACCGCACATCATTTCCGGCAGTTTCTCGCGCACGAGCGACAGTTCGTCGTCGGGCACCTCGAGCACCAGTTCATCGTGCACCTGCATGATCATGCGCGACGCGAGCCGGTCGCGCGTGAGCCAGTCATCCACTGCGATCATCGACAGCTTGATCAGGTCGGCCGCCGTGCCCTGCATCGGTGCATTGATGGCCGCGCGCTCGGCGGCCTGACGGCGCGGGCCATTGCCGCCGTTGATCTCCGGCAGCCACAGGCGGCGGCCGAAAACGGTTTCAACGTAGCCCTTCTCCTTCGCCACGGCACGCGTGTCTTCCATGTACCGCGCGACGCCCGGGTAGCGCGCGAAGTAGCGGTCGATATAGAGCTTCGCCGCATCGCGCGTGATGCCAAGGTTCGACGCGAGACCGAACGCGCTCATCCCGTAGATGAGCCCGAAGTTGATCACCTTCGCGATCCGGCGCTGGTCCGAGTTGACCTCCAGCGGCGTCACGCCGAACACTTCGGCTGCGGTTGCGCGGTGGATGTCCTCACCTTGCGAGAACGCGCGCAGCAGCGACGCGTCGCCGGAGATGTGCGCCATGATCCGCAGTTCGATCTGCGAATAGTCGGCCGACACGATCCGGTGACCGGGCGAAGCGATGAACGCTTCGCGGATCCGCCGGCCTTCGGCCGTGCGCACCGGAATGTTCTGAAGATTGGGATCGTTCGATGCGAGCCGGCCGGTGACCGCGACAGCCTGTGCATAGTTCGTGTGCACGCGGCCCGTTTCCGGATTCACCATGCGCGGCAGCTTGTCGGTGTACGTCGACTTCAGCTTCGACAGCCCGCGATGTTCGAGCAGCAGCTTCGGCAGCGGGTAATCCTCGGCCAGTTTCTGCAGCACTTCTTCGTCGGTCGACGGTGCGCCGCTCGGCGTTTTCTTCACAACCGGCAACTGCAGCTTCTCGAAGAAGATCTGCCCGATCTGCTTCGGCGAGCCGAGGTTGAACTCGCCACCGGCCAGTTCGTACGCCTGTCCTTCGAGCTCGATGAGCCGCACCGCGATCTCGTTGCTTTGCGCCTGCAGACGCGCGTCGTCGATCAGCACGCCGGTGCGCTCCATCTTGCGCAGCACGAGCGATACCGGCATCTCGATCTCGCGATACACACGCTCGAGGCCCGCTTCGCGCGCGATCTGCGGGTACAGCGCGTGATGCAGTTGCAACGTGATGTCCGCATCTTCGGCCGCGTACGCGGCCGCCTGCTCGAGCGCGACCTCGTCGAAACCGATCTGCTTCGCGCCCTTGCCTGCCACGTCTTCGTACTTGATCGTCTTGACGCCCAGATGACGCAGCGCGAGGCTGTCCATGTCGTGCGTGCGGTGCGACTCCAGCACGTACGACTCGAGCAGCGTGTCGTGCTCGATGCCGTTCAGCGCGATGTCGTAGTTCGCGAGCACCTGCGCGTCGTACTTCAGATGCTGGCCGACCTTCTTGCGATCGGCCGATTCGAGCCACGGCTTCAGGCGCGCGAGCACGTCGTCGATCGGCAGTTGCTCGGGCAGGTCCGGGCCACGGTGCGCGACCGGAAGATAGGCGGCCTTGCCCGGCTCGATCGAGAACGACAGGCCGACGAGCCGTGCGGTCATCGGGTCGAGCGAGGTGGTTTCGGTGTCGAACGCGGTCAGTGCGGCCGCATCGATCTTCGCGAACCACGCGTCGAATTGCGCCCAGGTCTGGATCGTGTCGTATTCGCGGACGATGTCCGCGGCGATCACTTGCGCCGGCTCGCCTTCCGGCGCATCGGCGCCGCCGCCTTCGGCGGGCGCGCTCTCGACTTCGCGCAGCCATGTCTTGAAACCGTAGCGCGCGAAGATGTCGCGCAGCAGGTCGCGGGCCTCGCCGTCCGTCTTCAGCGACGCCTCGATCGATTCGAGATGCGGCGCGAGATCGCAGGCCGTCTCGACGGTCACGAGCGTGCGGCCGAGCGGCAGGAAATCGAGCGCGCGGCGCAGGTTGTCGCCGACCACGCCCTTGATCTCGCCCGCGTGTTCGATCACGCCGTCGAGGCTGTCGTATTGCGACAGCCACTTCACCGCCGTCTTCGGGCCGCACTTCTCGACGCCCGGCACGTTGTCGACGGTGTCGCCGATCAGCGCGAGGTAGTCGATGATCCGCTCGGGCGGCACGCCGAACTTCGAGATCACGCCGTCGCGATCGAGCGTCTCGTTGGTCATCGTGTTGACGAGCGTGACGCGATCGGTGACGAGCTGCGCGAGGTCCTTGTCGCCGGTCGACACGATCACGTCCATTCCGTGCCGCTCAGCTTCGCGCGCGAGCGTGCCGATCACGTCGTCGGCTTCGACGCCCTCGACCATCAGCAGCGGCCAGCCGAGCGCGCGCACCGCGCCGTGGATCGGCTCGACCTGCAATGCGAGATCGGGCGGCATCGATGGACGGTTTGCCTTATAGTCGGCATAAAGGTCGTCGCGGAACGTCTTGCCCTTTGCATCGAACACGCAAGCGCTATACTCTGCACTGACTTCCTTGCGCATACGGCGCAGCATGTTGATGATTCCGTAGAGCGCTCCGGTCGGCTCCCCGCCAGGGCCACGCAAATCAGGCATCGCATGGTAAGCCCGATACAGATAGCTCGAACCGTCAACCAATAGCAGGGTCTTACCTTCCAGATTTCGTTCTTCAGGCATTATGAACAAGAGAAAAGTGATTCCGAGTCTGCGTTCGCTCGCAGATCAAGAACGCGCGACGGCCAAGAAGGCGCGCGCATCGTGGCAGATGTTCACGATTATGGCAGAGTTTATCGAGGCGACCGAGTACCTGTCGGAGATCCGCCCGGCTGTCAGCATCTACGGTTCTGCCCGTCTCAAACCCGACACGCCGCACTACAAGCTTGCGGTGCAGATCGCGCGCAAGCTGTCCGACGCCGGCTTCGCGGTGATCTCCGGCGGCGGCCCCGGCATCATGGAAGCCGCGAACAAGGGCGCGCACGCCGGCAAGGCGCCGTCGGTCGGCCTGAACATCGAGCTGCCGCACGAGCAGGCCGGCAACCACTACCAGGACATCTCGCTGCGCTTCCGCCACTTCTTCACGCGCAAGGTCACGTTCGTGAAGAATTCGGATGCGGTGATCGTGATGCCGGGCGGCTTCGGCACGCTCGACGAACTGTCCGAAGTGCTCACGCTGATCCAGACGAAGAAATCGCGCCTCGTGCCGATCATTCTCGTCGGCAGCACGTTCTGGCAGGGGCTGCTGCAATGGTTCCGCGACCAACTGATCCCGAACGGCCTCATCAATCCGGAAGACATGAACCTGATGCAGGTGATCGACGATCCCGACCAGGTGCTCGACGCCGTGCTCGCGTTCTACGAGGACAGCGGCGAGGAAGAAGGCCCGGACGGCGACGGCCAGCCGCCGCGGCCCGAAGAAGACCGCATGTTCTATCTGTAATTCGATCGATGTCGATGACCGGCCTCGCGGCCGGCATCCCGCATCACGCGCGGCAGGCGTGGCGGTTCCGCCATCTGCCGCGCGTCATTTTGTAACGCCGCATTAATCGCGCTGCGCGGCCGCGCGCCGCCGAATGTCAAATCCGGGGGGCCGGTGCCGCGCAACGCGGCTGCCCTGTTCCGCGCCTGCGCCCCGTCATTGTCAAATCATGCGGCCTGCCATCGGTCCGGCTGGCCCGCTGCACGAGAATCCGCCGTAACAAATACGCGTCGCCTTTTCCGCGCAGTGCCCGCACACTGCATCTCGTCGGCGCGGCGTCCCCCCGGTGGAACGATCCCCCCTCGCGTCCATCGCGTCGCGCCGGCTTTTTGACAACGACATCACGGAAAACAACATGAAACGCTCGCTGATCGCCCTCGCCTTCACCGGCCTCGGTCTTTCGCTGTCCGGCCTCGCCCACGCCGTCAACGTCGACGTCAACATCGGCACGCCCGCGCCGGTCGTCGTCGCGCCTGCGCCCGTGGTGGTGGTCGGCTGGCACGGCGACCGCTACTGGGACGGCCGCCGCTACTGGGAGCGCCGCGAGTGGGAAGACCACCAGCGCTATCGTGGTCACGAAGGGCGCCGCGGCTATCACTGCCCGCCGGGACACGCAAAGAAAGGCGAATGCTGAGCATCCGAGCGGCGGGCCTTCCGGCCCGCGCACTGAAGCGCAAGGAACAAGGCCGCATGCGAACGAAGGTTCGCGTGCGGCCTTTTTCGTTGGCGGTGCGGCTGCGCAGTGGCGTTACTGGAACGCCACTTCCGCGAAGCTCCGCAGCTTGCGACTATGCAGCTTGTCGAGCCCGTTCGTGCGCAGGATCTCCATCGCCTTCACGCCGATCTGCAGATGCTGGTCGACCTGCCCGCGATAGAACGTATCGGCCATGCCCGGCAGCTTCAGCTCGCCGTGCAGCGGCTTGTCCGACACGCACAGCAGCGTGCCGTACGGCACGCGGAAGCGGAACCCGTTCGCGGCGATCGTCGCGCTCTCCATGTCGAGCGCGATCGCGCGACTCTGCGACAGCCGCTGCACGGGCTCGCGGTGATCGCGCAACTCCCAGTTGCGGTTGTCGACGCTCGCGACCGTCCCCGTGCGCATCACGCGCTTCAGTTCGGCGCCTTCGAGCCGGGTGACCTCGGCCACCCCGCGCTCGAGCGCGAGCTGCACTTCGGCAAGCGCCGGGATCGGCACCCACAGCGGCAGGTCGGCATCCAGCACGTGATCCTCGCGCACGTAACCGTGCGCGAGCACGTAGTCACCGAGGCGCTGCGTGTTGCGCAGGCCCGCGCAGTGACCGAGCATCACCCACGCATGCGGACGCAGCACCGCGATGTGGTCGGTGATCGTCTTCGCGTTCGACGGACCGACGCCGATGTTGACCATCGTGATCCCGCTACCGTCCGCGCGCTTCAGGTGATACGCGGGCATCTGCGGCAGGCGCGGCGGCGCGGCGCCCTCGGCCGGCTCGCTGCCGAGGTTCGCGTTGTAGGTCACGACATCTCCCGGCTCGACAAACGCGCTGTACTGGCTGCGGTACGCACGCACCTCGGGATCGTCGCTCTCCGTCATCACCGTGCGGCCCAGCTTCACGAACTCGTCGATGTAAAACTGGTAGTTCGTATAGAGCACGTAGTTCTGGAAATGCGTCGGCGACGTGGCCGTGTAGTGGCGCAGCCGGTGCAGCGAGAAGTCGACGCGCGCGGCCGTGAACAGCGCGAGCGGATGCGGCTCGCCCGGTGCCGGCTCGAACGTGCCGTTGACGATCCGGTCGTCGAGGTAGGAGAGATCGGGCGTGTCGAAGATGTCGCGCATCGCGAGCAGGCGGTCGCGGTCGAGTTCGCCTTCGAGGTGGATACCTTCGGGGAACGCGAAGTGAATCGGAATCGGCTGCGACGACACGCCAATCTCGATCTTCACATGGTGGTTCTTCGACAGCAGGCGCAGTTGCTCGCGGTAGTAGTTCGCGAACAGGTCGGGACGCGTGACCGTCGTCTCGAATACGCCGGGGCCCGCGACGAAGCCGTACGAGCGGCGCGAATCGACGTGCGTGTTGACATCGGTACGAATCCGCACGAACGGATAGCACGCGCGCACGTGCTCGGTGATCGGTTCGTGGCGGCGATAACGCGCGAACGCGTCGCGCAGGAAGCCCGTATTGATGTCGTAGATGGCCGACAGCCGCGCGACGGCGGCAACGGAATCGTCGAATGCTTCGACGGGCGGGCTCTCGGGCGTCAGCACCCGATGCCGGCGGCTCAAATCGTTCTTCATTTTCATCACCTCATCTGGTCGAACGACATTACCACGGAACCCGGTCACGCTCATGGCTGCCTGCTTGCATGCCGCTTGCACGAGAGGGCCGGGCCGCGCGCAGTATTTGCTAAAATCGGAAGGTTCACTGGAGACTCATCATGAAGCCGCTCATTCTCGTCGCCGCTGCCGCCGTGTTTGCTGGCACGTTTGCCGCTGCCGGCGCCGCTTACGCCGCCGGCGGCACGCCCGACGCCGACGCGCGGGCCCGGGCCGAGGCCAACGAGGCCGCCGGCCTGCCCGATCTCCGCAAGATCAACCGGCCCGGCGCCGAAGTCACGTCGAAAGTCGACTTCGCCGACATTCGCCGCACGCCGAGCTTCCATGAAAAAAGCAAGAACGGCACCGAGGTCACCGAATACCGCGATCGCGGCAAGCCGGTCGAGATCGACGTGAAGTCGAACTTCGGCACGCGCTACCAGATGAGCTCGACGCTCGACACGTCGCCGAAGCCGCACGACGCGGGCGTACCGATCACGCGCCTGCCGTCGGTCAACCTGCGCTACTGATTTCCTGCCGCGCCGCGTCGGCCCCGACGCGGCGCGCCGGCTTCCCCTTCACCTCCTGTCGCGCTGCACGCCGCGCGCGTGCCGACAACTGACCAGACGCATCTCGCATGGCCGTTTTCACTGCTGTTTCCGACTCCGATCTCGCGCAATGGATGCGCCACTATGAACTGGGCGACGTGCTGGCGTTCCGCGGCATTCCGTCCGGTATCGAAAACAGCAACTTCTTCCTGACGACGACGCGCGGCGAATACGTCCTGACGATCTTCGAGAAACTGACGGCGGAACAGCTGCCGTTCTACCTCGACCTGATGCGCCATCTGGCGAGCCACGGCGTGCCGGTGCCGGATCCGGTCCCGCGCGACGACGGCGCGCTGTTCGGCGAGTTGCATGGCAAGCCGGCGGCGATCGTCACGAAGCTCGACGGCGCGGCCGAACTCGCGCCGGGGGTCGCACACTGCATCGAGGTCGGGCAGATGCTCGCGCGCCTGCACCTCGCGGGCCGTGACTACGCGCGCCACCAGCCGAACCTGCGCAGCCTGCCGTGGTGGCAGGAGAACGTGCCGGCGATCGTTCCGTTCATTACCGACGAGCAGCGCACGCTGCTCGAGGGCGAACTCGCGCACCAGGCCGCGTTCTTCGCGTCCGACGACTACGCGGCGCTTCCGAGCGGGCCGTGCCACTGCGACCTGTTCCGCGACAACGTGCTGTTCGCGCACGCGGCGCCCGGCACCGGTCATGACGTACGGCTCGGCGGCTTCTTCGATTTCTATTTCGCGGGCTGCGACAAATGGCTGTTCGACGTCGCGGTGACCGTCAACGACTGGTGCGTCGACCTCGCGACGGGCGTGCTCGACGTCGCACGCGCGGACGCGCTGCTGCGTGCGTACCAGACGGTGCGGCCGTTCACGGCCGAGGAGCGCCGCCACTGGAGCGACATGCTGCGCGCGGGCGCATACCGCTTCTGGGTGTCGCGCCTGTACGACTTCTACCTGCCGCGCGCGGCCGAAATGCTCAAACCGCACGACCCCGGTCATTTCGAACGCATCCTGCGTGAGCGTATCGCCCACACGCCCGCGCTTCCCGAGACCCATACCGCATGCAACTGATCGAAGTGCCCGCGAAAGCGGGCTATGTCTGGTTCCGTCAAGGCATCTGGCTGTTCCGCCGGAACCCGCTCGCGTTCATCACGCTGTTTTTCACGTATCTACTGGCGATCACGCTGGTGTCGATGGTGCCGGTGATCGGCGCGGCGCTGCCGCTGCTGTTCATCCCCGGCATCGCCGTCGGCTTCATGGCCGCGTGCCGCGACACGGTCGCCGGCAAGCCGGTGATGCCGACGATCCTGATCGACGGGTTCCGCTCGTACGGCACCGCGACGACGCAGCGGCTGCTCGTCCTCGGCGTGGTCTATGTCGCGCTGATGGTGCTGGTGTTTGCCGCATCGTCGCTCGTGGACGGCGGCGGGCTGCTCCAGATGATGCTGGGCGCGACGAGCGACGCAAGCCCGGCGCCCGAAGCGCTTGCCGCGCAGGGCACGCTCGGCGCGCTGCTGCTGGCGACGCTGCTCTACGCGCCGGTCGCGATGCTGTTCTGGTTCGCGCCGGTGCTCACCGCGTGGCACGACATCCCGCCCGCCAAGGCGCTGTTCTTCAGCATCGTCAGCTGCTGGCGCAATCGCGGCGCATTCGTCGTGTACGGCCTGCTGTGGTTCGGTGTCGCGCTCGGCGCGTCGTTCGGCCTGTCGCTGCTGCTGCAGGCGCTCGGCGCCGGTGCCTATGTGCTGACGATCATGATGCCGGTGACGATTATCATCGTCACGATGATGTACTGCTCGTTCTACGCGACTTATCGCGGCTGCTTCGGCGTGCAGGAACCGGGCGCCGCGACGCCCACGTCCGGCCGCTGACGCCGCTCGGCCGGCGCACGCCGCCGGCCGTCCATCCTCCTCCCGGCCGACTCGGCGCCAGTCTCGCGGCCCCCGCTCACGCCCGGCTCCCCGCCGCCCGGCCCTGTTCAATCGAACCTTTTGCGCGCAAAATAATTTGTGTGCAAATCGTTAGCGCGTCCGCCGCGCCGCCCGAATCATGGACCGCCTGCCCCCGCTGCCCCAGACGCTCGACGAGCAACTGTGCTTTGCGCTCTACGCCACTTCGCATGCGATGACGAAGGCGTACAAGCCGTTGCTCGACAAGCTGTCGCTGACCTATCCCCAATATCTCGCGATGCTCGTGCTGTGGGAGCGCGACGATATCGCGGTGAAGGACATCGCCGCCCGCCTCGACCTCGACCCGGCCACCGTCACGCCACTACTGAAGCGGCTTGAGGCGCTCGGCTACGTCGAGCGCGTGCGCAGCGCGACCGACGAGCGCGTCGTGAACGTGCGCGTGACGGCGGAAGGCCGCACACTGAAGGACAAGGCTCGCTCGGTGCCCGCCGATCTCTTTTGCGCGATGCAGCAAACGCCCGAATTCCTGGTCAGGCTGCGCGCGGATCTCCACCAGTTGCGCGGCGCACTGTCGACCGCCAACGAAGACTGAAGCGCCGCTCGATCGCAAACGGGCGCGGTAGTGTCGGGCTTTTTCTTCAAAATTTCATTTGCACACAAATTATTTGTGTTCTATATTTCGTTCGTGGCCGGCGATACTCCATCCGACCGGACCGCTTTCCTCCCTTTCTTCCGACAGGAGCTGCACGATGAACATTCTGTACAAGACCAGCGCCACGAGCACCGGCGGCCGCGACGGCCGCGCGGTATCCGCCGACCACAAGCTGGAAGTGAAGCTGGCCGCGCCGCGTGAGCTCGGTGGCACGGGCGCGGAAGGCACGAACCCGGAGCAGCTGTTTGCCGCAGGTTACTCGGCCTGTTTCCTGAGTGCGATGAAATTCGTCGCCGGCCAGAACAAGCAAACGCTGCCGGCCGACACGCAAGTCACCGCGGAAGTGGGCATCGGCCCGAACGACGCAGGCGGCTTCGGGCTCGACATCGAACTGCGCGTATCGCTGCCGGGGCTCGACAAGGCCGATGCGCAGGCACTGGTCGACAAGGCGCACCACGTGTGCCCGTACTCGAACGCGACCCGCAACAACGTGCCGGTGCGCCTGACGGTCGTTTGACGCGCCGCGCGGCGCCCGCGCGGCGCCGAATGCAAAAAGGGCGTGTGCGGCTGCTTGCCGCACACGCCCTTTTGCGTGATTCGCCGGACCGGCTGACAAGCCGGCCCGCGCTGCGCTGCTTAACGCGCGCCGAACGAGAACGAACGGTTCATCGCCGCTTCGCGGTCGATCTTGCGCATACGGAATTCGAGATCGTAGATGTCGGTTGCTTCGGACAGGTACGCATCGGCGCGCTCTTTCGCGGCCTTCTCGGCGTTCTTGGTCAGCATCAGGAAGAGGTGGCTCAGCAGGTACATGTTCGATCTCGCTATCTAAGGTTCTTTGACTAGGGTTTTCCCGAATTATAGGGAAAACCCTAGATCTTGGCTAGCATCGATCAGACGGTGCGTCGTTCGGTCGCCACAGTGCGACGATTCTGTTCGAAAAAGGACCAGATCATCGCGCTCGCATCGGGGCCGACCGCCGCATGAAACGGCACCGCCTCGTCGCCGCCCGCCCATGCATGATCGAGCCCTTTGACGTGACAGAGCCGCACCACCGACTCGCCGTCGCGGCGGACGTCGGTGATCCGCGCACCTGCCTCGCGCGTCTCCACGCGCTCGCCGCCGCGCAGTGCGCCGCGGCTGTCCGCGAGCCCGTTCAGGCGCATGAACTGCACCGTCAGCTGGTCCGCATTCTTCGGCGCGACGACATGATCGCCGTCGCCCTGCACGATCAGCGCGGGCATGCCCGGATATGCGCTGGCATCGACCAGCGCATCGACGGCCGCCGCCGGGTTCTGCCGCAGCCCGCGCCGCATCACGTCCATCGCGCTGATGCCGGAATTCGCCTCGCCGAGCGCGGGGCCCGAGTGCAGCGCAACCGCCGCGAAGTGGTCCGGATGGTGCAACGCAAGCAGCGTGGCCAGACCCGCGCCGGCCGACAGCCCGGCGACGTAGACGCGCGATGCGTCGAAGCCGTGCTCGTCGACGAGCGCGTCGACGAGCGACGCGACCGCATCCGCTTCGCCGCGGCCCGCGCGGTCGGTATCCTCATACCAGTGCCAGCAGCCGTGCGCGTGCGCGCGCTGCGACTGCTCCGGATACAGCACCGCGAAGCCGTGCTTGTCGGCCAGCAGGTTCATCCGGGTGCCCTGCGCGAACGCGTCGGCCGATTGCTGGCAGCCGTGCAGCATCACGACGAGCGGCATCGCGCCGCGCCGGCGGCCAGACGGGACATAAAGCCCGTATGCAAGCTGCTGGACGAGGCGGCCAAGCGCGGGCGCCATCGGATGCTCGCCGCGCGTCCACTCGCCGCCTGCCCATGCAGCTGCGCGCGGCCGCACGCGCGACTCGCGCGGCGGCGACGGATCGGTTGCGGCGCTCGACGCCGCAGCCTCGAGCGTATCGCGCGCGATGCGCTGTGCATCGCGCGCCGCGTGTTTGGTCGCCGGGGACAGCATGCGTTTCATGCCGCCCAGCCATACCTTCGTCAGACTTTTGGTCATCGATCGGGCTCGCAATCAGGAAAAATAAGGACACGATGCCGGATGCATCGTTCGACTTTGTGCAATGCACCATAACATTGTTTCTGGGATTTTTCCTGCACGCGGATAGTTCCCCGCGGCGCAAAAACGGGCCTCGATCACACGCGGCGCTATACTGGGGCTTGGCCGCTCGTATCCGTTGTAGTCGTTCTTTCCGGCTCGCGCGTTGATTCAAGCATTCGTCCCGCCTCCGTTCGTTCCCTTCCCGATGTTCGACCTGTCGTCTCACCTGTGGATCACGATCACCGCGTTCGGTGGCGCCGGCCTGACCTTGCCGCTCGCGATCACGATCGCCGTATGGCTGGCGCTCGGCTACTCGTTGCAGCGCGCGGCCGCGTGGCTCGGCGTGCTCGCGGCCGCGATCGGGGTCGTCACGCTCACCAAGATCGCATTTCTCGGCTGGGGCATCGGCATTCGCTCGTGGGACTTCACCGGGTTCAGCGGCCACGCGATGCTGTCGACGTCGGTCTACCCCGTGGCGATCTTCCTCGCGCTGATCCGCACACGCACGCCGGCGCGGATCGCCGGCATCGCGCTCGGGCTGGCGGCCGGCATCGCGGTCGGCGTGTCGCGCGTCGCGCTCGACGCGCATTCGCCGTCCGAATCGATCACCGGCTGCATCGTCGGCGCGATCGCCGCGCTGGCGTTCATCGCCGGCTCGTGGCATGCGGTGCCGCACCGCTGGTCGGTGCCGGCGGTCGTCGCGAGCCTCGCGCTCGTCACCGTCGCGCTGCACGGCATCACGGTGCCGTCGCACCGGTGGGTCACCAAGGTCGCGCTGGAACTGTCGGGGCACGAGCGGCCGTTCGTCCGCGCGCGCTGGAAAACCAACCCGAACTACCGGCCCGCGTCGCAGCCGTCGTCGCTGCGTCGCACCGGATCGTCGCTGCCATTGCTGCACGCGTGACCGGCCGCACGAGCGTCATTCCCGCCGCCTTTCAAGTCTGAAGGTTTCATGCGCGCCATCGCATGAACGGTATGTCGAGCGTTATAACCCGCCCTATATTACGATTACAGTTTTCAACCATTCAAACGACCAGACCATGCGCTCGACCGTCCGCCCGCTTCGCCGCACCCTGCTCCGTCTGTTGCCGCTCGCCACGCTTGCCGCGGGCATCGCGTTCAGTGCGCCGGCTTCCGCCGCGGGCGAACTGGTCGTGTCGGCGGCCGCGAGCCTGACGAACGCGTTCAAGGCCGTCGGCGACGCTTACCAGAAGCAGCATCCGGACACCAAGGTGCTGTTCAACTTCGGCGCGTCGGATGTGCTGATGCAGCAGATCGCCAAGGGCGCGCCGGCCGACGTGTTCGCATCGGCCGACCAGAAGGCGATGGATCGTGCTGTCAGCGAAAAGGTCATCGTGCCCGGCACGCGTCGCGACTTTGCGGCGAATTCGCTCGTGCTGATCGTGCCGGCGGACAGTCATGCTGCCGCGCCGGCGTCGCTGAACGACCTGACGGCGCCCGGCGTGAAGCGCATCGCGTACGGCGACCCGGCATCGGTGCCGGTCGGCCGCTATACCGAAGGCGCGCTGCGCGCGGCAGGCGTGTGGGACGCCGTCAGCGCCAAGGGCGTGCTGGCCGCCAACGTGCGCCAGAGCCTCGACTACGTTGCGCGCGGCGAAGTCGACGCGGGCTTCGTGTTCGGCACCGACGCGGTGATCATGCCGGGCCGCGTGAAGGTCGCGCTGACCGTGCCGACGCAGACGGCCATCACCTATCCGATCGCGGTGGTCAAGGACAGCCGCCATGCCGCGCAGGCGCAGTCGTTCATCGACTTCGTCGCGTCGCCGCAGGGCCAGGCCGTGCTGTCGACGTTCGGCTTCAAGCCCGCGGGCAAGTGAGCACAGCATGATGCAGGACGCCTGGGTACCGCTGCTGTTGTCGCTGAAGGTCGCCGGCTGGGCGACCGCGCTCGACATCGTGCTCGGCGTCGCCGCCGCCTTCGCGCTCGCGCGCTGGCGCTCGCCGATGCGCGATGTGGTCGATTCGCTGCTGACGCTGCCGCTCGTGCTGCCGCCGACGGTGCTCGGCTATTACCTGCTCGTGCTGCTCGGCCGGCGCGGCGTGTTCGGCACGTGGCTCGACAAGCTCGGCATCGAGCTCGTCTTCACGTGGCAGGGCGCGGTCATTGCATCGATGGTCGTCGCGTTCCCGCTGATCCTGAAATCGGCACGCACCGCGTTCGAAAGCGTCGATCCGCATCTCGAACGCGCGGCACGCACGCTCGGGCTCGGCGAAGCCGCGGTGTTCTTCCGTGTGACGCTACCGCTCGCCGCGCGCGGCATCCTGGCCGGCGCGCTGCTGGCATTCGCGCGCGCGCTCGGCGAATTCGGCGCGACGCTGATGATCGCCGGCAACCTGCCCGGCCGCACGCAGACGCTGTCGGTCGCGATCTATGCGGCAGTGCAGGCCGGCGACGACAACACGGCCAACTTCCTCGTGCTGGTGACGTCGATCACCTGCGTGCTCGTGCTGCTCGCGGCCGGCTGGCTCGTGCCGTCGCGCGCCGGGCGGAGCCAGCTGACATGACGCGCCGCTCGCATTCGTATCGTTGCGCCGCCCCGGTCGCGGCGAAACGCCTTCCCGCCGCACGTACGGTTTTCCGCACGTGCGGCGCAGCACGACGGAGGCCCGCATGAGCGTCGCCGTCGATATCCGCAAGACCTACGCGAACGCCGAGCGCCGCTTTACGCTCGACGTGTCGTTCACGGCGACCACGCAGCGCGTCGTGCTGTTCGGGCCATCCGGTGCGGGCAAGAGCATGACGCTGCAGGCGATCGCCGGCTTGCTGTCGCCCGACGAAGGTACGATCACGCTGAACGGCGAGCCGCTGTTCGATTCCGCGCGCGGCATCGACGTGCCGACCCGTGCGCGCCGCGTCGCATACCTGTTCCAGGACTACGCGCTGTTCCCGCACCTGAACGTGCGCCAGAATATCGCGTTCGGGCTCACGCCCGGCCTGCGCAACCCGCGTGCGAAAGCGGTGCCGCCCGAAGTCGCATACTGGCTGCAGGCGTTCGAGCTCGACGCGCTCGCCGGTCAATTCCCGTCACAGTTGTCGGGCGGACAGAAGCAGCGCGTCGCGCTTGCCCGCGCGCTGGTCGCGCAGCCGCACGTCCTGCTGCTCGACGAGCCGTTCGCGGCGCTCGACGGCGCAATGCGCCAGCGCATGCGCCACGAGCTCGCCGAACTGCAGGCGCGGCTCGATATCCCGATGGTGCTCATCTCGCACGATCCCGACGACGTCGCCGCATTCGGCGATCAGGTCGTGCAATTGAACGAAGGACGCGTGCAGGCCGCAGCGCCGCACGCCGAGTGGCCGACGCGCGTCGCCTGAACGCGCAACGGCTGTGGCCCTGGCGGCCACGTTGGAGCCTGAGAGAAGCCGCACCGGCGGCATAAGCTGGAACAAGCTGGAAACGGGATCGAAGCCGGCACCTCGCGCACGTTGGGCGACGCCGGCTTCGCCTCGTCCATCCACGGTCGGCGGCAGAAGCGGCGCGCACCGCCGTCGCGCGCGATCAGCCCGTCACCGCGAGAATCACGCTCGATGCCTTGAACAGCGCGATCGCACGCCGGCCAGCGTCGAGTTGCAGCGCGCCGACACTGTCGTTTGTAACGACGGCCGTGAGCGTCCCGCCGCCGTCGAGCGCCAGCGTCACCTCGCTGTTCACCGCGCCTGCCGCGACGGTTTCGACCGTCCCGTGCAACTGGTTGCGCGCGGACACCTTCAGCGTCGATTCGTCTTCGGCTTCATCGTCGACCGCCAGCACGACCCACGACGCCTTCACGAGCGCACACGCATCCGCGCCCGGCTGCAGGCCGAGCGCGTCGGCGCTTTCGTGCGTGAGCACCGCGACGATCACCTGCCCGCCGGGCAGCACGAGCGTCACCTCGTCGTTCACCGTGCCGCGCACGATCGACTCGACCTTGCCGAACAGCTGGTTGCGCGCACTCGTCTTCATCCCGATCCGGCCGATCAGTGCCCAGTCGACGTCAAAGCCGGACACCGCCGCACTCGCGGCGTCGATGAAGCGGCGATGCTCGCGCTCGATCGTGCGGAACGCAGCGATCAGCGACGTCGCACGCGGCGTCAGCGTCGTGCCGCCGCCGCCCTTGCCGCCCGTCGAACGTGTCACGAGCGGCTCGCCGGCCAGGTTGTTCATCGTATCGATTGCATCCCACGCGGCCTTGTAGCTGAGGCCGACGGCCTTCGCCGCGCGCGTGATCGAGCCGGTTTCGCCGATCGCCGCGAGCAGCGCGATGCGGGTGGCGCCGCCGAGCGTCTGCTCGCCTGCGCGCAGCCACAGTTCGCCGCCCAATTCGAGCGATCCGGCTGAGGAGGAAGGAGGCGACGCGTCGCTCATCGGTGTGTCTGAAGAAAACGGACGGCCATTATAGTGAGCGCGCGCCGCTCAACGCGGCTTGCCGTCGAGCTTCGGCGGGCGCAGGCTCGCGAGCAGCGCCTCGGCGTCGCTCGCCGCGCGTTGCTCGAGCGCCGCACCGTAGCCGCGCACGAAACCGAGCTGGTACGCAGGCGCCGCCAGTTGCTCGAGACGATGCAGCGCGACCATCGTGTCGTTCGCCTCGCCGAGCACGCTCTGCACGCGCGCGAGCGTCTTGACCGTTTCGTTGCGCGTGCGGCGCGAGGCCAGCGACGCGAAGAATTCGAGCGCGTAGCGCAACCGCTTCGCGTCGATCCGCACCTGATGCCGCGCGGCGGTATCCAGCGACGTGAGCGACGGCAATGCATACAGATGACCGAACAGCCGGCGCACGCGCTTGGTCGCGTGACGCCGCAGCGACGGCGTGTCGTCGTCGCCGGCATCCGGCGGCAGCGCGAGCGTGCTCAGCCATTCGAGCCAGCCGAGCGTCAGTCGCGCATAACGCGCCGAATGCAGCGCCTGGCGCAGTTCGATGCGTGCCGCCATGGCCTGCGCGCGTGCCGCGTCGAGCGTGCCGTTCCAGTCGGCGCTGCCACCGTCGGCCGCGATCAGCGCGGGCAGGCTTTCGGTCGAGAACACGTCCCAGTCGCGCACCGTGCCGAGCAGCGCGGCGAGCCAGCGCAGGTCGGCGCCGAAGGCATCTTTCCATCGATCATCGGCAAAGCGCGGAAAGAAGCGCATCAGCGTGCGCAGCCGGCGCAGCGCGACGCGCATCTGGTGCACGAATTCGGGATCGTCGCGATCCAGCACACCGCTCTCGTTGCCGAGCCATTGCGCGGCGATGTCGCCCGACAGCGCGAACAGCGCGGCCCGCTGCGTGCGGATGCCGGTCAGGTCGACGAGTTGCGCCTTGACCGGCCCGGCGACGGCAGGCTCGCCCGCGCACGCGCAATCGATCACACTGCCCAGCTGCACGAACGCGGGCCATGCGCCGCTGAGTTCGCGTGCGGCGGCGAACAGCGCGCGCAGCGCGGCCGAGCGCGCGGCGACGGTTTCCCAGTCGGGTGCCGCGAGGCGCAGCTCGACATGGCGGCGCGGCGGTTCGGTCCCGCCGTACAGCGTGACATCGTCGAGCGTCATCTCGACCACCACGCCGCTGTCGTCCGCCCAGCGCCCGCGCCGCCGCTCGCTCACGAGCCGCAGCGGCGCCGGCTCGGACGATGCGGCGAGCGCCGCTTCGTCGACGGGACCGGGCGTGACGCCCTCTCCCGGCGCCTCTGCCGATTCCGCATCCGCTTGCGTCGCGGCCGCCGGCACGGCCACGTCGATGCCGGCATGCTCGGCGTCGAACAGTTCCCGCTCCACGACGCCGGGCGCGAATGCCCTCGTACGCGATGCGACGACACGCCGCCCCTGCGCGTTCGACTCGATCCACGTCCACCAGCACTCGCCGGGGTTAGGCTCGGCCTCCTCGACCTGGCAAGGCTCGATCGTCACGCGCTCGTGGCCGCGCCGCATCCTCACCTGCGAACAGATCCGCCACGCGCGGACGAGTTCGGCGCCGAAGTCGCGCTGCTCGCCACGAACCCGGCTTCCCGTCTTGACCGGCCAACCTTCCAGCGACAGGGACAACACGATTTCCAGCACACGCGACATGGAGGCTCCCGCACATGAAGAATCGCCGGCGCATCCTTCGCGCCGGCGCCGCCCGTGAAGCAGCTTCCATAGTACACGGCGTAAAAGCGCATGGGCGACGATCCGGCCCTGCCGCGCTGTCGCGCATCAAACGACGCATCAGACGACGTATTGCGCGATGCCGTTGCCGAACGACCAGTCCTCCTTCAGCACTTCGACAAGGCTGATGAATACGTCCTGCTGGCGCACGCCGGGCTGCCGCGCGAGGTTCTCGGCGATGGCCCGGTACAGCGCCTGTTTCTGCTCGAGCGTGCGCGTGTTGTTCGCGGTGATCTGGATCATCACGAGATCGTCGCTGCGTTCGATGTCGAGGTAGTGTCGGCCGAAGACGAAGTTCTCCGCCGAGTGCTCGGTCACGACCATGAAGATGTCGTCCTCGGGCACGTTGAACGTGTGCATCAGCGCGCGATGCACGCCGTCGACGAGCGCCGCGCGGTAGGCGGCCGGTTTGCCTTCGCGCACTGCGATCCGGGTGAATGGCATGGTCCTGCTCCTTTCGATGACGTTGAAAAACGGGAACGCCACGTCAGGTTAGGCGCGCATTACTATAATGAACAGTCATCTATCCATATTTCATTCATTTACGTTGAAAATGAAAGTCCTCGACCTCGATGCGGTGCGCGCGTTCGTGCTGGTGGCCGATCTCGCGAGCTTCACGCGCGCGGCCGATGCGCTCGGCACCACGCAGTCGGCCGTCAGCCTGAAGCTGAAGCGGCTCGAAGCGCACCTCGGCAAGCCGCTGCTCGCGCGCACGCCGCGCGTCGTCAAGCTGGCGGCGGACGGCGAAAACTTCCTGCCGGCCGCCCGCGCGCTGCTCGACGCGCACGACCACGCGCTCGGCGCGATTTCGGCCGGCACGCACCGCCTGTCGCTCGGCGTCAGCGAACACGTCGCGGTACCCGACCTCCCGGCCGTGCTGACGAGCCTGCACCGGCAGGATCCCGGGCTGTCGCTGGAAATGCATCTGGGGATGTCGGCGAACCTGCTCGTGCAATACGACGAACGCCGGCTCGACGCGGCAATCGTGCGGCACGAACCTGGCGAGGATCCGCCGCGCGACGACGGCACGGTGCTGTTTACCGAACCGCTCGCATGGCTCGCCTCGCCCGATTGGGCGCCACGAGCCGGCGAACCGATACCGCTCGCGGTGCTGGCCGGGCCGTGCGGCGTGCGAGCCGCCGCATTGCGCGCGCTCGAGCATGCGGGGCGGCCGTGGCGCGAGCGCTTTACGGGCGGCGGCGTCGCGGCGGTCACGGCGGCGGCCGCGGCCGGGCTTGCGGTCTGTCCGCTGGCCCGGCGCGTCGCGCCGCGCACGCTGGTCGACGTCGGCGTGAAATTCGGCTTGCCGCCGCTGCCGCACTCGCAGGTCGTGCTGTATTCACGCGTGCGCGACGCCCGCGCGGCCGCCGCGCTGCGCAGGTTTTCCGACAGTATTGCAATCTCGGCGTAAACTACGCGGTTTCGCCGTCCGCAATCTCCTGAAGAATTCCGATGAAGCCCGAAGCCCGCCAGCACCTCCGCGCCAACTTGCTGATGCTCGCCGCCGCCGCGATCTGGGGCTCGGCGTTCGTCGCGCAACGGCTGAGCCTCGACGTGATCGGCCCGTTCCTGTTTACGGGGCTGCGCTTCCTGCTCGGCGCACTGGTGCTGATTCCGCTGCTGACGTTCAACGCGGCGTCGCGCGCGCAGTTGGCGGCGATTCGCCGCGAACCGGCATTGCTGGCGCCGGGCCTTGCGCTCGGCGGGCTGCTCGCCGTGTCGATCTCGCTGCAGCAGTTCGGCCTGCAATACACGCGGGTCGCGAACGCGGGCTTCATCAGCTCGCTGTACGTCGTGATCGTGCCGCTGATGGGCGTGTTCGTCCGCCACCGGATCGGCGCCGGCACGTGGTTCGGTGCGCTGCTCGCGGCGATCGGCCTGTACTTCCTCAGCATCGACGAACATTTCTCGGTGCTCTACGGCGACTGGTTCCAGCTCGCGGGCGCGGTCGTCATCGCCGCGCACGTGATGGCCGTCGGCCATTTCGCGAAGCGGCACGATCCGCTCGTGCTCGCATTCCTGCAGTTCGTCACGTGCGGCACGCTGTGTCTCGCAGCAGGCCTCGTGATCGAGCCGGTCAGCGTCGCGACGCTGAAGAGCGCGCTGCCGACGCTGCTGTACGGCGGGCTGCTGTCGGTCGGTGTCGGCTATACGCTGCAGGTCGTCGCGCAGCGCGATGCGGCGCCCGCACACGCGGCCGTGATCTTCAGCATGGAAGGCGTGTTCGCGGCAATCGCCGGCTGGGCCGCGCTCGGCGAGACGCTGACGCTGCGCGCGCTGGTCGGCTGCGCACTGATGCTGGCCGGCCTGCTCGCCTGCCAGTTGCTGCCGAACGGCGACGCCCGGAAAAAGGACGAGGACGCGCTGCCGGCGTGACGCGCGCGATCCCTATAATGGGGGTTCGCGTGTTTTTCATGCCAACCGCTTCCGACAGGCCAGCTCCGTGACGTCCCTTTCCGTCGATCCCGCCGCCGACCTGCTGCGCGAACGCGCAGCGCACTATGCCGCCGAGGCCGCGCTGTTCCTGCGCGACCAGGCGCTTTCCACCGCATCGCACGACCTGCGCAGCCCGCTGAACGCAATGCACAGCTGGGCGTACGTGCTCGAGCGCCAGCTCGCCAGCGCCGACCCGAACCTGCAACGCGCACTCGCGGGCATCCGCACCGGGATCGACCAGCAGGTCGCGCTGATCGACGACGTACTCGATGCGCCGCGTGCGGAAACGCGCACGCTCGCGATCAGCGCGCAGCCGTTCGCGCTGCGCCCGCTGCTCGACGATACGCTCGCCCTGGTGCGCTTCGCGCTCGCCGACGCGCGGCAGGTGAGCATCGATGCGACGCTGCCCGACGGCGAGCCATCACTGACCGCCGATCGCGAACGCGTCGCGCAGGCGCTTTGGACGATGCTGACGACGGCCGTCGAAGCCAGCGCCGCCGGCAGCCTCGTGACGTTCGCGTGCACGCACGACGGCGCGCGGTGCGTCGCGCATGTCACGTGCGCCGTCAGCGCCGATGCGCTCGCCGATCCGGCGCTGCCGCACGCGTTCGAATCGTTCGCACGCCGCGAGATGCTGCGCCCGCACGACGCGAAGCGCGTCGCCTGGACGCTCGCGCTGTGCCAGCGTGTCGCGCTGGCGCACGCCGGCACCTTCACGCACGCCCCGTTCGCCGACGGCGCCGCCGTCACCCTCTCGCTCTCCGTCCCCTGCGAGGCGCCGGTGTAAGCAATCGGCCGCGCCTGACACATTACATTTCCCTTTCCGGCCCTATACTGTTGGGCCTGTCATGACTGGAGCGATTCTTTGTTACAGATCTTCGCGCTCATCGGCGCGTTGTTCCTGGTGGCCCTGAACGGGTTTTTCGTCGCAGCCGAATTCGGCCTCGTCAAACTGCGCGCGACGCGCGTCAAGACACTTGCCCGCAAGCACGGCCTGCGCGGGCGCATCCTCGCCATCGTGCACGGCCGGCTCGACGCGTATCTGTCCGCGTGCCAGCTCGGCATCACGCTCGCGTCGCTCGGCCTCGGCTGGGTCGGCGAACCGGCGTTCGCGGAACTGATCGGCCCGCTGCTCGACCTGATCGGCGTGCAGTCCGAACGCATCGTGCACCTGATCTCGCTCGTGTTCGCGTTCTCGCTGATCTCGTTCCTGCACATCGTGGTCGGCGAACTCGCGCCGAAATCGATGGCGATCCGCCAGTCGGAGAAGGTCGGCCTGTGGGTCGCGCTGCCGCTGTATGCGTTCTACTGGGCGATGTACCCGGCGATCTGGGTGCTCAACACCAGTGCGAACGCGGTGCTGAAGCTCGCGGGGCTGTCGGCCGACCACGGCGGCGATGCGCACTACTCGACCGACGAGCTGAAACTGATCCTGCGCAGCCGCCGCAGCACGGCCGGCAACACGGCCCAGCCGGCGCGCGGCGCGTACACTAACGACGAGTGGAACACGCTCGCACATTCGCTCGATTTCTCATCGATGACGGTGTCGGACCTGATGCGGCCGGCGCATGAAATGATCGGCCTGCGTCGCGACCTGCCGCTGCCCGACAACATGGAAATCGTCGCGCGCCACCGCTTCAGCCGCTATCCGCTGTTCGAGGATGCGGCGCGCGAACAGGTGAGCGGGCTGATCCACCTGAAGGACCTGCTGCTCGCGCGTCACGCGGGTGCAGCGCTCGAGGACCTGTCCGATTACGTCCGTCCGGTGCAGTACGTAAAGCCCGACACGCCGGCGCTGGAGCTGTTCCGCCGCTTCCGCAAGGGGGCGCCGCACTTCGCGCTGGTCGGCAACAAGGGCGCGAAGCCGATCGGCTTCCTGACGCTCGACAACCTGCTCGGCGCGCTGGTCGGCCAGATCCACGACGAGTTCCGCCAGGGCGACGCGGACTGGACCCGCCTCGACGACGGCACGCTGATGGGCAAGGGCAGCCTGCCCGTCGTGTCGCTCGAGCAGGCGCTCGGCATCGACATCGACGAAGGGCGCGCGGAATCGGTCGGCGGCCTCGTGATCCAGGCGCTGAGCGATTTGCCGACCGAAGGGCAGCGCGTGTCGTTCGATCGCTTCGACGTCGTCGTGAAGAAGATGAACGGGCCACGCATCGTGCTGGTGCGCGTGTATCCGAAGATCGCGAAGGAGGCCGACGAATGACGGTCGCCGCTCGCCGCCCGCGATGAGCGCGACGCTGCCGCGCTGCTGCGTGATCACGCCGGAGCTGGCATCCGCGTCGGCCGCCGATCGCCAAGCCTTCCTCGACCGGCTGTCGGCCGTGCTCGCGCGCGGCGAGATGCTCGTGCAGCTGCGCGTCAAGTCGTTCGACGCGGCCGCGTTCGCGCAGCTGGCCGCCGAGGCGCTCGCGCGCTGCGACGCCGCCGGCGCGCAACTGATGCTCAACGGCCCGATCGACGCGGCCGGCGTGATGCAGCTCGACGGTGCCGGCTGGCACCTCGACGGCGCCGCGCTGCGCGCCGTCGCGCAACGGCCGCTGCCGCCCGCGCGTCGCGTATCGGCTGCATGCCATGCAGCCGACGATCTCGTGCTGGCCGCGCGCGCAGGCGCGGATTTCGTCACGCTGTCGCCCGTGCTGCCGACGCTCAGCCATCCCGGCGCGCCGACGCTCGGCTGGACGCAGTTCGCGGCATTGGCCGCGCAGGCGGCGATGCCGGTTTATGCGCTCGGCGGCATGACGCGCGCGCATCTCGACGACGCGCGCCGCCACGGCGCGTACGGCGTCGCGGGCATTCGCAGCTTCTGGTAAATGCGGCCAGGCGCGTCGGCGCCCGGCCTTCCCGGCATCACACGTTCAGATCGGGGCGCCTTGCGCGCCATGCGCCATCGTCGATCCGGCGTACGTCGTGCGTGAGCGCATACTGGTTGACGTCACCCGTCAGCCACGCGACGAGCGAATACGGCGGCAACTCCCCTTCGTCAACCCGGTCGCGGGCGCGTGCCGGCGTCTCGAACACGACCCGCCCTCTCGGCGCATCGAACGGCACCGCGTCGGGCGACAGGTTCAGTGCGATGGTCAGCGTCTCGTCATCGGCGAGCCGCCATGATGCGAGCAGCGCATCGGCATCGCCGTCACCATCCGCCTTCAGCGTATGCGCGTCCTGCGGCCGGCAATCGGACAGCCGAGGCGCAATCAGCTTCGCGCGCACCGCGAGCGCCGACTGCACGAAATGCACACGATCGATATCGCGCGCGGTTTCGTCGAAGATCAGCGGGATCTGCGGCGTCAGCAGCGACAGCGCGAGCGCCGCGAGGCCGGGCGCATGCTCATGGTCGCCATGCTCGCTCTCGCGGCATGCGCCATCGGACAGCACCAGCGACGTCAGCGACAACCCTTCGGCGCACGGGCCATCACCCGACGTGGCCGGCTGGAATGCCGCGCCGGCCGCGGTCAACGCGCGGGCCAGCGTATGGATCGACTGGTGCGCCGATATCCCCTCGTGAGCGGCCGCGTCGCGGTCCATCAACCGGTGCAGCGCGCGTTCGCCGCAACCGTTCCACTGCGCATCGAAATGCGTATCGGCCAGATGCACCGGATGACGCTCGCTGCCGAGCACGAGGTGGATCAGCCGGTCGGCCGGCACGGCCGCGCGCACGCGGTCGGCGATCTCGCGCAGCCACGACGTGCCGATCCGGTCGGCCTCGCGCAGCCGCAGCCCGTCGCAACGGTATTCGTCGATCCAGTACAGCGCGTTGTCGCAGAAGAAATCGCAGACTTCCGGATGGTCGAGCGCGAGCGGCGGCGCCTGCAGCGGATCGTCGCGCGTATGAAAGAACGGCACCGCGTAATGGCGCAGCGCGTCGGTGCCGCTGCCGAAGCGTGCGTAATCGAGCTCCAGCAGCACCGCGAGACCGTAGCCGTGCGCGTCGTCGATCAGCGCCTTCAGCGCGTCGGGCCCACCTTCCACCGCGAGCGGCGCGAACGGCAGGCTGTCGTGCGGCGACGCAAGCAACTCCAGCGCGGTCACGCCGAGACGCGCAAGCTGCGGCAGCCGGCGGCGCACGCCGTCGAAGCCGCCCACCGCGTGAGGACGAATCGCGTACAGCGCGATGTCTTCCCACGGACGGCCGCGCCAGAACGTATTGCGCCACGTGAACGCGCGCGGATCGACGACCTCGCTCGGGCCGTTGAGCCCGTCGGGTTGCGAACGCGATGCGGGATCGGGAATCGACACGACATCGTCGAGCCGGTAACGGTAACGTGCACCCGCACCGCATTCGACGAACGCTTCGAACCAGTTCGGACCGGCCGCCGTCATCGGGACGAGCGTCGGGCCGTAACCGGTATCGAGTTCGAGCTGAACGTGCGTGCTGCCCGGCGCCCATACGCGGAAATGCGTTCGCGGCGTCGTACCGAGCGCGCCGCAGGGCTGCGCGCCGGACGGCAGGCAGTGAATGTAGTGCTGCGCATACGGATCGTGCGGACAATCTGACATCATGCGCTCCTCGTGCGTGCCGAGCGGCATGGCCGCGCGATCGGCGCGGCGCATCGGGGCCCGGCATGCGACGGCCAGGCAGGGGGGAACAAAAGTATGCGCCGGTTTCACGATTGCAACGCATCGAATCCTCACATTTTTAAATGCGAATCGACCCCGCCAACGTTGGCGCGCGTTGCGCGCCGAGTCAGGTAGTCCGCATACCGGAATGGTCGCTCGCCTTGTTGTGCCGCCGACCCGCGCTTACGCTCGGTGCGATGCGTGGACACCCGTCCGCGCCCGAACCCGAGGAATCCGCCATGTCGCTCCCCGCCAGCGCCGCGAAGTTCGATCCGGCACGCGCGCACGAATACGCCGAACAGTCCCGCATCGCGCTCGCCGGCTACGACGCATGCCACGAACTCGCCGCGTGCATGCTCGCGTCGTCGATCGGCGTGGCCGATGCACGGATCCTCGTCGTGGGTGCCGGCGGCACGGGGCAGGAAATCTGCGTGCCCGCCGCGCTCGAACCGGGCTGGCAGTTCACGGCGGTCGATCCGTCCGCGCCGATGCTCGCGCTCGCGCGTGCCAACGTCGAAGCGGCGGGTTTCGCCGCGCGCACGCACTTCATCGAGGCCGGTGTCGATGCGCTGCCCGAGGCGCCCGCCTTCGACGGTGCGACGCTGATCGGCGTGCTGCATCACGTCCCCGGCGACACCGCGAAGGCCGCGCTGCTGGATGCGATTGCGCGCCGTCTGAAACCCGGCGCACCGCTCGTGATCGCGGGTAACCATCGCCGCTATGCGGACCACCCTCGCCTGCTCGACGCGTGGCAGCAGCGCTGGCGCATGAAGGGCGCGACGCCCGACGCCGTGCGTGCGCAGTTGGCGAAGATCCTGCAAGGCGCCGATCCGCCGGCTTCCGAGGAAGTCGTGTTCCGGCTGCTGCACGACGCGGGTTTCGATGCACCGCTGCGCTTTTTCTCGAGCCTGTTCTGGGGCGCGTGGATCGCGGTGCGGCGCGGCGTGTGACGGTGCGCGCTCGAGCGCGGCGGCACGAACGAACCGCTCGCGTGCTCTATGTCAGCGGTGTCAGCCCAGCAGCCCCGCCGCGACGTTGATCGACAGCCCGAGCACGGCCATGTTGAAGTAGAACGACAGGATCGACTGCGCGAGCACCGAGCGGCGCGCGGAACGATTCGCGAGCGACACGTCGGCCGTCTGCGACGCGACCGCGAGCGTGAACGCGAAATACAGGAAATCCCAGTAGTCGGGCTCGAGCTTGCTGTCAGGAAAGCGAAGCGCGCGATCGCCGCTCGGCGAGCCGTAATAGAGCCGCGCGTAGTGCAGCGTGAAGATCGTCGGGATCAGGAACCAGGCGCCGAACAGCGTCGCACCGGTGACCGCGTAATGGCCGAGCCCCGCGCGAAAGCCGACGCTCTTCGCGGTGGCGAGCTCGATCGCGATCGCGGCGACGCTCGCGACCGTCGCGAGGCACACGACGGTCAGCACGGTCGTCGCGTTCTCGTCCTCGCGGATCGCGACTTCGCGCACCTTGTGATGATGCGCGGTGACCATGCGCACCCACATCAGCACGAGATACAGCCAGACCGCGCAATCCCAGCCGATCAGCACGCGCGCGGTCAGCCTCAACTGGAGCGGCAGCAGCACCGCACACGACACGCCGGCGACGAAGGCCGCGACCATGCGCGGCCGGTTGCGTAATACCTGCGGATAGAACGTCATCGTGCGATTCCGAAAGCGGATGGAAAGGGTTCGGCCGGCGCGCAAACGCCCCGCTGCGCCGTGCCGGCGGGTACCGCCCCGATTATCGCCATTCCTGCATGACGTTGCGATGGGCGTGAGCGCCTAAGATATCGGCATGACTCCTGCCCTCTGCCACCATCCCGCGAACGCGGCCGGCCGCGACTTCGTCGTCGGCGATCTGCATGGTTGCGTGGATGTGCTGCGCGCGCTGCTGCACGACATCGGCTTCGACCCGGCTCGCGACCGGCTGTTCTCGGTCGGCGACCTCGTCGACCGCGGCCCCGCGTCCGAAACCGCGCTCGAGCTGCTCGACCGCCCGTGGTGCCATGTCGTGCGCGGCAATCACGAAGAAGTGCTGAGCCTCGTGTCGCGCGGCAAGCTGTCGCCCGATGCGTGGCGCGGAATCGGCGGCGACTGGGGCGCCGATCTCCCGCCGGAACGGCTGCACGCGCATGCGGCGCGCGTCGACGCGCTGCCGCTCGTGCGCGTGATCAGTGACGGTGCCGCGCGCTTCAACGTGCTGCATGCGGAATTTTTCGGTCCGGATACCGAACTCGATACCGGCAACTATTCGCCCGACGTGCGCGAGCGGCTGATCTGGGGGCGCGACCTCGTCCAGGGGCTTGTCGACCCGGCCCGGCAGGCCGGCCTGTCGCTGACCTGCACCGGTCATACGCCCGTGCGCGCGCCGCAACGCATCGGCGCGCAATGGTTCATCGATACCGGCGCGTTCGCACCGTCGGGGCGGCTGACGATCGTCGAACCACGCACCGGCGATACGTGGTCGCTCACTCAAGCCGACGCACGCGCACGTCATGCGGGCGATTTGCCGCTGCCCTGAGCGCTGCAACGCTGATAGCGCCCCCACGCACGCGCGTGGGGGCGCTCATGCCCCCCGCTAGCCGACCTGGTTCAGCTCGAACACCGCATCGATCGCGGAACCGTTCCAGTTGTATTCGAGATACGCCGCGTGATGACAGTCGCGCAGCAGTGGCGTGCGGAATGCCGCGAGACACTCGCCGCTCGGGTCGCGCACCGACGGATAGACGATCCCCGCGCCGCCCGCATTGCGCACCGCGCGGCCGAGCGCCTGCCCTGCGCTGTAATCGAGCGGATCGAGCAGCGCCGGGCTGCGTTGCGGCCACGTGCGCACGTCGGCGACGTCGCCCTGCACGACCACCGTGTAGAGCCGCATCTGCTGGCGCATCGGCGGCTCCTTCGTCGCGGCCAGGAACAGCCCGCTGTGATAGCGGGTTTCGGCGATCGCCGTATCGCGCGACCGCCCGCAGTAGAACACGCCGTAGCTGCCGTCGGAAAAGCGGCTGCCTTGCGGATTCAGGTGCGTGAATGCGGCCATGATCGGCCCCCAGCCCTGGCCGTAGCGACGCTCGGCCGGCGGCACGAGTTCGAGCGTGCCGACTTCGTGGCGGATGCGATCGTTGGTCAGCGATTCGAGCGCATACAGCGCGTCGAAATCCTCGGCGGACGCGACGCGATCGAACAGGTTGATGGCCGGAAAACGGGTGGGAATCACGCGATAGGCAGGTGCCCAGTCGACGACGGTCGTGGGCCAGTGTTGCGTTTCGGTCGGCATCGTCACGCCCAGCCACCCCGCATCGCGTCGAGATATTGCCGGACGGCGACCAGGTCGCCGACATTGCCGGCGAGCATCCGGTCGAGCGCGCGCTTGCCGCCGAACGGCACCGCGTCGTTGGGCCGCTTGACCCAGGTGTCGGCCGCGGCCGGTTGCGGCAGCAGGATCTGCAGCGCCTTGTAGATGCCGAGCAGCAGCGATAGCCGCTCGAGCGTATCGCGCGGCAGGCGCGCCGATTCGGGCGCTGCCTTCCACTTGAAGAACGTCGAGCGGCCGGGCGACCCGAGCAGCACGATCTGTTCGTCGATCGTCAGCTCCCAGTCGCGCGCGATGTTGAAGAACGCACGCAGGCCGGCCGCCGACATCTGCGCGACCGAGGCCTGCCGCGGGGCGGAATGCGGATCGAAGGCGGGCTGTGACATGATCGTTAGTCTCAAAACGAATTTACTAACAAGATTAGTCCATTTCCGTATTTTTGCAAGGGTCGCCCCCCGCGACGTCGGCATCCCGTCCGATGGATCGATATTTTTTGTCCATTCTGGACTCAGATTTTATTTTCTGCGTTAATGACCGTGCGGACAGCGCATCGGAACGCGGTGCGCCTGCAGCAACCGTGTCGCCCAGAACCGGATAGACCCACGCCAAGGAACCATCATGAAGAGACTGATTGCCGCCGTTTCGATCGCCCTGCTCGCGGTATCGGCAGGCCCTGCCGTCGCAAAGGACTGGACCACGCTGCGCTTCGGCACCGACGCCAGCTACGCACCATTTGAATCGAAGGCGCCCGACGGCAAGCTCGTCGGCTTCGACATCGACCTCGGCAACGAGATCTGCGCGCGGTTGAAGGCCAAATGCGTGTGGCTCGAGAACGATTTCGACGGGATGATTCCCGCGCTGAAGGCGAAGAAGTTCGACGCGGTGCTGTCGTCGATGTCGATCACGTCGCAACGCGCGGAACAGATCGGCTTCACGACGAAGATCTACAACCAGCCGACGCGCCTCGTCGTGAAGAAGGGGTCGCCGCTGCTGCCGACGGCCGAATCGCTGAAGGGCAAGTCGATCGGCGTCGAGCAGGGCACGACGCAGGAAGCGTATGCGAAGGCGTACTGGGCGAAGCAAGGCGCGAACGTCGTGTCGTACCAGAACCAGGACGGCGTGTATGCGGACCTCACATCGGGCCGTCTCGATGCCGCGCTGCAGGACGAGGTGCAGGCCGCGATCGGGTTCCTGAAGTCGCCGCGCGGCGCGGGCTACCAGTTCGTCGGGCCGGAGCTCGTCGACGAGAAGGTGCTCGGCGTCGGCGCCGGCATCGGGCTGCGCAAGGAAGACACCGACCTGAAGGCGAAGATCGACCGCGCGATCCTCGACATGGTCAAGGACGGCACCTACAAGCGGCTCGCGTCGAAGTACTTCGACTTCGACATCTACGGCGGCTGAAGCTGAAGCGGCGTCGCGCGCGTACGGGTGCGATGCCCGTCGCGCGCGTCCGACCGCCCCTCCCCTGCTCGCCGGACGGCGACGCCTCCCTGACGTTCGCCGTCGTGCCGGTTGCATCGTCCGTGTCGCTCATCCGGATGCCGCAAATCACGCGCATTGCAGACGGATCGCCTGCGCTGGCGACCGCAGGCGCTCGACGTCAATAAGCGAAGACCGGGCGCCGGGGCACCGGTGCCCGAGTGCACATCCCCATGCGGATCGGGTTGGCAAGCAGGAAAGCGCCGGCCCGGCGCGGATGACCGGGTATCAACCGGATCCGCCTCGCACCGGGCGCGGAGAGATGGCCTGTCGACGCATGCCGGCCGGCAGCAAGATGCGCGGTCGACCGGCGATGGGTCGAATCACTGCGATCGCGGCCTGCCGGCCGCGGCGTGTGGCGATCGTTCATCATTTTTCTACCCCGTATTCGAGCCGTTGCTTGTACCGGCAGCCGGACATCGCCGGCGCCCCGACGATCCGACGACGACGGCCCGTGCCGGCCGGAACGGGGCTGTGCCGCCCGTCCCGCCGATCATCCCCGCGGACTGCGTCCTTGCCGGCCCTTGCAGGGTTCGCTGCCGAACCGGCCGGACGCCACGTCGTCGACTCTCGCACCTCAACCTGCGCAAGGAGCGGGCCAGCTTCGTACGAGGCCGGCTGCACAAGGCTTTCATCGGACAAGCCCGCGGCACGATCGGGCGGGACATGCAGGACGTTGCGAAACTGAAACATGCCGCGCGCGGGCGGCCTCGGCTGCGCAGCGGCGACGCCTTACCGGACAAGGCGCACGGACGATACGGAAAATTTTCCCGGTGCGGGCGGCACGCCGCCGCCCGCGTTTGCCGGGTCTACTTGCGCGGCCGCCGACAGGAAACGTTTCACGCCCTTTACATGCCGCCGATCGCCCGCGCACGGGCCGGTGCGGACGCGTCCCTGCCGCCGTTCAGCCGACTCGCTGGTGGTCCTCGTCGCCGGCCGGCGAGCCGTCCTTTCCGCCGTTGTCGCCGTTGTTGTCGTGGTCGTTGAGCCCGTGCTCGATCATCATCCGGTAGAGCGTCACGCGCGAGATGCCGAGTTCGGCGGCGGCCTTGTTGATCCGGTGATCGTTGCGCAGCAGCGCGTTCTCGATCGCGGTGCGCTCGGCAAGCGAACGTGCCTGCTCGAGCGTCACGGGCTCCGTTTCGCCCGGCGTCTCGAGCCCGAGATCGTGCGGCGTCAAGAGCCGGCTCTCGGCCATCACGATCGCGCGGCGCACCCGGTTGATCAACTCGCGCACGTTGCCGGGCCACTCGTAGCGGCGCATCGCGTCGAGCGCGGCCGACGTGAAGCCGCTGATCTTGCGGCCGCTGTCGGCCTTGTATTTCTGCAGCACGTAATGCGCGAGGATGTCGATGTCCTTGCCGCGTGCGCGCAGCGGCGGCTCGTGAATGCGCAGCACGCAGAGCCGGTGATAGAGGTCCGCGCGGAAGCGTCCGGCCTCGACCGCGCCGTCGAGATCCACGTGCGTCGCCGAGATGATCCGCACGTCGACCGGAATCGATTCCTGGCCGCCGAGCCGCTCGATCTTCCCTTCCTGCAGGAAGCGCAGCAGGCTCGCCTGGCTTTCGACCGGCATGTCGCCGATTTCGTCGAGAAACAGCGTGCCGCCGTTCGCGGATTCGATCCGCCCCGCGCGCCGCTGGTTCGCCCCGGTGAATGCGCCGCGCTCGTAGCCGAACAGTTCCGACTGCAGCAGGTGATGCGGAATCGCGCCACAGTTGATCGCGACGAACGGGCCCTTGCCGCGCACCGAGCGCTCGTGGATCGCGAGCGCCGTCAGCTCCTTGCCGGTGCCCGACTCGCCGGAAACGAACACGCTGGCGTCGGTTTTCGCGACCTTGCGAATCGTGCTGAACAGCTGCTGCATCGCTTCGCAGTTGCCGATCATCCCGTGCTCGCCGATCGACGCCGCGTATGCCGCGCCGTCGACGCGATCGAGCGCGGCCATCCCGCGTGCATGGCCGAGCACGTGCGAAATCCACTCGTACGGCAACGGCAGCGTTACGTAATCGAAACAGTAGCTGCGGATCAGTTCGCGCACGGCCGGGCCGATCGTGATGCCGGCCTGCGCGACGGAAATCCAGCCGATCGCCGGCTGGCTCAGGCACGCCTTCAGCGCGGGGTAGTCGCGCGACGTGAAGCCCGAGAAATCGACGAGCCCGGCGGCGACGTTCACGCCGGACGTCATGTTCTGCGCTGCGCCGGCCGTCTTCGCGACCGAGATTTCCCAGCCGAGCTCGCGCAATTGCGCCAGCAACGGCTCATCCGGCGAACGCATGATCACGAACAGCTTGCGTCCGGCCTCGGGTGCGGTAACGGATACGAGCGGCATCTCGGGTGCCGCCGTCGCGTTTGCGTCGGGTGACCTTGCAACCATCGTTGTTCCCCGCTTGGCGTTGGTATCGTGCGCCGGCTCGCCGCCGCGTCTGACGGACCTCGATTGAACCGACATATTGGCCGCATTTCCGTCCGAATAAAATCCCCCCGGCAATAATCGTGCGCCGGGCGAGTCCTTTCATGAACGGTATATCGATGCCGCCGACGCGCGGCTAGATGGGTGTTATCCCGGTGGCGCGGCGGGCGCGAAACAAGGCCGTACGGGAAGCGAACGCGCGAAACCGCGCCGGCGCGGGCGCGGCCTGGCGGCCGTCCCGGCGCCCGCGCGCGCAACCGTTTCCGGCTTGACGCCGGTCAATCGTCAGACGAAGCGCGGTTGATGCACGAACGCAACACCCGCCGCATGGCACGGCGGCTGCGTCAGCGCCCGGATGCGAGCGGTGCGAGCGCGTTGGCGCGGCCGCGTCCGGCCGCCGCGTCGTCGTGTCCACCGTACGCGGCGACGAGCGCGTCGACGCGCGCGAGGTGGTGGCGGTTGTCGTGGTCCCACGGATGGAAGCCCGGCCGCAGGAAGCTCAGCCATTCGCCGGCGATGCGCGGAAACAGTCCGCGCCGCGGCCCGTACAGGAACGCGAGCATGCGCAGCATCCCGCGCACGTGATGCCCGGCGCCGCGATCGCGCCACAGCAGCGTCACGTGCATCAGGAACACGCTCGGCCAGAACGTCAGCGTCGTCAGCAGGTACACGCCGACACGGATCGGATAGCGGCGCAGGCCCGGCTTCATCACGGCGTTCCACACGTCGTAGGACACGGCCTTGTGCTCGGTTTCCTCGAGCGCATGCCATACCCACATCTGCCGGTAGCCTTCGACCGAGCCATCGAGACGCGTCGGGTCGCGCAGGATCCAGTCCGCGAGCATCGCCGTGTAGTGCTCCGCCGCCACCGTGTGCGCGAGCTGCACCGAATGCGGCAGCTTGCGCTTCATGAAGCCGAGCACCGCCCACACGCGCTTGTCGAGCTTATGCGCGGGCAGCCGGTTCGCCTGCATCAGCTCGTTGTATTCGACGTGCTCGCGCGTATGCATCGCCTCCTGGCCGATGAAGCCGAGCACCTGGCGCTTCAGCACGGGATCGTCGATCCGGTCGCGATAGTTGCGCACCGAATCCATGAAAAAGCGCTCGCCGGCCGGAAACAGCAGCGACAGCGCGTTGAAGAAGTGGGTCACGTGCGGGCCGAGCCCGTGCCAGTCCTTCGCGCGTTCGACCGGCAGGTCGAAGCGCAGGTCGCGGCGCACCGGCATCACCTCGGCTGCGGTGGCGGAAGCGGCTGACTTCATGCTTGTCGTTCTCCTTGTTTTCGGGCAGCCCGGCAGCCGTTGCGGTCTTGCCGGCGCGGGCCCGGGCGGCGCATCGCGCCACGCCGAAACCTTGACATCGATAGCTGTAAAGATAGGCTCGGGGCAGCGCCGCGCGCAAGTCGCCCGGTAGACGCGCGCTTCCAAACAGGGCACGGTCGGCAGTGCGGAAAAAACGATGCCGGAACGAGGTCCACGCGTGTCGCGATTCGAACGCGCACACCGGCGCGCGCCCGGCGGGCGGGCGCCGAACGCGTGCACCGCAACCGGCGTGAAAGCACCGTGCGGAGGGCGTTTCACGGGATTGCGCGGCAGCCTTCCACGCGACGCCGATCACCCCGGGTAGCACCAATTCATACGCACACCCGTTCGCGTGGTGCCACCTCGTCGGTCCCGCTCGCGAAAAATTCAAACGCGCGTTCCATTCGGGTTTCGGGCGAGGTGCGTGAGCGCCGTCGCGATCGACGCCGGATCGACGTACAGCCGGGCCTTCGCCGCGTGCGGCGGCCCCTGGCGCGCTCGCCTACAATACCGGTTTTACCCAACCCCTTTTCAGGAGAAGTCATGTCTGTCACCACGACCGCATCGGGCCTCAAAATCGAAGATCTGACCGAAGGCACCGGCGCGGAAGCGCAAGCCGGCCAGACCGTCAGCGTCCACTACACGGGCTGGCTGACCGACGGTCAAAAGTTCGACTCGAGCAAGGACCGCAACGACCCGTTCGCGTTCGTGCTCGGCGGCGGCATGGTCATCAAGGGCTGGGACGAAGGCGTGCAGGGCATGAAGGTCGGCGGCGTGCGTCGCCTGACGATTCCGCCGCAACTCGGCTACGGCCCGCGCGGTGCAGGCGGCGTGATCCCGCCGAATGCGACGCTCGTGTTCGAAGTCGAACTGCTCGCCGTCTGACGACGCCGCCGGCCGACGCCCTCCGATGGAACGCATCCCGTCTCCCGCCATCGCACTGCGCCGTTACGACACGTGCGAAGCGTCCGACGTGCACGACTTTCACCAGGTCGTGCTCGGCGTCGACGGCGCGATGGTGATGGCGGTGGACGGCGTCGGCCAGCGCATCGACCGGCACGCGGCCTGGCTGATTCCGGCCGGCGCGCGCCATGATTACGCGGGCCTCGGCGACAATCGCCAGCTCGTGCTCGACCTGCCTGCCGCGTCGCTCGCGGTGCCGCAGCGGCTGTTCGACAGCGCACGTGCCGTATCGATCGATCCGTCGCTGACGTCGTTCGTCGCGCAGGTCGCGGCGGCGGCCGCGCAACTCGACGGGCCGGCCGGCGACGCGCGGCAAGCGCACCGCTTCCAGTGGCAGGCCGCCGCGCGTCTGTGCGACGCGCTGCTCGGCGACACCGGTCTCGCCCTCACCGCGCCCGCGGCGGGCCTCGATTTCGCACGCATCGACCGCTGGCTGCGCGCGCGGCTCGCGGAGCCGCTGCGCATCGCCGATCTCGCCGCGCACTGCGGCTACGGGATGCGCCGGTTTCATCAACTGTTCGTCGACGCGTTCGGCGAAACCCCGCATCGCTATCTGCAGCGGCTGCGGCTCGATGCCGCCGTCGTGCTGCTCGCCGACGGCCGCCATCCGCTCGTCGACATCGCCGGCATGGTCGGCTTCGCCGACCAGAGCACCTTCACGCATGCGTTCACGAAGCGCTTCGGCGTCGCGCCGGGGCGCTGGCGCGGCGAACGGCACTGAGCGCTTCCGGCACACCCGGCCAGCCCGTCGGAAAGCAGCGCAATGATTCGGTGAGTCCGCCGCTCGCCCGATCCGTTCCGGCATCGCGGCGGTATCGACGCTTCACGCCTGACTGAAACATCGCCCGTCCGTCGCGCCCTACGATGCGGACATGGACACGAGCACTTCCTCCCCCCGCCTTTCCGCCCGCGCTCGCGCGCATCGTCGCGACCGTCAGTATCGGCTTCGTCGTCACGCAGCTCGACGTGACGATCGTGAACATCGCGCTCGCGCACCTGGCCGGCGATCTTCATCTGGCCGTCGCCGGCCTGCAGTGGGTCGTCGATGCGTATACGCTCGCGTTCGCGGTGCTGATGCTGTCGGGCGGCGCACTGGGCGATCGCTTCGGCGCGCGCCGCATGTACGTCGCCGGCCTCGTGCTGTTCGCGCTCGCGTCACTTGCATGCGGCGGCGCCGTCGCGCCGGCGATGCTGATCGCGGCCCGCGCGCTGCAAGGCGTCGGTGCCGCGGCAATGCTGCCGAATTCGCTTGCGCTGCTCGACGACGCGTGCCGGCACGATCCACGCCTGCGCGCACGAGCCGTCGGCTGGTGGACAGCGGCGGGCTCGGTCTCGATCGCGGCCGGCCCGGTCGTGGGCGGCCTGCTGATCGCCGCGTGGGGCTGGCGCGGCATCTTTCTCGTGAACCTGCCGCTGTGTGCGGCGGGGCTGGCGGTCACGTTCGCGTGGGTGCCCGCGCGCCGCGAGCAAGCTGAGCCGGCCGCGCCAACGCATTCGATCCGCTCGCTCGACCTGCGCGGACAGTTCATCGCGATCGCGATGCTGACCGCGCTGACCGCCGCCGTGATCGAATGGCGGCCGCTCGGCTTCGCGCACCCGGTCGTCGCCGGCGGCTTCGCGCTCGCGGCGCTGGCCGCGCTCGCACTCGTCGCGGTCGAATCGCGCACTGCGACGCCGATGCTGCCGCTGTCGCTGTTCCGCCGCCGCACGTTCAGCGCGGCTGTCCTGTTCGGGATCTGCGTGAACCTCACGTACTACGGCACCGTCTTCGTGCTCGCGCTCTACCTGCAGCGCGTGCGCGGCGAATCCGCGTTACAGGCGGGGCTCGCGTTCCTGCCGCTGACAGGCGGGTTCCTGCTGTCGAACCTCGCAAGCGGACGCGCGGTCGCGCGGTACGGCCCGCGCACGCCGATGCTCGCGGGCGCACTGGTCGCCGCGCTCGGCTACGGATCGCTGCATTTTGTCGATGCATCGACGCCGCTGCCGCTGCTGCTCGTGCCGTTCCTGCTGATTCCGGCGGGCATGGGATTCGCGGTGCCGGCCATGACGACGGCCGTGCTTGCGTCGGTCGAGCACGAGCGCGCGGGTATCGCGTCGGCCGTGCTGAACACCGCACGACAGGCTGGCGGCGCGATGGGCGTGGCCGCGTTCGGTGCGCTCGCGGGTGGAGGTGCCGCATGGCAGATCGTCGAGGGCCTGCATGTCGAGACAGGCGTGTCGGTCGGGCTGCTGGTCGCGGCTGCGTTGCTCGCGATGCTCGTCAGGCCGGATGCTCATCGCAGCGCGTCCGGGGCGCGCCCGGCAATGCCCGCAGCCGATTGACCACCGCGGTCGGCCGCTACCGGGCACGCGACCGAGCAGGCGAAACCGCGCAACGGAGCCGACGCAGCCCTTGTATCGCGCGACGATCCGGCACTCACCTCCGTGTCCCGCCCTCGTCGTCACCCACTTTCCGCACGACCGTCTCCGCCGCCTTCAGCGGCCGGCCGTCGTCGTGCCGCAGCGCGAGCTTGCGGATCACGCGGCCCGTCTTGCGTTCGACCAGCACCGAATGCGGCTCGCCGCGTGCGGGCCGTGACGCTCGGGCGTGCATGACGCATGCCGAAAACGGCAAGCGAATCACGACGGGTCCGGCTGAGAACGACAAAAAGCCGGCTCGCCCGAATCGGGCGACCGGCGCGGGCGACCGGCGCGGGCGGCCGGCCTGCGAACCGGACGCACGCACGCGCGCCGGCTCGAATGTCGCGGCGGTGTGCGGCGTTCGCTTACCCCGCCGCCCGGATCGCCTCTTCGTACACGCCGGCGACGCGTCGCGCGATCACCGCGTTGTCGAAGTGATCACGTGCATAGCGCTTGCACGCGGCTTCGTCCGGCAGCTTGATCGCGCCGGACAGTGCCGCGCCGAGCCCTTCCGCGATCGCATCCGCGCCGGTCGACGGCAGCACGAGATCGTTGGACAGCCCGGCGACCGCCTCGGGCAACCCGCCGACCGGCGTAACCAGCACCGGCGTGCCGGACGCAAGCGATTCGACGGTGATCAGCCCGAAACCCTCAAGCGCGACCGTCGGCACGACGCTGACCGTTGCCGCGCGGTACAGCGCCGCGAGATGGTTGTCCGGCACGAAGCCGAGCAGTTTCACGTTGTCCTGCAGTCCGGCCGCGTCGATGCGCTGCTGCAGCTCTTCACCGATCTTGCCCTTGCCGGCGATCAGCAGCAGCACGTCCGGGTGACGGTGCTTGACGAGACCGATCGCGTCGACCAGGTCCTCCAGCCCCATGCGCCGCACGAGCCGGCGCACGGCCAGCACGATCGGCCGGTCCTGCGGCAGTTGCAGCTTG
This sequence comes from Burkholderia sp. Bp9031, assembly GCF_003857965.1. NCBI lineage: Bacteria > Pseudomonadati > Pseudomonadota > Betaproteobacteria > Burkholderiales > Burkholderiaceae > Burkholderia > Burkholderia sp. Bp9031. The sequence goes on from NZ_QTPW01000002.1 coordinate 254,624, forward strand.
TGCCGTGCCTCGGCCGGCGTGAGCGGCGTATCGAACTGCGCGGTGTCGACGCAGCCCGGAATCACGCGCACGCGCGACGGATCGATCCCGTAGCGGTTCGTCAGGATCTGGCCGAACGCCTGCGACAGCACGATCAGCCGCGACGAGCGCGTATAGACGGCCTGTTCGAGATAGCGCTTCGCGCGCTGCCCGAGCGACGCGGCGCCCTCGACCTGGCTTTCGTCGGCCCACGGCCCCTGGAAGTGCGACACCTGCGGAATCCCGCGCGTCACGTCGAGTCCCGGGAACGTGTACAGCGCGAAGTGCGACGAAATCACGTCCGGCCGCTCGCTGCGAATCTCGTCGCGCAGTGCGCGACGCGCGGCAAGCATCCGGCGCGCGAGCGGCTGCGACGCGGGCCCGAAGCCCTGGATCGCGCCGCCCGTATCGTCGGCGACCTTCGGCGAGCCCGCGACGAGCCCGCGCACCTCGACGCCCGCACCGGGCAGCGCGCCGACGAGCGAGTAGTACATCCGGTCGAGGCCGCCCGCGCGTTCGGGGAACCAGTGCATGCCGATCTGCAACGATTTGATCGGCCGGGAAGATTGGGACATCACGATTGCTCCTGCGTGACCGCATGCTCGACCCGCTCGAAGGCGGACGGCTGCGTGGGTTGGCCGATGCGCCGGTAGAGCGCGACGTACTGGGCGCCCATGTGGGCCCAGCCGAAACGGGTCATCAGTTCGCGGGCCGCGTCGCCCATCGCGCGACAGGTGTCGCGCGACGCCGCGAGCGAGCCGATCGCCTGCGCGAGCGCGGCCGGATCGTCCGGATCCTCCAGCACGATCCCGCAGTCGCGCGTGATGATTTCCGCGCCGCCGGCGGTGCGCGCGGTGACGACCGGCAGCCCGGCCGCCATCGCTTCCAGCAGCGACAGGCTCATCGCTTCGTAGCGCGACGGAAACACGTAGGCGTCGACCGAGCGCATCAGCGTCGGCATGTTCTTCACGAGCCCGAGGAAATGCACACGCGATGCGATGCCGAGCGCGCGCGCCTCGTCCGGATACGGGCTGCCGGGCAGATAGCCGGCCACCGCGAGATGAACGTTTGCCGGCAGCTTCGTCAGCGCCTTCAGCACGGTGCCGAGGTTCTTGCGCGGCGTGCGCAGGTCGCCGACGAACAACAACAGGAACGCGTCGTCCGGCAGCTTGAACGCCGCGCGATCAGCCTGTGCGCCCGCGAACGCGCTGCCGTCGACGCCGTTGTAGATCACGCTGATCTTGCGGCTGTCGATGCCGAGCCCGGCGATCTCGTCGGCCACCTTCTGCGACACGGCCGTGATCGCGCGCGAACGCCGGTACGCCCAGCGTTCCAGCGCGGTATTCACGCGCGTATAGACGTACTGGTAGGCCGACCACAGTCCCTTCGTCAGACCGAACGGGTAGTACGGGCTCTTGAACCAGCCGCCGTGCACGAAGTGCGCGGTATTCACGTCGGCGCGGATCCACGAGATGAAGCCGTTGACGTGCAGCACGTCGTATTCGCTGCGATGCGCGCGCAGCCACCATGCGCTCTTCAGCGCGAACACCTGCTGCTTGACGAGATTCGACGGCCAGAAGCGTCCGACCTTCACCGGCACCCAGCGCACGCGCGGGTCGGCCAGCAGTTCAGGCGCGACGTGCGACGCGACCAGTGTGACCTCGTAGTTTTCGGCCAGCGCCGCGCGCGCGATTTCGTAATTGACGCGGCCCTGCCCGTCGTTATGTCGCACGACGTGCGTGACGATCGCGATTCTCAATGGTCGCCTCCCCGTGAACGCGCGGCGGCCAGCAGGCGCTGCGCCTTCTGCCAGTGCGCCGCGGATAGTATTGAAAAAATGGCCGTGAACAGCAGCAGGCCGCCCGTGCCGATCAGCGAGTTCGTGAACACGAGCATCGCGAACACCGACAGGCACAGGCTCAGGCATGCGCCGACGAACTTGTCCTTGCGCAGCTTGAACGCCGCGCGCAGCGTGCGGGCGAGCAGCATGACGACGCCCGACAGGTACAGCAGCGTGCCGGGCCAGCCGAGCACGAACGGCACGTTCATCACGCCGCTGTCGAAGCTGCCGTACTTGCCGAGCTCGCCGCTGTCGCTCGACAACTTGGTGGACGCGCCGGTCGCGCCCATCCCTTCGCCGGCGACGTCGGTGAACGCCGTTTGCGCGAAGGTCGCGTAGAACTTGTTGCGGTCGTCGTAGCTGCGGTCGTCCTTCAGGTTCGTGATCGACTGGAGACGCTGGCCCAGCCGGTCGGCCACCGGCCCGACGGTCAGTAGCGGCACGCACAACCCGACCAGCACGACGCCACTGATCAGGATCCGCATCCGCACGCGGTTGCTCGACTGCACGAGCTGGATCGCGAGCGCGATCACCCAGCCACCCCAGGTCGAGCGCACGAGACACAGCGCGAACGACACGAAGCCCGCGGCGCCCGCGAACCAGCGGACCTTCTGCGGTGCCGCGAACACGAACACCAGCGCGCCCATGATCGCGAACGCGAACGGCCCCGACGAGTTCATCGTGCTGAATACCCGCACGCCGTACGGCACCGGCTCGCCCTGCGAACCCATGTCCGAGCCGATCATCCACAGCACGTCCCACTGCGGCATCACGAAATACTGCACGACGCCGTACACGCCCATCACGAGCATGCCCCACATGAACGTGGACAACAGCACGTCGCGGTACTCGGGATAGTCGCGCGCGTTCACCATGATGTGAAAGCCGATCAGCACCGGGTACACCCAGTTCGCGAGATCGTAGGTCGCGGCCATCACGCCGCTCGACATGATCCCGACCAGATACGCGTATGCCAGCCCGAACAGCATCAGCAGCACGGGAATCCCGCGCCGCTGGGCGAGCACGCGGTAATGCCTGAGCAGCCCGAACCCGGCGATCATCGTCACGGCGAGCGGCGCGACCTGGATCAGGCTCGTCGGCGTGAACGCGCCCTTCGACCAGTCGGCCAGACGCCGCACCTCGGGGCTCAGGAACCACACCCACCACATGAAGCCGACGTAGCGCGCCGGGCTCTTGAAATACAGCCAGATGCCGACCGCGATGGCCAGCACCGGAAACGCGAGCGTCAGCACCTTGCCCTGGTGAATGGCGATCAGCGCGGCGGTAAACGTCCACAGCCCGGCCTGCCCGACCCAGTGCTTCGGCTCGGGTAGCCAGCTGCGGTTGCGCGACGGTGCGCGTTCGGCGGCAATCGTACTCATCGATCCGCTCTCACCGCGACGACGGACGCGAATCCGCGAGCGGCATCGCGAGACCGGCGGCCGCCGGCGTGCGACGCCCGCGCAGCATGTCGCGCGTGATCCGCACGTGCTGCTCGGCGAACGCCTGCGTGGTCAGGTCGCGCTCGCGCAGGCACGCGGCGGCGGCCCGCGCGCAATCCAGCGCGGCGACCGGATCGGCCACGAAGCGATCGGCGGCCTGACGCATCGCCTGCGCGTCGAATGCCGGCACATAGGCAGCCGTATCGTGCGGGAAGTAGTCGCTGAGCCCGCCGACGTCGGACACGATCATCGGCTTGCCGACGGCTGCCGCCTCGAGCATCACCGTGATACCCGACGCGTGGAAGTTCGGCCGCAGAGGCACGACGATCACGTCGGCCCACGCGTACAGCTCGTGCTGCTTCGCGAGGCCCGATGCCGAGCCGATCTTCACGTTCGGCGCATGCCACTCGCGCGGCACGCGGCGCCGCGTCGCGAGCCGCACGTCGTAGCGCTCGTCGCCGCCGAACGCGGCAAGGAACGTGCGCCAGTCGCGGTCGCGGTCGTTGCCGATCGCGGCGATCCGCAGCGGCCGGTTCGGCTGCCACTGCTGCGGCTCGGCCGGCGGAAAGTCCTGCGTGTTCAGCCCGTAGTACACGAACTCCGCGTCGCGCCCGAGAAAGCGGCGGCACAGCTCGGCGTTGTCGCGGGCGAGCGTCGTCAGCGCGTCGGCGCGCGCGAGCAGCTTGCGATACAGCCAGCGGCGCGCGCCGCCGAACGTGTTCCACTTGTCGAACAGCCACACGCTCTGCGCGAGCAGCAGCGGACGCTTACCCTGCGCGCCGGCGAGCTTCAGGATCAGCGCGGCGGCGAGGTGCTCCTGCTCGGTGTGCGTCCAGATCACGTCGGTACTCAGCAGGGCGGCGCGATTGCGCCACGCATGCACGACGTCGAAGCCGAGCGCCGCCTTCAGCGCACGGCGCGCGAGGCTCGCGACGCGGTTCTCGCGCCGGTCCTGCGAATAGGTCAGCCGGAATTCGTCGGATTCGGCGTGGTGATAGCCGTACAGGCAGCCGATGTTCTCGCCTTTCCGGTAGGTACGCGGATCGGCGCCGTAAAACAGGTGGACGTGAACTTTCGTCGTAGTCATGCAAGCCCTCCGGGGATAGCCGTGCGCGATGCGCGCGGCCCGTTCAAGACGTCACCGGCGGCATCGCCGCACGGTGGGGGGCAAGGTTCGCGCGGCGCGCATCGCGGGCACCGCGGCGCACCGCGCGCCAGTGCTCGCGCACGCGGTCGCGCTGCGCGCCATGCAGCGACAGCAGCACGTGCGCGAGGCCCGGATAGACGCGCGTGCCGACCAGCGTCCACCACCACCACGCGATCTCGCGCCGCACCAGCGGCAGATGCTCGCGCAGGATCAGATGCAGGTTGTATGCGCCGTTGCTGATCGCATTCAGCGATGCGGCATCGCGCCGATCGTCGTCGAAACGCTCGGCCGGAAAATGATCGACCGCGATCGCCGGGTCGTAGACGAGCTTCCAGCCTTCGCGCTGCACGTGCATGCTGAACGCCATGTCGTTGTGCACCTGCGCACCGGCGCCGCGCAGCCGCGTGTCGAAGCGCAGCCGCTCGATCGCGGCGCGGCGGTAGCTCATGTTCGCGCCTTTCAGCATGTCGACTTCGCGTGCGCCGCCGACGCCCAGGTGATGGTTGCCGATGATCTTGCCGGACAGCGTGAGCTGGCCGACGAGTTCGCGCGACTCGTCGAGCACGCGGCCCTTCTCGTGCACCCAGTCGCGGCCGCCGACCGCACCGACGCGCGGATCGTCCAGGAACGCGGCTTCGACGCGCGCGAGCCAGTCGGCCCGCGGTGCCGCATCGTCGTCGGTGATCGCGACGATGTCACCGCTCGCCGAGTCGAGCCCCTTGTTCAGCGCCGCGACCTGCCCCGGCACGTCGACCGGCACGATCCGAAGCGGCAGCGCGCCGCCCACCGACGGATCGGCGAGGCGCTCGTGCGTGGCATCGTCCTCCGGGCGCGCGACGACGATCACCTCGTCGGGCAGCCGCTGCTGGCGCTGCAGCGCCAGCAGGCAGCGCGCGAGGTCGGCGGGACGCCGGTAAGTCGGAACGAGCACGGAAATTTTCATTGAGGGTTCTCCAGTCGGCCGGGCCGGTGCTGCGCACGCCGGCCCGGTTTCGTGCAATGCGATCAAGCGCTCAGGTATTCGTGGACGGCCGCATAGCCGCGGCCGTAGCCGCGCGCCTTCGGCGGCACGCCGTTGAAGATCCCGCCCTCCAGATCGACGCCCGCGGTGCGCAGGCGCTTGATCGCGTCGGCGATCTCGCCCTCGGTATGCATGCCCGAGCGCAGCACCAGGAAGGTCGCGCCTGCCATGCGGCCGATGATGGTCGCGTCGGTCACCGCCAGCACCGGCGGCGAGTCGATCAGCACGACGTCGTAGCGCTTGCCGAGCCCTTCGAGGTATTGCGGCAGACGCGTCGACATCAGCAGTTCCGACGGGTTCGGCGGACGCGTGCCGCCCGAGATGAACGACAGGCCCTGCACCGGCGTCTCGCGGATCGCGCCTTCAAGCGAAGACTGGTCGCTCAGCAGCTCGGACAGGCCGGGCTGCGCGGTGAGACCGAAGTAGCGGTCGAGCATCCCGCGGCGCATGTCGGCGTCGATCAGCAGCACGCGCTTGCCCGAATGCGCGAGCAGCACCGCGAGGTTGACGGTCAGGAAGCTCTTGCCGATGCCCGGGGTCGGGCCGGTCAGCACGACCACGCGGTTCTTCGCGTCCATCATCGCGAACTGCATCGCGGTGCGCAGGCTGCGCATGCTTTCGACGCTCAGGTCCTTCGGCCGCAGGCTCGCAAGGATCGGCCGCGCGCGGCCGCCGCCCTTCTCGGCCATCGCATCGAGCTTCACCTGCTCGGCGCTTTGCGGCACCAGCCCGTACAGCGGCAGGTTGAACGTGCGCTCGATGCGGTCCGGATCTTCGATGCCCTGGAACAGGTTGCGGCGCAGGAACACGACGCCGGTGCCGAGGATCAGGCCCAGGAACACGGCGGCCGACAGGATCAGCACCTTCTTCGGCTTGACCGGATCGCCCGGGCGCAGCGCCGAATCGATGAGGTGGATGTTGCCGCCCGTGCCGGCCTTCTGCACCGAGAGTTCCTGCACGCGGTTCAGCAGCAGCACGTAGATGTCCTCGGCGACCTTCGCGTCGCGCTGGAGCTGGACGGCCTTCACTTCGGTCGCCGGCAGGCTGCGGAAGCGATTGCTGAACTTGTCCTTCTCGCCCTGCAGTTCCGCGAGCTGCTGCTTCGCGGCGATCACCATCGGGTGCGAGTCGGTGAAGCGCTGCGCGAGCGACGCGAGCTGCAGGCGCTGTGCGGCGATCTGCTGCTCGTACTGCACGCTGCCCTCGAGGTAGACCTTCGCCTCGTCGCTCGCGTTGATCGAGCCGGACGTGCGCTGGTACTGCGTCAGCGCGGCTTCCGCACGCTCTAGGTCGGCCTTCAGGCGCGGTTCCTCGCCCTTCAGGAAGTCGAGCATCTTGGTCGCTTCGGCCTGCTTCGCGATCACGTGCTGGTTCAGGTACGACTGCGCGAGCGCGTTCGCGATCGCGGCGGTCTGGTCCGGATCCTTGCCTTGGAGCGAAATCTGCACGACGCCCGTCTGCTTGCCCTGCTCGCTCACCTGGATGCCCGACTGGAAGCCGGTGATCGCGTCGAGATCGTTGTAGCGGACCACGGTGAACTGCGTGCCCGGACGCGCGACGAGCCTCTGCACGAGCAGCGTGACGCCGCCGCCCTGCTCCGATTCGCCGACACGGCCCGACAGCAGGCGGCGGCCGTTCTGGTCGACCAGCGTGTAGGTGCCGTCCGGGCCGGCCGTCAGCGTCATCTTCTTGCCCTCGAGCGCGGGCACGACGTTGATCGTATCGACGTTGGCGACTTCCCCCCCCCATGCGTACGACCTCAGGCCGAACCAGGCGCGCGACGGCTCGCCCGGCGTCGCGACGCGCGCAGCCAGGCTGCCGATCAGCGGCATCGTCTTCGGCGCGACCGAGAAGTTCAGCTTGAACTGCTCGACGACCGGCGCGACGACGCCGCGGCTCTTGATGATCTCGATTTCCGCATCGGTCGGCGCCTGCTGCGGACCGCTGTTGATCATCGCGCCCGTCTGCGTCTGGGTGAGCGCCTGCGACGTGTTGTCGTTGCCCTCGACCCGCACGTGCACGTCGGCCTGATACACCGGCTTCGCGACATAGCAGTAGAGGCCGGCGAGCGCGATGACGGTCACCGCGATGCCGATCAGCAGCCAGATGTCGTCCATGAGCACCTGGAGCAGCTGGCCGAGGACGACGTCTTCTTCCTCGGTTTTCGCGGTCAGATCCGCGTAGGAGTGTTTCGCTTGCGTGTTCACCATTCGTTCCCGCTTGAGTGGTGCCGGGGGGCAGGCGCCGCCCCGGCGGGCTATCAGCGCGTGATTTGCCGCATGAAGAAGATCGTCTGGATCGTCGGCAACACCTGCTGCAGCACACGGTTGAACTGCACCGAGCTGGCCGTGCTGACGTAGACGACGTCGAGCGGCTGGAGCGGGAAGCGGCTCGACAGCATCAGCGCGTCCGGCTGCGTCATGTCGAGACGGAACACTTCCGGCTTCGTCGGGTTGTCATGCATCCCGCGCATCACGTAGATCTTGCGCGGGTTCGCATCGGTGTCGAGGATGCCGCCGCCGGACGTCAGCGCATCGGCGAGGGTCAGCTTGCCCTTGAGCATCGGCACGGTGACCGGCGTCTTGACCTCGCCCATGATGAACACGCGGCTGTCGCTGCGGTCCGGCACGTTGATGATGTCGCCCGGCTGCAGCATCACGTTCTGCTTCACTTCGCCGCGATCGAGCACGCCGTTCGCGTCGAGCGTGTAGAGCTTGCCGTCGCGCGTCAGGCGCACACGCTGCAGGTCAGCCTCGTTGGTCGAGCCGCCCGAGCGCGAGATCGCGTCGACGAGCGTCAGCGGCACGTCGCTCACCGCGAGCGGGCCCGGCTGCTTCACCTCGCCCGTCACCTGCACCTTCTGGCTGCGGAACGACAACACGCGCACGTCGAGCTGCGGATTCTTCACGTAGCGCGCCAGCGTGGTGGCCATCTGCTCGCGGATCTGCGCGACCGTCTTGCCCGCCACCTTGATGCGGCCGACGAACGGGAAGAAGATCGTGCCGTCGGCGGCCACGGTCTGGCCGTACGGATCGGCCTGGCCCGGCAGCGCGGTCGTATACGGCTGCTGCAACGCACCCGCGACCGACTGCGTCGTGTTGCCGCCGCTCGAGAACGACTGACCCTGCGGCGTCGTCAGCTCGGGGTGATCCCACACCGTGACGCCGAGGATGTCCTGCGGGCCGACTCGGTACACGTACTGAGACGGATCGGTGTAGCGACCCGGCGGCAGCGGGTGCTCGACCTGCTGCTTCTGCAGCTGATCCATCACCAGCTTCGCGTCGATGTAATGAACCGGATAGGTTTCGGCCTGGCCTTGCCGGCCTTCGTCCTTCAGGTTCGACGAGTCGAGATAGTTGCCGGGCGCGGTCGCGCAGGCCGACAGGAATGTCGTCATTGCGACGGCAAGCGCCAGCGGGCGCATGGGACGTTTCAGCATAGTTTTTGCAGCCATCCTTGAACCAGACGTTCGATCAATGAGTAGCTCTCGCGATAGTCGGCCTCGGGGCCGCCATGCGGATCCGCGATCTCGGCGTCCTCCCACTTGCCCAGCAGGTGGACCTTGCCGCGCGCGAACGGATCGACCGATTCGACGGCCTTGATCTGTTCGCGCTCGCTGACGAGAATCAGGTCGGCGTCGCGCACGATCCGGCGCGACAGCCGCCGCGAGCGGTGCGTCGTTGCGTCGACGCCGCGCTCGGCCAGCAGTTGCCGCATCACCGGATCGATGCCGTCGCCGTCGTTCGCACGCACGCCGGCCGAGTGGAACGTCACGCGCGGGCCGCCGCGCGACGCGGCGTGCGACTTGAACAGCATTTCCGCCGCCGGGCTGCGGCAGACGTTCGCGTGACAGACAATCAGGATGTTCCGGAACATGGCGTCTCGAATCGGGTAACGGGGAGCGGTGACGCGCGGCTTACGCGTTCGCGCGGGCGGCGCCCGGCACGCGGGCGGCGACGGCCTGCCGCGAGCCGGGGCGGCCGATCGGGTGATATTCGATGCCCTGCTCGCTCATCATCTCCGGCTCGTACAGGTTGCGGCCGTCGAAGATCACCGGCGACTTCCACTGCCGACCGAGCGCGACGAAATCCGGGCTCTTGAACGCCTTCCATTCGGTGACGATCACGAGCGCATCGGCATCGCGCGCGGCCTGCGCCTCGTCGTCGACGAAGGTGAGGCGTTCGAGCCAGCTCGGGTGATCGGCGAGATCGAGTGCGAGCACGCGGCGCGCTTCCTGCTGCGCGACCGGATCGTACGCGGCGATGCGCGCGCCGCGCGACAGCAGCTCGGCGATCAGCTCGCGGCTGGGCGCTTCGCGCATGTCGTCGGTGTTCGGCTTGAATGCCAGGCCCCAGATCGCGAACGTGCGGCCGGTCAGGTCCTCGCCGAAGCGCGCGACGATCTTGTCGGCAAGCACGCGCTTTTGCGTCGCGTTGACCGACGACACGGCCTTCAGGATCTGCAGCGACTGGCCATGCTCGTCGGCCGTGCGGATCAGCGCCTCGACGTCCTTCGGGAAGCACGAGCCGCCGTAGCCGCAACCCGCGTACAGGAAGTGATAGCCGATGCGCGGATCGGAACCGATCCCGCGGCGCACCGCTTCGATGTCCGCGCCGAAGCGGTCGGCCAGGTTCGCGAGTTCGTTCATGAACGAAATGCGCGTCGCGAGCATCGCGTTCGCCGCGTATTTCGTGAATTCGGCCGAGCGCACGTCCATATACAGCGTGCGTTCGTGGTTGCGGTTGAACGGCGCATAGAGCTTCTTCATCAGCTCGCGCGCGCGCTCGCCCGGCACGTCGTCGTCGCAGCCGATCACGATGCGGTCCGGCCGCGTGAAATCGTCGACCGCCGCGCCTTCCTTCAGGAATTCCGGATTCGACACGACCGAGAACATCTGGTCGTCGTCGCCGCGCTTCGCGAGTTCCTCGGCCACCGCCGCGCGCACGCGCTCGGCCGTGCCGACCGGCACCGTCGACTTGTCGACGATCACCTTGAAGCCCTTCATGGTGCGGCCGATGTTGCGCGCCGCCGCGAGCACGTACTGCAGGTCGGCCGAGCCGTCCTCGTCGGGCGGCGTGCCGACCGCGATGAACTGCACGTCGCCATGCGCGACCGCAGCCTCGATATCGGTCGAGAAGCGCAGGCGGCCGGCCGCGCGGTTGCGCGCGATGACTTCCTTGAGGCCCGGCTCGTGGATCGGCACGCCGCCGTTGTTCAGGACGTCGATCTTCGCCTGATCGACGTCGAGGCAGAACACGTCGTGCCCGATGTCGGCGAGACACGCGCCGGTGACAAGCCCTACGTAACCGCTGCCGATGATAGTCAGATTCATGATGTGTCGGACCTCGTGACCAATGATTCGAAATTCGTAAAACGGAAGTCTCTGCGCGGGGCCGCGTCTCGAGAGAACGCCGGGCCACCCCAAGTTCTCCGCCCCGCAGGAAGTCCCCCCTCGGGGAGCCTGGCGCGCAGCGACAGGTTCGGGAGCGCCTAGTAAGCGTTGCTGCCGGTGAAGCCTTTCCAGAGTGTCAGCACGACGATCTTGATGTCGAGCCAGAACGACCAGTTCTGCATGTAGTACAGATCGAGCTTCACGCGTCCCATCATCTTCTCGATCTGATCGGTTTCGCCGCGAAAGCCGTTGATCTGCGCCCACCCGGTGATGCCCGGCTTGATCCGGTAGCGGAACATGTAGCCCTTCACCAGATCCTTGTAGATGTCGTCGTGCGCGAGCGCATGGGGCCGCGGGCCGACGACCGACATCTCGCCCTTCAGCACGTTGATGAACTGCGGCAGTTCGTCGAGGCTCGTGCGGCGCAGGAAGCGGCCGACCGGCGTCACGCGCATATCGTTCTTCGTCGCCTGCGTGACCTGCCCCGCGACTTCCTGATGCACCTTCATCGAGCGAAACTTGTAGATCTCGAACTCGTGCCCGTCGATCCCCTTGCGCTTCTGGCGGAAGAACACCGGCCCGCGCGACGTGAACTTGATCAGGCAGGCGATCAGCACCATCACGGGCGCGAGAGCCGTCAGCGCCGCCAGCGCGAACAGCCGGTCGAACACGAACTTCGGCAGGATCCGCACGTCGGTGATCGGCGATGCCGCGAGGTTGATCGCCGGCACGCCGAGCACCTCGACCACTTCCTGGTTGAAGAACGACAGCGTGCGCACGTCCGGAATGAAACGGATATTCACGAAGTCGTGGCGGAACACCGTCACGATCTGGTGAATCCGGCGCTCCTCCGTGATCGGCAGCGTGAGCCACAGCTCGCTGATCGCGCGGCTGCGCACCAGCCACACCAGCGATTCGAACTGCCGCTCGATGCGCACGTCGTCGAGCGCGACTTCGCCCGGCACTTCGCTTTCGTCGTAGACGCATACCGGGTTGAAGCCTGCTTCCGGACGCGCCCGCATCTGCGCGATCAGCCGCCGCGCGGCCGGCGTACCGCCGACGATCGCGACCGCCTTCAGGTTGTAGCCGCCGCGCCGCAGCTGTCGCAGCACGACGTGAACGCAGGCCTTCGAGCCGGCGAGCAGCGCCATCGTCGCGAGCGCCCAGCAACCCAGCCACAGCCGCGACAGGTCGCCCGACTGGTGAAAGCTGAAGCTCATCAGGATGCCCGCGAGCTCGACCACCAGCCACGCGAACGCAACGCGCCCTACCAGCCCGACGAGACGCTTGCCGCGCCACGACTGATAGATGCCGACCGCCGGAAAGAGCACGACGACCAGCAGGCAGTCGAACAACACCGTCGTGCGCTGCAGGTCGTTGAGCCAGATGCTGCCGCCGTGCAGCGTGGCGGCGATCAACGCCCCCAACACGACCATCGCGATATCGATGACTCTCGCCAGCACGCTCAACATGTCTGCTTCCTCTTTGAACAGGCGTTTGCCGAACAGCTCCTTGCGCAGCCCGTGCCGCACATTCGATTCAAACGTTGCATGACGCTATTGAAGCGGTAAGAAAATCTCTCCTCAAGCGCACAAGTATTTCGAAAAATAATCGGAAATTCTTGCCGCGACATTCTTGAATTAAATCGGCACGTTTTCCCGAATCGAGCGCGAATCGGGATTTTTTCGAAAACTTTACGACTGCCGCCAACCCCTTGCAGGACGGGACATCAGCCTGATTGGCGGAATTATTTTTTATTTTTTTATTTGCATCCGATGCTAGCGCGTAAAAATTTCCCGGATACGCGCGTGACGGAATGCTCGACGAATATCTCGCAAAGAGCCCGGTTTTATTGTCGATTTACTTCATGCTACAAACAGGCACTGACTTCAATCGAGGAGAGTGTCATCATGAATGCTCCGGCCGTGGCAGCCGATACGCGCCCTTCTTCTTCCGCCGCAACCGACGCCGGTACGCGCGTCGCGGTGCAGCCGGTGATCCTTGCCGGCGGTTCGGGCACACGTCTGTGGCCGATGTCGCGCGAACACTATCCAAAGCAGCTGATCGGCCTGCTCGGCGATCATTCGCTGCTGCAATCCACCGCGTTGCGACTCGACGGCCTCGCGACCGGCCATCCGCTGAACGACGACGTGCTGATCGTGTGCGGCGAGGATCACCGCTTCACGACCGCCGAACAACTGCGCCTGACCGGCAAGCGTGCATCGATCATGCTCGAGCCGCTCGGCCGCGACACCGCGCCCGCGCTGACGCTCGCCGCGCTGCGGATCGTCGCGCGCGGCGGCGATGCCGTGATGACCGTGATGCCGGCCGACCACGCAGTGGCCGACCAGCCGCGCTTTCATGCGGCCGTCGCGGCCGGCGTGCACTGCGCGGCCCAGGGCAAGATCGCGACGATGGGCATCGTGCCGGGCCGGGCCGAAACGGGCTACGGCTACATCCGCGTCGGCGCGCCGCTCGGCGACGCCGCCACCGGCAGCCTCGACGTGCGCCGCCTCGACCGCTTCGTCGAGAAGCCGCATCTCGAGCTCGCGCAGCAGTACGTCGCGTCGGGCGAATACTGGTGGAACAGCGGGATCTTCATCGTGCGCGCGTCAGTGTGGCTGAACGCGATCCGCCAGCTCGAACCCGAAATCTACGCAGCCTGCGAACAGGCCGTCGCACGCGGCAAGGAAGACGGCGACTTCTTCCGCGTCGATCGCGACGCGTTTGCCGCGTCGCCGTCGAACTCGATCGACTACGCGGTGATGGAGCCGCTCGCGAACCTGCCGCAGCTGTGCGAAAGCGTCGTCGTGCCGCTCGACGCGGGCTGGTCGGACGTCGGCTCGTGGGACGCGATCTGGCAGATCCTGCCGAAGGACGATGCCGAGAACGTCGGCCGCGGCCGCGTGCTGTTCGAAAACGCCGAATCGACCTTCGCGCATTCGGAAAGCCGGCTCATCGCGTGCGTCGGCACGCAGAATCTCGTCGTGGTCGAAACGCCCGATGCCGTGCTCGTCGCCGACAAGTCCCGCGTGCAGGACGTGAAGAAGATCGTCGGACGCATCAAGGCCGAACGCGGCGCGGAAGCGACCGATCACCGCAAGGTCCACCGCCCGTGGGGCCACTACGACTCGGTCGACATGGGCGAGCGCTTCCAGGTAAAGCGCATCGTCGTGAAGCCGGGCGCGCGACTGTCGCTGCAGATGCACCACCACCGCGCCGAGCACTGGATCGTCGTGCGCGGCACCGCGCGCATCACGCGCGGCGACGAAACGTTCCTGCTGTCCGAGAACGAATCGACGTACATCCCGCTCGGTGTGTCGCACCGCCTCGAGAACCCGGGCAAGATGCCGCTCGAGCTGATCGAAGTGCAGTCGGGCGCGTATCTCGGCGAGGACGACATCGTCCGCTACGACGATACCTACGGACGCCAGTGACGCAGTGCATGCCGAGCGCGCCGTCTCGACGGTGCGCCCGGCATCACGGGCATGCGAGAAACAAAAAATAACGCGCGGGTGCCGTGACACACGACAACCCGCGCGTTTTCGTATGGCTGACGATCAACCTACGCGGTACGCATACTCGCGGCGATCCGACTGCACCGGGTCGTTGCGGCCCTCGGACAGCGCACCCGCGCGACGCTCGGCGATGAAACGCTTGATGTCCGACTCGGCACGCGCCAGCGCGGACAGGCCGGCCAGCACTTCGCTTTGCGGCGCACGCGCCGGCTCGTCGCTCGCACCATGACGATCGATCCACTGGCGCGCCCAGTCGAGCGCGTACTGCTCCGCCTCTTCCGCGTCGGTGAAGCGCGGGCCGATCAGGCCCGAGCGCTCGACGCGCCGGTCGTCCTGCGTGATCTCGGCCCACGCGCGGTACATCAGGTTCTGCACCGGCTGCGCGCTGCCGTAGACCGTGTAGCCGCGATACTCGTCGACTTGCGGTTCGGCCGAGGCAAAGCTCGCGGCGGACGGACGCCCATGGCGCAGCCCAGCGGGCTGCGCGCCGGGTACCGCGAACGACACGCCGGACGGTTCGTCCGCGTCGTCGCTCGACATCGCAGCCAGCGTCGCGCCCTCGCCCTCCCAAACGTTTGCCTGCGCGACCGGCAGTTGCCACGACTCGGGGTTCTGCCAGAACACGCCGCGCAGACGGTCGTTGTCGGGCACGGGTTCCGCACGGCACGCCGGCGCGACCGGCACGGGCGGCGGCGGCACGTACGCGAACGTGCGCCCGCTGAACTGAGTCAGCACGTCGATCATCTGCAGCAGCGTGCCGTTCGCGAGCCACTCCTCGTAGCGGCGGCGGCACGTCGGCCCGGACGGATAGCGCCCGGGCAGTTTGGACCACGCTTCACCGGTCGTCAGGATCCAGAGAACCGCGTTGGCGACAACGCGCGGTTCGGCACGCGGACGACCTCGACGGTTCAGCCGGATGGGTTCATCGGCGATCAGCGTTGAAAGACGAAACCACTCTTCATCGTTAAGCTCATCGAAGAACATAGTAGATCTCTCCACGCAGCCAGGCCGGGGCTGCGATTGTCGGCGCCACCGTCACGCATCGCGTCACGGGGCGCCCCGGTTGCACATTATGGTTATCCGATTGTTGTGCATGCCGGCGCGGCACCGCACTTTCACGGTGCCGCCATTCCCGGCAATGGCGCACAAATCACGGTCTCACTCCAATGTGGGAATTTTTGTGCACGAAGCATACCATCCTCAGGGTTTGTCTCAATATGACAATGACTTAATGTTACGCACTGAAACAACCTGCCATGGATGCGCAATCCATTTACGCTTGAATTTTTTTAAGCGATCGTTATGCGCGTTGCTGGGAAGCCCCGTCCGGCGGGGCTCCGCGGGGTGCGGCCAAGGCCCGTCCGCAGGCGAGCCGACGTGTTCCGACCCTTGCCGACAACAATCGCGTGAATTGCCGCGCAAAATCGGTAAATCAGGGGAAATTTCGTAACAAGATATTCACGGATCGGTAAATCGTTCAAATTCCGATGAACCGAATTATCTCCGTGCACAATCTTTTTATTGTTTCTCTGCGAGTGATGAAAGCGATCCGGCGTGCAATGCACATTGTTTCCCGACATGCAAGCGCAGACAGGTTTGTTACATCCTCGGGAGATGGGCGGCCGATCGCACGATCAAGCAGGCCGCAAGAGGGCGATTCGGGTCGGAACGACGTGCCAAACGGGCGATGCACACGGCCACGCGCGACCCACGCGCGACCGTGCGTCAGCGCAGATCGCCGGCCAGCGACGCGGCCACGTCCGCATCCACGCGTTGCGGCGCCACCGTATAGGCCGGGTGGTCGCAGCCGATCGACAGCGTCGCGCCATCCTTGAGCGCCGCACGCACCGCCCCGTTCAATTCGAAGCGCACGAAATGCACGGCCGAGGTCTTCTCCGCGTTGTCGCGATCGAGATCCTCGTCGGCGATCGCATACACATCGGGATGCCCGTCAACCTGCAGGTACACACGATCCTCGACGCCGATCAGTCGCGCGAGTGCCGCCCGCCGTTCGGCCTCGTGCTCGTATTCGATCTGTAGCGTCGCCTTCAGGTTGGTGCCGTCGGGCACGAGCGGCAGATAGGCTTCCAGTTCGCCGTCGATGCCCGCCTCGTCGAAGATCTTCTCGATGTGCAGCATCTCCTGGATCTGGTAGCGAATCGTGGTCTCGTCCTCGAACAGCAAGCGCAGATGGTTGCCGAGCGCCACCGCGCGCCGGCGCTTGTACGCGACGAGCCGTGCGTGTTCGGTCTTGCGGATCTTCGCGTACGCTTCGAGCGTCAGCAGCGAGTCGCGGGTGAGCGTCATGGGATGTCCTCGAATGTCGTCGATGTCTTTGCCGGGCAGCCGCGTCAGATCCCGTACGCGCGGCGCAGCAGCGTCAGCGGATGCGCGAGCGGCGCGGCAGGCAGCCCCTTCTCGTCGATGCCCTGCATGATGTGATGGCCGGCGAGCGCGCAGTCCGACGACACGAAATCCGGCTTCGGCTCGGCCATCGCCTTGAACACGGGTGCGCCGATCCGCATCGCGTCCGCATGGAAGGCCTTCTTCACGCCGAACGTGCCCGCGTGCCCCGAACAGCGCTCGACGACGTTCACGCGCGTATCGGGTACGAGCGACAACGTGTCGGCCGTCTTGCGGCCAATGTTCTGCACGCGCGCGTGGCACGGCACGTGATACGACACGGTGCCGAGGCCCTGCTTGAAATCGGTCTTCAGCAAACCGTCGCGATGCCGCGCGATCACGTATTCGAACGGATCCCAGAATGCGTCGGCCACCGCGCGCACGGCTTCGTCGCCGGGGAACATCAGCGGCAGTTCGCTCTTGTACATCAGCACGCAGCTCGGGATCGCACCGATCAGCGCATAGCCTTCGCGCGCATAGCGCTCCAGCACCGGTATGTTCACAGCCTTCTTCGCGGCGACGCCCGCGAGATTGCCCTGCTCGAGCAGCGGCATCCCGCAGCAGGCTTCGCGCGTGACGAGCTCGTACGGGATCTCGTTGTGCGCGAGGATCGCGAGCAGGTCGTGGCCGATGCCCGGCTCGTTGAAGTTCACGTAGCACGTCGCGTAGATCGCGACCTTCCCTGGCGTGCGTTCGCCGTCGCGTACCGGCGGGCCGTCCGAGCGCTTCGCGGCACGCCGGAACTTGCGCGGCGCGAACTCCGGCAGCCATGCGTTGCGATCGACGCCGAGCGCCGCCTCGAGCGCGTGGCGCGCAGGCGGCGTGCGGTTCACCGCGTTCACCGTCTGCGTGACGATCGGAATCCCCGCGAAATGGCCAAGCGCATCGGTGTTCGACAACACCTTGTCGCGCAGCGGCGCTTCGCCGCGCTGGTAACGCGCGGCCTTCGCGCGCAGCATCAGGTGAGGGAAATCGACGTTCCATGCGTGCGGCGGCACGTACGGACATTTCGTCATGTAGCAAAGGTCGCACAGGTAGCACTGGTCGACGACCTTGCCGAATGCGTCCTTCGGCACTTCCTCGATGTCACCCATCGGCGTGTCGTCGACGAGATCGAACAGCGTCGGAAACGCGCCGCACAGCGACACGCAGCGGCGGCACCCGGCGCAGATGTCGAACACGCGCGTCATTTCCGCGTCGATCGCGGTCTGGTCGTAAAACGCTTCGGACTGCCAGTCGAGCGGATGCCGGGTCGGGGCTTCGAGACTGCCTTCCTTGTGGGGCATGGGGCGCTCCAGCGTGGCGCGCATGCGCGCGGACGCGCCGCCCGCGCAGTGCGGGCGGCGATCAACGCACGGCCGGCCGCGGGCAATGCCCGGCCGGGCCGTGCGGCCTTGACGGGCCCGCGTCAGTCGACGAGTGCGTCCAGCGCCTTCGTATAGCGGTTAGCGTGGCTGCGTTCGGCCTTCGCGAGCGTCTCGAACCAGTTCGCGATTTCGTCGAAGCCTTCGTCGCGCGCCGTCTTCGCCATGCCCGGATACATGTCGGTGTATTCGTGCGTCTCGCCGGCGATCGCCGATTCGAGGTTCAGCCGCGACGAGCCAAACGGCAAACCCGTCGCCGGATCGCCGACTGCTTCGAGGTATTCGAGGTGACCGTACGCATGGCCCGTTTCGCCTTCGGCAGTCGAGCGGAACAGCGCGGCGACGTCGTTCTGGCCTTCGACATCGGCCTTCGAAGCGAAATACAGATAGCGCCGGTTCGCTTGCGATTCGCCCGCGAATGCGAACTTCAGATTCTCTTCGGTCTTGCTGCCCTTGAGTTGAGCCATTTGCGCCTCCGTTCGAGTCGGCGCGGCCGCGTGCGAAGCCGGGCCGATGATGTATGTGGGGAACGATGCGTGCACCGGGCGCGCGCGTCGTGCCTTTTAATCTAGGCGCTGACGTTCGCATCCCCCAATAGGCTTTTTTAATCCGCGCGATAGCCGGGGAACAGATTTAGGGACGGTTCGTGGGCGCGGATTCGCTGGATGGCTGGGTGGAGGGGATGACGGTTGAACGTTTCGGCTGGGGCTTGGGGCTTGGGGCTTGGGGCTTGGGGCTTGGGGCTTGGGGCTCAGCGTGCGACGCGACGCCCGGCGTGCGCACACCGTCGTCGCCCGTCATGCGTCACGCATCCGTCGCACGCTTCAGCAGCAATTCCCTTTCGCGCTCGTTGCGGGTCAATTCCGCCGCGCGGCGGAACTCGGCCTTCGCCTCGTCGGCGCGGCCGAGTTTCACGAGCAGGTCGCCACGCACGCTCGGCAGCCAGTGATAGCGCGCAAGCGCCGGATCGTCGCGCAGCATGTCGACGATTTCCAGCGCCGCGGCGGGCCCGAACGCCATCCCCACCGCCACCGCGCGGTTCAGCTCGACGACCGGTGACGGCGCGACTTCGGCGAGCGCGTCGTACAGCGCGACGATCTGCGCCCAGTCCGTTTCCGACGCCTGCCGCGCGCGTGCATGGCACGCCGCCAGCGCGGCCTGCAGCGCATACGGGCCGCGCACGCCGCCGAGCTTCGTCGCCCGATCGAGGGCCGCGAGGCCGCGCCGGATCAGCAGCGGATCCCAGCGGCTGCGGTCCTGGTCGAGCAGCAGCACGGGTCGCCCCTGCGCATCGGTCCGCGCATGCATACGCGACGCCTGCAGTTCCATCAGCGCGACGAGCCCGAGCACTTCGCTTTCGTCCGGCACGAGCCCGGCCAGCACGCGACCGAGACGCAGCGCCTCGTCGCACAACGCCGGGCGTGTCCAGTCGTCGCCGGCGGTCGCCGCATGGCCTTCGTTGAACACCAGGTAGATCACTTCGAGCACCGACGCGAGCCGCGCGGGCCGCGCGTCGGCGGACGGCACCTCGAACGGCACGCGCGCCGCCGCAAGCGTGCGCTTCGCGCGCACGATGCGCTGCGCGATCGTCGGCTCGGGCGACAGGAACGCGCGCGCGATCTCGCTCGTGGTCAGCCCGCCGAGCAGCCGCAACGTCAACGCGACGCGCGCATCGGTCGACAGCACCGGATGGCACGACGTGAAGATCAGCCGCAGCAGGTCGTCGCCGATATCGTCGTCGCGCGCATCGGCGAGCGCGTCCGCGATGTCGGGCACGACATGCGCTTCGAGCGCGTCCATTTCGTGCCCGAGCTGGTCGCGCTTCGCGGCATGCAGCGACTCCTGCCGCACCCGGTCGAGCGCGCGCCGCTTCACGGCCGTCATCAGCCAAGCGGCCGGGTTGTCGGGCACGCCGTCGACGGGCCAGTGCTCGAGCGCCGCAACGAGCGTGTCCTGCGCGAGTTCCTCGGCCACGCCGACATCGCGCACCACGCGCGCGGCGCGCGCAATGATCTTCGGCGCCTCGATTCGCCAGACGGCCTCGATCGCACGATGGGTCGCCTCGCGCGTCACGACGCCGGCCCCTGCCCCGCGTCCTGCGCCACGTACATCAGCTCCCATGCGTGGCCGTCCGGATCGGCGAAGCTGTGGCCGTACATGCCCGGGTATTCCATCGGCGGACGCGGCGTGGTGCCACCGGCCGCACGTGCCTTCGCGACGACTTCGTCGACTTCGGCGGGGCTTTCGCACGACAGGCACGACAACACCTGCACGTGCGTCGCCGGATCGACAATCGTCTTGTCGGTGAAGGTCTGGAAGAACGGCCGCACGAGCAGCATCGCGAAGATCGTGTCGCTGATCTTCAGGCAGGCGGCCTGATCGTTGGTATAGGCAGGCACGACCTCGAAGCCGAGCGCCTGGTAGAACGCCTTCGAGCGCGGCAGGTCGACCACGGGCAGGTTGATGAAGACCATCTTGTGCATGTCGGGTGCTCCCGGTGAGGTTGGGTTCAGGTGGACATTCAGGCGCCGGTGCGGCCGACATGGAGTTCGCGGAACCGCTCGACGGCGTCGCTGGGCGTGAGGTCGTCGAGTTCGAACAACGGGCGCACCTCGATCTCGCAGTCCATCTCCGCGCCGAACGGCGCGGGGAACCGGCGCGTCCATTCGAGCGCCTCGTCGCGTGAACGCACCTGGATCAGCGTATAGCCGGCAATCAGTTCCTTCGTCTCCGCGAACGGGCCGTCGACCACCGTGCCCTTGCCGCCGGCGTACCGCACGCGCCAGCCGCGCGCGCTCGGCCGCAGGCCGTTCGCATCGAGCAGCACGCCGGCCCTGGCCAGTTCCTCGTGATAGACCGTCATCGCCTCGACCAGCCGGTTGTCCGGCAATGCGTCGGATTCGCTGACGGCGTTCGCCCGGATCATGATCATGAATCGCATCGTTCACTCCCTGTCGTCGGTGGAAAGGGGCGTCCGTTCATCGGCGCCTTACCCTGACGACGGGCGGCAGGCGGACGGATCGACCTTCCACGCGACGAATCAGGGTAAACACCGAGATTCAGCCGTCACAGGAAGCACGGGCCAACCGCACGCACTTCGACCGTGCACCATTGCGCGGCCGGACACTGGCGCGCGATCTCGATCGCTTCGTCTCGGGTGGCGACGTCGACGATGAAGAAGCCGCCGACCATTTCCTTCGCCTCGGCGAACGGGCCGTCGACGAGGCGCGTCTCCCCGTTGCGCACCTGCACGCGCGTCGCGCGTTCCGAGCGCTCCAGCGACTCGACGCCGCGCAGCACGCCGCGCGCTTTCAGCGTCTCGGCGAAATCGACCATCCGCGCGTAAAGCGCCTGCCCGTCTTCGAGCGTGCGTTCGGCGCGCTGGCCGGTCGGTTCGACAATCAACAGCATGTAGGCCATGGAACTCTCCTGTGGGGGGCGTGCGCTCAAGCGTTCCGAGCGCAGGCCGGAATGACACGTCAGGTGCAAAGCGTAACAGTCCCGGATGGCCCTGCCGTCATCGTTGGCCGTTCGGCACTGGCCTGATGGCCAATTCGATCGCAGCACGCGATTTTGCCGTCAAGATGCTTTCCCGAACCTACGAATTTTCTTCCTGTGAACCGCTCCATGTCACGCCTGCTACCGCCGCTCGCGCTTGCCGCGTCGCTCGTCCTTTCCGCTGCGCCCGCCGCCGCGCAGCCGGTCAGTGCGGGCTGCGGCGGCGCCACCACGGCAATCGCCGACATCCGGCATCCCGGCGGCCGGTCGCCACTGGCCGGGGGCACCACGTCGATCGAAGCGGTCGTCACCGCGGCATTCGCCGGCACCGACGGCTTCGGCGGCTTCTTCGTCCAGCAGGCGGACGCGCAGCGACGGCACCGGCCGGGCGTCCCGGAAGGCCTGTTCATCCATGCGCCGAATGCGCGTGTCCTGCCTGGCGAGCGCGTGCACATCACCGGCAGGATCGAGCAGAAATACGGCCGGACGCAACTCGCGCTGTCGGGCCACGTGACGGTGTGCGCGCGCGGGCAGACCGTCACGCCGGCAACGCTCGCGCTGCCGGTCGACAACGAGTCCGTATTCGCCGCACATGAGGGCATGCGGGTGCGCTTCCCGCAAACGCTGACGGTCAGCGATACCTACGAGCTCGGCCGCTACGGCAGCATCGTACTCAGCCACGGCCGCCTGTACATGCCGACTCACGTGGTGGCGCCGGCCGAAGCCGCTGCGCAGGCGGCAGCCAACGCCCGCAATCGCATCGTGCTCGACGACGGTTCGCGCCGCGTGAACCCCGCAACTATCCGCTATCCGCCGCCTGCGTTGAGCGCCGCCAATACGCTGCGCGCCGGCTACACGGTGCGCGGCATCGAAGGCGTGCTCGAGAAGCGCTACGGCACGTGGCGACTGCAGCCCGTACCGTCCGCGGCGCCGGTCTTCGACGCCGCGTCGAATCCGCGTACCGATGCGCCAGCACGGCATCCGCAAGCCGACGTGCGGGTCGCGTCGTTCAACGTATTCAACTACTTCAACGGCGACGGCACGGGCGGCGGCTTCGACGATCCGGCCAATCGCGGCGCGAAGTCGCCCGCCGCCTTCGCGCGGCAGGAGGCAAAGATCGTGGCCGCGCTGCGTGCGCTGCGCGCCGACGTGATCGGCCTGATGGAAATCGCGAACAACGGCCACGGCTCCGCGAGCGCCGTGCAACGGCTCGCGACGCGGCTCGGCGACAGCTGGCGCGCGGTCGACCCCGGCACAGCCCGGCTTGGCCGCGATGCGATCGCGGTCGCGCTGCTGTATGACAGCCGGACGATCGAACCCGTCGGGCGGGCCGCGACCGTCGCGCTCAGCGGCCGGAATCGCCCGCCGCTCGCGCAGACATTCCGCCGCAAGGGCGGCACCCGCGCGTTCACGGTCGCGGTCAACCACCTCAAGTCAAAGAACTGCCCGCACGCCGCCGGCCCGGATCTCGACCAGTCGGACGGTCAGGGCTGCTGGAATGCGACGCGCACGCGGGCGGCCGAGCGCGTCGCGGCGTGGCTCGCCACGTCGCCGACCGGCGCTGCGGCCGACGGCGTGCTGCTGATCGGCGACCTGAACAGCTACGCGAAGGAGGATCCGCTGCGCGCGCTCGAATCGCGCGGCTACGCGAACCTCGTCGCCCGCTTCGTCGGCCATGCCGGCTACAGCTATGTATTTCGCGGCGAAGCGGGCAACCTCGATCACGCACTCGCCACGTCGCCGCTCGCTGCCCGCGTGAGGGCCGTACATGCGTGGCACATCAACGCCGATGAACCGATTGCACTGCAATCCGTGCCCGATTACAAAACCCCGGCACAACAGGCTGCCTATTACGCGCCCGATGCGTACCGTTCGTCGGACCACGATCCCGTCGTCATCGACCTTGCGCTGGAGGGAGACGCCACCTGAGCCGTCGCGGGCACAAACCCTGCTCGACAAAAAAATGGCAATTAGTGCAATTGCATCAGCACAACGCGTGCAACGGCACTATTTACCTGACGCACCGGGCGACGCCATATTTACCGGGCTTTCTCGTCGTGCAACGGCCCGTTCATGTTGCTTCGCTCGAAGCGCGAAATTTTTTCAACCGCCGCCCTGCCCCGTCGCGCGGGGCTTCCCGGGAAGCTTGCCGACGAATTGAAAATTTGTCTCGAAACTCAATTGGCTGATGTGAATCACACTGGTTGCTGGGATTCGTCTTATCTTCAAATTGGCCTGCAAATCAAATCGAAGGAGGATAAACACCATGGCGCTC
Source organism: Burkholderia sp. Bp9031 (assembly GCF_003857965.1). Classification (NCBI taxonomy): domain Bacteria; kingdom Pseudomonadati; phylum Pseudomonadota; class Betaproteobacteria; order Burkholderiales; family Burkholderiaceae; genus Burkholderia; species Burkholderia sp. Bp9031. The sequence continues at coordinate 278,542 of NZ_QTPW01000002.1, forward strand.
ACCGACTCGATCGAACACAAGCTGGACCGCGGCCTGTCCGACATCCGTCGCACCGGCCGGCGCGTGGGACGCACGACGCGCTCGGCCGTCCGCGACCTGCATGCGGACGTGTCCGACGATCTGCGCGGGCTGGTCGATGAACTGGAAGACCTGCTGAAGAACGATGGCGACGGCGATATCGCCGCGCTGCGCAAGCGCGTGCAAGCGCGGCTCGACGAAGCACGCAGCACGCTCGACTACGCGTCGGGCACCGCGGCCGCCCGGCTGCGCGATTCGGCCGAACGCGTGTCGCAAGCCGTGCACGACAACCCGTGGCAGACCGCGGGCGTCGTCGCGGGCCTCGCGTTCGTCGCCGGCCTGCTCCTTTCCCGCCGTTGAACGGTGCCGGCCGCCCCGCTGCCGGCACCGTCCGTCCTCAACCCGACAACGAAGGAGAATCGCCATGCAGAAGTCCCTCGCCCTGAAAGCCGCCGCCGCCGTCATGCTCGGCAGTCTCGCACTTGCCGGTTGCACCACCACGCCTGACAAACCCGAGAACGCATCAACCAGCGCGTCCAAACGCGAGTCGATCGACGCGAGCGTGAACGCGACGCTGTCGCGCCTCTATTCGACGGTGCCGGGCTCGCGTGAACTCGTCGCGAAGTCGCGCGGCGTGCTGGTGTTCCCGAACGTGCTGCAGGCCGGCTTCATCGTCGGCGGCCAGTCCGGCAACGGCGCACTGCGCGTCGGCGGCAGCACCGTCGGCTACTACAACACGTCGTCGCTGTCGGTCGGCCTGCAGGCCGGTGCGCAATCGAAGGCGATCGTGTTCCTGTTCATGACGCAGGATGCGCTCGACTCGTTCCGCAAGTCCGAAGGCTGGTCGGCCGGTGCCGACGCCTCCGTCGCGGTCGTGAAGGTCGGTGCGAACGGCGCGGTCGACTCCAACACGGCCACCGCACCGGTCGAGGTACTGGTGCTGACCAACGCGGGCCTGATGGGCGACCTGTCGGTGAACGGCACCAAGGTCACCAGGCTGCACATCTGACGATCCGGCGCGGCACCGTCACGTCGGCCTCCCCCGCAACGCCGCGGCCCCGGCCGCGGCGTTTTCGCGTGCGCCGCGCGCAGCGGCTATGATGGCGACACCTTTGCGGGCATACTGCCGATCGGGCCGCCCTGCTGCGCGCTTCGCCGCGAACCCTTGACGTTCGCGCGCCGATCGCGCCCGAGGCAACGAGATCCAATCAAACCAGGCATCAATCTGCGCGAACCATCCATGGATAGCGGACACGATCACCAAAAATTCTTCTATTTCCTGCTGTTCGCGGTCACCGTCGGACTATGCTGGATACTCGCGCCGTTCTCCGGCGCCGTCTTCTGGGGCACCATTCTCGCGATACTGTTCCAGCCGGTGCAACGCTGGCTTGCCGCGCGCTTCGGCAAGCGGCGCAACCTCGCCGCGCTCGTGACGATGTCGCTGATCATCCTGATCGTGATCCTGCCGCTCGTGTTCGTCACGGCGACGCTCGTGCAGGAAATCGCATACGTGTACCAGGAACTGAAGAGCGCGCAGCCGAATTATTCGCAGTACTTCCATGACATCATTCACGCGCTGCCGACGTCGATCCAGAACCTGCTGCAGAAATACGGGCTGACCAACATCCCCGGCATCCAGAAGAAGCTGACCGACGGCGCCGCGCAGATCAGCCAGTTCGCGGCCACCCAGGCGCTCAGCATCGGCCAGAACACGTTCCAGTTCGTCGTCAGCTTCGGCGTGATGCTGTACATGGTGTTCTTCCTGCTGCGCGACGGCGGCGAGATCGGCCGCCGCGTGCGCCGCGCGCTGCCGCTCGACGAAGAGCACAAGAACCTGCTGCTCGCGAAGTTCACGACGGTCGTGCGCGCAACCGTGAAAGGCAACATCGCGGTCGCGCTCGTGCAGGGCGCGCTCGGCGGCCTGATCTTCTGGATCCTCGGGATCGAGGGCGTCGTGCTGTGGGGCGCGTTGATGGCGTTCCTGTCGCTGCTGCCGGCGATCGGCGCGAGCCTCGTATGGGTGCCCGCCGCGCTCTACTTCCTCGCGATCGGCGATATCTGGAAATGCGTGATCCTCGTCGCGTTCTGCGTCGGCGTGATCGGCCTCGTCGACAACCTGCTGCGCCCGATCCTCGTCGGCAAGGACACGAAGATGCCCGACTGGGTCGTGCTGATCTCGACGCTCGGCGGAATGGCACTGTTCGGGATCAACGGCTTCGTGATCGGGCCGCTCGTCGCCGCGCTGTTCATGGCGAGCTGGGACATCTACGCACGCTCCGAACAGGGGGAATGACGCTGCGCGTCACGGATGACGGATCCTGATCACGACGGGCGCCACGGCGCCCGTCGTCATTTCCGGTCCTGCCACCGTCATCACGCCGCCATACGGACCGATACGATGCGCGCGGCCCGATACCAGCGGCACGCTTCGATCGTCGCGCGCATCGCGCCATGTTGCGCGAACGTCCGCCCCCGCGGACTGCGCAGGCGGCCGGCCGTCCGGCCCGACCAGCGCCACCTGCGCTCCGGCCAAGCGCCGGCCGTGTGCATCGAACCGGAGCGTCGCGGCCATCGCGCTGTTTGCCGCTTCGATCGGCGGCGCATCGAATGTCACGTCGTACAGATCGACGAGCGCACCGGTGAATCGCACGATGCCGTCCGCGTTCGCATGCCCGGCCGCACCGGCACACGGCATCGCGCACGCGATGCCGACACCCGCTGCGGCGATCCGCAGCCTGTCGCACACGCGCCGCATCGTTCGATCGCGCACCACCGCCGATGCCGCCTGCGTTGCCTTCGTTCGCATGTTCCCCCCTTCTCGCCGCCCAAATAAAAACGGCGGCGTGACGCGCATGTCACGCCGCCGTTTGCTTGCGGTTACTTTAAGGAGAGCGACCGAAACAATATATGGGACAAGTCCTAAATCGATGTCCGTCTGTTCGAACTCAGCGCGTGCGAGCGCTGCGGCTCATGCGTCGGGATCGACGCGCAGCACGAGCTTGCCGCGATGATCGCCGTCGAACAGGCGGTTCAGCACGTCGGGCGCGTTTTCGAGCCCGTCGGCCACGGTTTCCTCGGCCTTGAGGCGGCCGTCGCGCAGCCATCCGGCAAGCGTCTGCACCGCTTCGCGGCTCTTGCGGTAGTCGAGGATCAGGAAACCGCGCATCGTGATTCGCTTCGAGATCAGCACGCCGACGTCGTCCGCCGCGCGGCCGCTGTTGTAGTTCGAGATCACGCCGCACAGCGCGACGCGCCCGCCGATCACCATCCGCGACAGCACCGCACGCATCACTTCGCCGCCGACGTTCTCGAAGTTCACGTGCACGCCGTCCGGCGTCGCCGCCTTCAGCTGCTCGCGAAAATCGTCGGCTTTGTAGTCGACGGCCACGTCGAAGCCGAGCGTCTCGGTCAGGTAGCGGCACTTGTCCGCGCCGCCCGCGATACCGACCACCCGTGCGCCGTGGATCTTGCCGATCTGGCCGGCGATCGAGCCGACCGACCCGGCCGCCGCCGACACGACGAGCGTCTCGCCCGGCTGCACCGGTGCGATGTCGGTCAGCCCGTAATACGCGGTCAGGCCGCTCATCCCGCACGCGCCGAGCAGCGTCGGCAGCGGCATGCCCGACTGCGCGGGCAGCTTCACGAGCTGCGCAGCCTGGTCGGCCGCGAGAACCGCATAGTCCTGCCAGCCGACGAGCCCCTGCACGAGATCGCCTTGCGCAAAACCCGCATGGCGCGACGCGACCACGCGCCCGATGCCGAGCGCGCGCATCACTTCGCCGATCGCGACGGGCGGCAGGTATTGCGGCACGTCGCTCATCCACACGCGGTTGGTCGGGTCCATCGACAGATACAGCACACGCACGAGCACTTCGCCGTCGGCAAGCGCCGGCACGGGTGTTTCGACGAGCGAAAAATGTTCGCGGCCAACCCGCCCTTCCGGGCGCGTCTTCAGCAGCAGTTGGCGGTTCACGAGTGTCGACACGGTGTTCTCCTCCGGTTGTTGTCGTCGATGCGCGTCAGACCGCGCACATGCCGCCGTCGATCACGAGTTCGGCGGCGGTCACGAAACGGCTCTCGTCGGACGCCAGATAGACGGCCGCATGCGCGACGTCGTCCGGCTCGCCAAGCCGGCGCAGCGGAATGCCGCGCGCGAGCTTGCGCGTCGCATCGCGTTCGCCGAGCGACTGGAACAGCGGCTCGACGATCCCCGTGCGAATGAACGCCGGATGAATCGAGTTGCAGCGCACGTCGAGCTCGCGGCGCGCGCAATCGATCGCGACCGACTTCGTCAGCGACGCGACCGCGGCCTTCGACGCGTTGTACGCGGTGAAATCCGGCTCGACCTTGAACGCGGCTACCGACGAGATGTTGATGATCGAAGCGGGACTGCTCTCGGCCAGATACGACAGCGCATGCTTGCAGCCGAGCACGATGCTCTCGACGTTGATCGCCATCACGCGCCGCCATTCGTCGAGCTCGATCTGCGCGGGCGAGCCGATCGACCCGACACCTGCGTTGTTGACGAGCACCGACAGCCCGCCCATCGCGTCGACCGCCTGCACGAGCAGCGCCTGCCAGCGCGCCTCGTCGCGCACGTCCTGCGTGGCCGCGAACGCGACCGGCGCCGCGTGCCCTGCGTTGAGCTCATGCGCGAACGCATCGAGCACGGCCGCGTCGGCGATGTCGGTCAGGAACACGCGCGCGCCCTGCTCGACCATCCGGCGCGCGATCGCGCGGCCGAGGCCGCCGGCGGCGCCCGTGATGTACGCGCACTTGCCTGCGAGGCGCGAGGAAACGACTGTCATGGAACCTGCTCCTATCGTGAATCGTCGTGGCGGACCGGTGCCGTGACGGCGGTTGCCGCGCGCCGGCCGACGGCCGCGCAGTTTGCGCGAGTATAGCGAGCCGGCCGTGCCGCGTCGGACAAATCGGGCAGGCTGCCGCTGCCGGCCCCGATCGAACGAACGCCAGCGTACGCGATTGCCGCCAATCGATGAAATGAATATTCGTAATGCCCGGTCATAGACACACCTGATGACCTTCGCATCCGCGGCCGGCGGAATGGAACGGCGCGGCGCGGCCGATTACCGCGGATACCGGTTCGACGAACGCCGGATGCCGGCTTTTGCCAATGATAGGGAACGAATGGAGCGAGACACGGGAGCAGCCGTCGCGCGACGACCGCATTCGACACCGGGGCACCGATGCCCCGGAACAAACCGCCGTCAGAACCCGTCGCCGGACGCGCGCATGAACGCGCAGACTTGCGGGGAATGCGTGTCGATCATCTGCTGGAACGGCGCGCGATGCCCGTACGCGATGCCGGACACGAGAAGCAGGCAGACGGCCGCGATGCGCGGCGAGAACGAACGCTTGTGCACCTTGGCGTAGGTGCGCAGGAACACCAGCGCGACCAGCGCGCCGAGCAGCCAGCCGACCACGACTTCGGGAATCGTATGCGAATGGTCGAACACGCGCGCGACGGCCGTCGCCGCGCCGACGGCGAGGCCGGCCGCCACGCCCGGCGCATTGCCCGGACGAAACGCCTGCCACAGCATCGACAACGCGACGGTCCACACAGACGTCGACAGCATCGTATGGCCGCTGATCACGCGGAAATCGAACTGCGGAATCTCGACACCGCAGCCCGCATAGAGGATCTTGGTCGCCCCGACGAGGCTCATGCCGGCCGCGAGCAGCACGATCCAGCGCACCGCGAGCCGCCAGTTGGACATCGCGAGCCAGGCCGCGCAGGTTAGCGCGACCGGCAGGGTCAATGCGGCGTCGCCGATGTTGCTGATTTCACTCCACATAACGGACGTCGAACGGCTAGCAAAAGGTCGCAGTTTAACGCAAGCGTGCGACGTGCCTGTATCAGCCTGTGACAGGCTGTATCAGCCCGCGACACCCGTAATCAGCAGCAGGTTCGTGCCGGTGATGACGCCGAACAGCGCCCATGCGGCGACCTGCATCTTGCGGCCGATCGCATGCTCGCCCATCGTGTTGCGATCGCTGACCGACTTGATCAGCGGCCACATCGCGAACGGCAGTTGCAGGCTCAGCAGCACCTGGCTCCAGACGAGCAGTTGCCCGACGGAATTTTCGCCGAGCCACAGCACGCCGATCAGCGCGGGCACGAGCGCGAGCCCGCGCGTGATCAGCCGGCGCTGGTAGCACGGGATCTTCGTATGCAGGAAGCCGTCCATGATCACCTGGCCGGCGATCGTGCCGGTCAGCGTCGAGCTCTGCCCGGACGCGAGCAGCGCGATGCCGAACAGCAGCGCGGCAGCGCCGCCCGCGATCGGCGTGATCAGCCGGTACGCCTGTTCGATGTCGGTGACGTTGTGCTGGCCGGTCGCATGGAACGCCGCGCCCGCGACGACCAGGATCGCCGCGTTGACGAGCATGGCGACGAACAGCGATACGCAGGTATCGATCCGCACCAGCGCGAGCGTGTCGCGAACCAGGCCGCGCGCGCCGCCGACGACATGGCGCGTCTGTACGACCGACGAATGCAGATACAGGTTGTGCGGCATGATCGTCGCGCCGACGATGCCGAGCGCGAGTACGATCGCGTCCTTGCTGTCGTGGCCGGGGTTGCCCGGCACGAGCCCCTTCGCGACCGCATGCCAGTCGGGGGGCGTGATCGCGACCTGCGCGACGAAGCAGAACGCCATCGTCGCGATCAGCCCGAGCACGATCGCCTCGATCTGCCGGACGCCCTTGCCCTGCAGCCCAAGGACGATCACCGTGTCGAGCGCGGTCAGCACGATCCCCCACGCGAGCGGCACGCCGAGCAGCAGCTTGAACGCGAGCGCGCAGCCGAGCACTTCGGCGATGTCGCACGCGATGATCGACACCTCGGCGGTCACCCACTGCACGACGCGGCCAAAGGGGCCGTAACGGTCGTAGCTGGCCTGCGCGAGATCCTTGCCCGCGACGAGGCCGAGCCGCGCGGCGAGCATCTGCAGGAAGATCGCGGCGAGGCTCGAGAACGCGACGACCCACAGCAGTGAATAGCCGAATTGCGAGCCGGCCTGGATGTCGGTGGCCCAGTTGCCGGGATCCATATAGCCGATCGCGACCAGCAGACCCGGGCCGAAGAAGCGCTTGAGCTTCATCCAGCGCGACGCGCCGGCGTCGATCGTGATGCTGCCCTTTACTTCCGACGGGCAGAAGGGGGCGGTGGCGGTAGTGGGAAGCAAGGGCATGGAAACCGGGGATCGTGATCGCGACACGATGATTTTACGGTCATCCGCCCTACTTTCTCCCGTGTATCGGTGCACATGCCCAGGCTCGCCTGGTCGCCATCGGCTTTCGCAGGCTGCTGCGGCGCCGGCTGCGGGTCGGGCGCCCCGGCGCCGTTCGTCAGGATCCGCTCTCGCTCGGCGATGCGAAATTCGGTCGGCGACACCTGGAGACGCTGGCGAAACAGCTTCGCCAGACGCTCGCCGCTGCCGAAGCCCGCGCGCCGCGCGACCTTGTCGGCCGGCAGTGTCGTGTGGATCAGCATGTGGCAGGCGCGCTCGAGCCGCACGTGCTGCACGAACTCGGTCGGTGTCACGCCGATTTCCTTCTTGAAGCGCCGCAGGAAATTGCGCTCGCTCATCGCGGCCGTCCGCGCGACTTCCGCGATCGAGATGCGGTTCGCGCTCTGCGCGCGCAGTTGCTGCGCCGACATCCGGATCGACGGGCTCGCGCTCAGTTCGCGAAACGCCCACATCGACTGCGCGTAGCGTTGCTCGACCGGCTGCATCAGGTTGCCGGCGATCTCCTGCGCGGCGCTGTCGCCGAGATCGGCACGAAACATGTCGAGCACGGCCGCGAACACGTCGGCCTCCCCGCCCTGCAGTTCGATCGTTGCCGCCGCACGGCGGGCGCGATCCGTTCGCGGGTGACCGGCATCCGCCTGCCGCTGCGACGCCGCGAGCGTCGACAGGTCCATCGCATCGACAATCCATCGCGCATGCCGGCGAATGTCGGTCAGGCGCCGCCGCAATGCATCGCTCCAGTTGACCGACGCGCGCTCACCGTGAAGATGAAAGAACGCGAGCGCGCGATGGCCGTGCTCGTCGCCGAGCGCATCGGCGGCGATCTTCACGCCGGACGACGACTGCAGCAATCCCCCGCTTTCGGATACGTACTTCAGTTGGTAACCCGCACTGAACGCGTGCAGGCGATTCGCCAGGTTGAAGGCCTCGCCGAGACGCGCGGCCTGGGCCAAGGAAAACCCCGAACTCAAATAGACAACGACCCATCTCTGATCTGCTGCTTCCACTGGCCAAGCCCCCGGACTGTTTCGACTTCTTCTAATACCGTCGAACTGTCAGGCTTATATTGGGTTTGAACAGGTGCGACAGGACGGCTATCTCGAAATATGAAGCGACGGCATCTTAGCCGAACGGGTGCTGTCGGGCGCTGTCCTTGGCGCGAAATGGCCGACAGTGACAGCATGATGGCGGATTTCTACAGGCTTTCGCCCACCGATCGCATCCCGCGCCGAAATACGCGTGCGACGTGCGGACGCGCGACGTGCGCGGCATTCCCGATATGGGCGATGTTCGCGGCAACGCCGATGCAAACGAACGCACGCGCGCCCTGGCGTTCCGTTGTCCGCGCATCCATTAGAATCGCTCCACCGTCCACCACGCCGACTTCGTCCGTGCCCGCCGATCATCGTCTCGACCTGAACCTGTTCCGCGTGCTCGACGCCGTCTACGTGCACGGCGGCATCGGTGCAGCCGCCCGCGCGCTGCACCTGACGCAGCCGGCCGTCACGCATGCGCTCAACCGGCTGCGCGCGCATTTCGACGATCCGCTGTTCGTCCGCCAGGGCAACCACGTCGTGCCGACCGAACGCACGCGCGCGATCATCGCGGACGTGCAGCTTCATCTCGCCGGACTGCAGCGCACCGCGCGCGACCCGGCTGCATTCGACCCGGCGACGCTCGACCTGAGCATCGCGGTCGGCATTCGCGACGTGCTCGAATCGATCGCGCTGCCGCAGATCGCCGCCGCGTTCGCCGACGAAGCGCCCGGCCTGCGATTCGTGAGCCGCCGCGTCGCGGTGCACGACATCGAACGCGAACTCGCGTCGGGCAATCTCGATCTCGCCGTCGATCGGCGCGTGCAAACCGGCCCGCGCATCTCGACCGAACACCTGCTCGACGATTCGCTCGTCGTCGCGATGCGACACGATCATCCGCTGATGAGCGACCCGCTGCGACGCAGCGACTATTTCGCCGCGCGGCATATCGCGGTGTCGTCGCTCGGCGAACCGCAATCGCTCGACGTGCTGCTCGGCAACGACGGACGCTTCCGGCACATCCAGCTCGTGTGCCAGCATTACTTCGCCGCCTGCCAGATCGCGGCGGCGGGCGACCTGCTGCTGACGCTGCCGCGCACGTATGCGCTGCGCATGGCGGCGTTGCTGCCGATCGCCGTGCAGCCGCTGCCGCTGCGGCTCAAGCCGTTTCCGCTACTCGCGTACTGGCACGAATCGCGCGAGACCGACCGCGCGCACCAGTGGGTGCGCGAACGCGTCGCCACGCTCGTACGCAGGACTGCCGGCGTCGCCGGCTGATCCCATCGACGCTCGTCGACGCTCACTGCGCCCGCGGTTTCAGCCAGGACGGTATGCTGACGGCTCGCACGCCGCGCATCATCGCGGCCCCTCTTTCCCGCTTACCGGAGACTTGCCATGCCGCTCATCCACGCCGCCGCCACCCTCGCCGCCGACGCGCCCGACTACGTCGTCCAGCTGCAGGCCGGCACGCATGCGCTGACCGGCGACGAAGCGCCGCGCGAAGGCGGCCAGGGCCTCGGGCCGGCGCCGTTCGAGTTCGTGCTGGCCGGCCTCGCACAGTGCACGGCCGCGACACTGCGCATGTATATGCAGCGCAAGACGTGGCCGGCCGTGCGCATCGACGTGCACGCCGAACTGCATGCCGATCGCGAAGGTCAGCAGTACGTGCGCCGCGTCGTGACGCTCGACGGCCCGCTCGACGACGCGCAGCGCCAGCGTCTCGCGGAAATCTGCGAGAAAACGCCGGTGACGCTGTTCATCAAGCGCGGCACGCGCATCGAAACGACGCTGAACTGACGCGCTACGTGCCGGGTGTGTGACGCCCGGCGAGCGTCGCACCGCACTGCTCCGCACACGATCGACGCGCAACAAGCAAAACGGGCGGACCGCGCACGATGCGCGGCCCGCCCGTTTGCCTATGCCGCAGGGGCCTAGAGTCCGAGCGCGGAAAGATCCAGCTTGCCGTCCTTCACCGGCGGGCACCAGAAATACGCGCCCGTCAGCGGCCGCGTGAAGCGGAACAGGCCGTCGACGATGCCGTCGTCCGCGCCGCTCATCCGGCGCATCTGCACGTCGAACGCGCGGAACGAACAACCGAACGCGACGAAGTAGAGCCCCGCGCGGCGCGCATCGGACCACGGCGACGAACGGCGCAGCATGAACGCCTCCGGCTCGAAGCTCTCCTGCGCGGTGCGCTTCACGTGCGCGAACTCCGGCGCATCGTCGAGTTCCTCGTTGTCCGAGCGGCGGCGGCCGATGATGTTATCCATGTCCCCCGACGCAATGCGCTCCATCTGGTCGAAGTCGTGCAGCCATTGCTGAACCGCGACGAAGCTCGACCCGTCGAGTCCCGCACCCTGGCCCGTGACGATCGCCGCGGCCAGCGCATCGTCGCCGCTCGGGTTCTCGGTGCCGTCCTCGTAACCCGACAGGTCGCGATCGTTCGAATAGCGGAACCCGTCGACCGCGTCCTGCAGCGCGAATGCCGGCGCGAGCGCCCGCTCGATCGCCCGCGCGCGCAGCACGAGTTCGCCGCGATCGTCGCCGCGCAGCCAGACCCATACGTCGGCCGGCGTAATCGGCAGCGTGCGGTCGTTCACCGCGAACGCCGGGTATTCGGTGAGGCCCGGCACCGGGTGCCCGAGGTGCGCGGCCAGCGCATGTCCGAAGCCGGCGACCGTGTCGCGCCCGTCGACGAGCTCGCGCAACGCCGTCAGCGCCGCCGCGACATTGCCGTTGTTCGAAATCGTGAAAGTGAGGTATCGGGCCGCCGTGTCGATCGGAGCCAGGATGCCTTGCTGAACGTCGCTCATCGTTTCCTCAGAAATGTATCGTGGTGAATCTGCGGGGCCGCAGCGGCCGGCACGCAACCGCAAAGTGTAATCGATGGGGCCCGCTAACCCGTGCGCCGCCACATCGCGGAACGCACACGAAAAAGGGCCGAAACCCGGAATACTAACCGTATCGACGCTGCAACGCCGCATTCGTCAGACATTGCGGCGCGTCCGGCACTGCTGATAAAATCCCTTCACGTCTTTTCGGCGTCCTTTCAACCGTTCACTTCGAGGAGGTGCAGATGTTCCGAATGCCAGCAACCTTCCCGAACGTGGTCCCACGACGCGGCTGATCCAGCCCGTCGTCCGCGCCGGCTCCCGAGTGCTTCACTGACCCGCCGGCCCGCGCATCTTCCCGACAGCCCGTTTCGTTTCGCCCGCGTCGTCCGTGCGGCCCGGCTGTTGCGTTTTCGACGTTCTCCGAACCGGAAAGTCCCGTCGCGCGATGCGCCGGGCAACGATACATGACCAGAAAAACCACCCATCTGGGCGGCCAGGCATTCCAGGCCGTCTTCGGCTTCACGTTCCGCTACTGGCGCAAGCAGCCGGTGCGCATCGCGGCGATCGCGGCACTGGCGCTGCTCGGCGCGCTGGCCGACGTGCTCACGCCGCTGTTCGCCGGGCGCCTCGTCGATGCGCTGTCGGCCGGCCTGACGAACCGCGCCGCCGCGTGGCATTCGGCCGTCACCGCATTCGGCACGCTGGCCGCGCTCGGCATCGGCGCGACGTTGCTGCGGCAAGGCGTCTACCTGAACATCATCACGCTCACGCTGAAGATGATGAGCGAGATCGCCGCCGCATCGTTCCATCGCGTGCAGCGCTTCTCGACCGACTGGCATGCGAACAGCTTCGCGGGGTCGACCGTGCGCAAGATCACGCGCGGCATCTGGGCGCTCGACCTGCTGAACGACACGGTGCTGATCGCGCTGCTGCCGTCGATCACCATGCTCGTCGGCGCAACCGTGCTGCTCGGCACGCACTGGCCGGTGATGGGGCTCGTGGTCGGCGCGGGTTCGCTGCTGTACATCTCGGTGACGGTCGCCGTGTCACTCGGCATCGTCGCGCCGGCCGCGCGGCTCGGCAACATGTGGGACACGCGCATGGGCGGCGCACTCGCGGACGCAGTGAGCTGCAATGCGGTCGTCAAGGCATTCGGCGCGGAAACGCGCGAGGAAGCGCGGCTCGCGCGCGTGATCGGCAAGTGGCGTCAGCGCACGCGCCGCACGTGGGTGCGCGGCACGTTCAACGGCGGGCTGCAGGGTGCGATGCTCGTTGCGATGCAGGCGGCGATGATCGGCGTCGCGCTGCGGCTGTGGGCGAACGACGAAGCGAGCGTCGGCGACATCGCGTTCTCGCTGACGATGTTCTTCATGCTGCAGGGCTACCTGCGCGACGTCGGCATGCACATCCGCAACCTGCAGCGTTCGGTCAACGACATGGAAGAGCTCGTCGCGCTCGAGCGCCAGCCGCTCGGCATCGACGATCGTCCCGGCGCGCAGGCGATCCGGATCGGGCAAGGCGAGATCCGCTTCGAGCACGTGACGTTCCGCTACGGCAATCATCCGGTACCGCTGTACGACGACTTCTCGATGCGCATCGCGCCCGGCGAACGCGTGGGCCTCGTCGGCCATTCCGGTTCGGGCAAGACAACGTTCATCAAGCTGATCCAGCGCCTGTACGACGTGTCGGGCGGCCGCATCACGATCGACGGCCAGGACATCGCGCAGGTGCGGCAGGATTCGCTGCGCAGCCAGATCGCGATCGTCCAGCAGGAGCCCGTGCTGTTCCACCGCACGCTTGCGGAGAACATCGCGTATGCCCGTCCCGATGCGAGCCGCGCGGAGATCGAGCGCGCCGCGCGTCTGGCCAGCGCGCACGACTTCATCGTCGCGCTGCCGGACGGCTATGACACGCTCGTCGGCGAGCGCGGGATCAAGCTGTCGGGCGGCGAACGCCAGCGCGTCGCGATCGCGCGCGCGTTCCTCGCGGACGCGCCGATCCTGATTCTCGACGAAGCAACGTCGAGCCTCGACAGCGAAAGCGAGGTGCTGATCCAGCAGGCGATGGAGCGGCTGATGGTCGGCCGCACGACGCTCGTCGTCGCGCACCGGCTGTCGACGGTGCGCGCGCTCGACCGCCTGCTCGTGCTCGATCGCGGCAAGGTGATCGAGGAAGGCAGCCACGACGCGCTGATCCGCATCGACGGCGGGATGTATCGCCGGCTGTTCGAGCGGCAGGCGCTGGAGCTGGCGAAGGGCTTGATCGATTCGCCGCGGCGCATGGCGGACGGTGATGCCGGGCCGCTGGGAGAGCCGGCTGCGGTGTGATGCGGACCTGACGCGACGTGGCCCGGCGAGACGGTTGCACGCGCCGGGCCAGGCCTGGCCGGTGTTCGGGCTCGGATCGAGGCCGTGCCGATGCACGGCCTTTCCTGTCACGAAATGGCGGAGCCGCGGGGAACACCGGCGACGTTCGAACACGGTGCCACGGCCGTCGTTTGCGCCCCGAAGCCCCACCCGCAACGCCGCCCGCCGGGATCACTTATCATACGGGCCAGGCAATTTGCGACGAAAGGCAGATCATGTTTACAGGCATTGTTCAGGGTGTTGGCGTCATCGCGGCGATCAAGGATCACGGCGAGCTGAGAACGTTCAGCATCGAATTCCCCGACGGATTTACCGCCGACATCGAGATCGGCGCGAGCGTGTCGGTCGACGGCGTCTGCCTGACGGTGACAACCATCCACTCCCCGGTGCTGATCGACTTCGACGTGATGTTGCCGAGCCTGAGAATCACCACGCTGGCCGACCTGACGACCGGCGCCCGCGTCAACGTGGAACGGGCTGCGAAGGACGGCGCGGAGATCGGCGGACATCCGCTGTCCGGTCACGTCGACTTCATGGGGACCATCCTGCACATCGCATCGTCCGAACACAACCGGATGATCCGCATCGGCGTGCCGGCCGATTTCAAGCGCTATGTGTTCGCGAAGGGCTATATCGCGATCAACGGCTGCAGCCTCACCGTGTCGGACGTCAATCGCGACGAAGGCTGGTTCGAAGTCTGGCTGATCCCCGAAACGCGCCGCGCCACCACCTTCGATGCGAAGGGCGTCAACGACAAGGTCAATATCGAGATCGAGCGCAGCACCCAGGTCGTCGTGGATACGATCCGGGAATCGGTCAAGGAAACGCTCGGGGAATTGACGGGCGTCGTCACGACGTTGCTCGCCGAGAAGGGCATCGACATCGAGGAACTGCTCGCGCGAAACGTCGCGCGGCTGCCGAAGCAGTAACGGACACCCTGTTCCCGGTGATCGGCGGGATCACCGGGCATCGGTTTCGGTCGACCCGCCCGGGCCGGCCGCCCCGTACGCCGACGTCACTCCGGCTCCACCTGTACGCCCTTCCCCACCGCCACCCGCTGCGACCGGTAAATCCCCGCGTGTCCGGAAAACAGATACGCGACCACGCAAGCCACGATCGCATACACGCCGACATCCGCGCCGAACAGTTCGATCGCCATGATCGTCGACGCGATCGGCGTATTGGCCGCACCCGCGAACACCGCGACGAAGCCGAGCCCCGCGAGCACCGGCACCGGCAGCGCAAGCACCTGGCCGAGCGCATTGCCGAGCGTCGCGCCGATGTAGAACAGCGGCGTCACTTCGCCGCCCTTGAATCCCGACGCGAGCGTGACGACCGTAAACGCGAACTTGCCCGCGAAATCGTAAACCGGCAGCGGCCCGTGAAATGCGGCCTCGATCGTCGGAATCCCGAGACCGAGATACTGCGGCACGTTCAGCACGGTGGCCGCCACGGCCACCATCGCACCGCCGAGCACCGGCTGCAGCGGCGCGTAGCGGACGACGCGGCGGAACCACGCGGTCAGCGCGTGCGTCGCGAACGCGAACAGCCGGCCGACGACGCCGAACGCGATGCCCGCGGCGACCGTCGCGGCCAGCCCCGTCGCCGAGACGGCCGGCACGAACGGAATCGCATAAACGGTGTGATGCACGCCCCACGCACGGCACACGACATCCGCGACGATCGCCGACGCGACGCAGGTCAGCAGCGCGTCGTAGCGTACGCGGCCGATCGCGAGCACTTCGAGCCCGAACACGGCGCCCGCGAGCGGCGTGCCGAACACCGACGAGAACCCGGCTGCGATGCCGCCCATCAGCAGCACGCGCCGATGCTCGCGATCGAGCCGGAACAGGTGCGTGACGCGATCGGCGAGCGCGCCGCCCATCTGCACGGCCGTCCCCTCGCGGCCAGCCGACCCGCCGAACAGGTGCGTGACGACGGTCGCGACGAGCACGAGCGGCGCCATGCGCTTCGGCACGAGCGCCTTCGGGTCGTGAATCTCGTCGATCAGCAGGTTGTTGCCGCGCGCGACCGACTGGCCGAACCGGTGGTAGACCCAGCCGGTCGCGAAGCCGGCGGCCGGCAGCCCCCACAGCAGCCACGGATGCGCGACGCGCGTGCCGGTCGCCCAGTCGAGCGCGATCAGGAACAGCGCGGAAGCCGTGCCGGCCAGCGCGCCGAGCAAGGCCGAGAGTGCGAGCCAGCGGCACACGTAGCGCACGGTCGCGAAAAAATCGGCAGAAGTCGAGAAAAACATGATTTCCAGTTTCGACAGGACATCAAAACCTGGGCGGCAGAATACCGCATGGACGGCCTGCGACCTCCTGACAACCCAGGAACACGCAGGCATCATCAGCCGGGCAAACCGGCGGTTGAGGGCCAAACCGCGCAACGCGCCGGGCTCGGCCGCAGGGAGGCATGCCATCTCCGCAGGCGGCAATTGTACGCGACGCCGCGCGTCGCACGCAATGCGGGCCGGCGGGCCGGCCGGCCCGCCGCGCACCGTCAGTCGAGCGGCATGCGCTTCACGCGCGAGATCAGCTGGGGCGCGATCCGCTCGAGCGGCAGGATCGCGGACGCCGCGCCGATCGCCGCGGCCGCCTTCGGCATCCCGTAGACGGCGCTCGTCGCCTCGTCCTGCGCGATCGTGTAGCAACCCTTCGCGCGCATCGCCTTCAGCCCGAGCGCGCCGTCGCGCCCCATCCCGGTCAGCAGCACGCCGAGCGCATCGCCCTCCCAGCCGTCGGCGACGCTGTTGAAGAACACGTCGATCGACGGCCGGTACGGCGTCTCGGCCGGATGCCGCGTATAGCCGAGCACGCCGCGCGGCGACAGGCACAGGTGATCGTTGGTCGCCGCGAGCAGCACCTCGCCCGCCTGCGGCACGCTGCCCTGCCGCGCGACGCGCACGGGCAGCCGCGTATAGCCGTCGAGCCAATCCGCCATGCCGAGCGCGAACGCCTGGTCCACGTGCTGCACGATCACGAGCGCGGCCGGAAAATCGGCCGGCAGCGCGCGCAGCAGCGCGGTGAGCGCGGTCGGCCCGCCCGCGGACGCGCCGATCGCGATCAGCGTCGGCTGGCCGCGCGCGAGCGCCGGCGCGGACGGCACGAGCGTCGCGGTCCGGCTTTCGAGCAGCCGGCCGATCTGGTCGATCTTCGCGAGCAGCGGCTGCGGTGCCGCATCCGACGGCAGGCCGAGCGCGAGCGACGGCGTGTCGACCGCGTCGAGCGCGCCGGCGCCCATCGCCTCGTAGACCGACGACGTGTTCGCGCTGACGCTCGCGGTCACGATCAGGATCGCGCACGGGGCACGCGCCATGATCTGCCGCGTCGCGGCCACGCCGTCGAGCTTCGGCATCACGAGATCCATCAGCACGAGGTCGGGCGGATGCGCGACGCAGAAATCCACGGCCTCGTCGCCGTCGGTCGCCACCCACAGCACGCGGTGATCGGTACGCAGCGCGATCACGCGGCGCAGCGCCTCGACGGCAAGCGGCAGATCGTTGACGATGCCGATGTTCATCCGCGCGCATCCCCGATCAAGTCATGCACCGCATCGAGCAGCGCTTCGTCGTGGAAACTGCTCTTCGCGAGGTAGTAGTCGGCGCCGGCATCGAGCCCGCGCCGGCGATCCTCGTCGCGATCCTTGTACGACACGATCATCACCGGCAAGCGCCTGAGCATCGGATCGTTCTTGATCAGCGTGACGAGTTCGATCCCGTCCATGCGCGGCATGTCGACGTCGGTGACGACCAGGTCGAACGCGTCGCTGCGCACCGCGTTCCAGCCGTCCATCCCGTCGACAGCGACGGTCACGTCGTAGCCGCGCTTTTCCAGCAACTTGCGTTCGAGCTCGCGCACCGTCAGCGAATCGTCGACGACGAGCACGCGGCGGCGCCGGTCGGCACGCGCGAGCTGCGGATCGCGCGTGAGCTTCGCGAGCTGGCCGCCGCGCACGAGCTTGTCGACGGAGCGGATCAGGTCCTCTACATCGACGATCAGCACCGGGTCGCCGTTCTCGAGCAACGCACCGGCCGCGATGTTCTGGATCTTGTTCAGGCGGCTGTCGAGCGGCTGCACGACGAGCATCCGCTCGCCGAGGAAGCGGTCGACGGCGACGCCGTACAGCTCGGGCTCGCCGCCGACGACCACGACCGCCGTGCTCGTGCGCGCGGCGTCGGGCTCGCCGGCATCGAGCAGCTGATGCGCGGCGACGAGGCCCGCACGCCGGCCGTCGAACGGAAAATGCGGCTGGCCTTCGAGCACGTCGATGTCGTCATGCGAGAGTTCGAGCGTGCGGCGCACGTGCGCGAGCGGGAACGCGTACGGCTCGCCGCCGACCTCGACCAGCAAGCTGCGGATCACCGACAGCGTGAGCGGCAGTTGCAGCACGAAGCGCATGCCCGCACCGGGCTCGTTGAAGATGCGCACCGCGCCGCGCACGCCGCGCACCATCTCCTGCACCGCGTCGAGGCCGACGCCGCGCCCCGACACGTCGGTCACGGCGTCGCGCATCGAGAAGCCCGGCAGCAGCAGGAATTCGAGCAGCTCGGGATCGGACAGCCGCGCGGCCGTCTCGTCGTCGGTCAGGCGCTGGCGCACGACCGCCGCGCGCAGCGCGTCCATGTCGACGCCCGGCCCGTCGTCGATCACGCTGACGAGCAGCGAGCCGGCGCTGTGACGCGCCTCCAGCGTCACGCTCGCCTCGTCCGGCTTGCCGCGCGCGCGGCGCGCGTCGGGCGATTCGACGCCGTGATCGATCGCGTTGCGCAGCAGATGGCCGAGCGGCGCGTCGAGCAGGTCGAGGATGTCGCGGTCGACCTGCGTGCCTTCGCCGACGATCGAGAAGCGCACCTGCTTGCCGAGCGAGCGCGCGAGATCGCGGACGATGCGCGGATACGCACGCGTCGCGTCGCCGAACGGCCGCATCCGGCACTGCAGTGCCTCGTCGTACAGCTGCTCCGCGATATGCGTGCTGCGGCGCTCGAAACGGTCGAACTCGTCCATGCGCTCGGCGAGCGAACGCTGCAGGTCGTTGAGCATGTGCCGCACTTCGTTCATCGACGCGAGCACGCCCGCATCGAGATCGTCGGCGAACCGTTCGTATAACAGATCGAGCGAGCGGGCCGCGTCGCGCTGCGCGCGCTTCACGCGCAGCATCGATTCCGCGAACGGCTTGAGCCAGCGCGATTCGACGAGCGACTCGCCGGACAAGCTCAGCAGCCGGTTCAGCGTATCGGCCCGCACGCGGCGCATCGCACCCGCGCCAGCCGCGCGGCCAGCCGGGACCGGATCGGGCACGGCCGCCGACACGGCGAGCGGCGGCACTGCGGCACTGGCCCCTACGGGCTCGTTCGCGGCACCGTCGTGTTCGCGAAACGGCGCGACGGACGGCAGCGCCGGCGGCGGCGCGAAGGCCGGTGCCGGCATCGCGGGCATGCCGTCGGCCCCCGTCAGCGCCAGCGCAAACGCGTCGATCTCCGCCGACGACACGGGCGGCGCCTGCGGATCGGCAACGCGCACCAGCAGGTCGACGCCGGCAAGCAGCACGTCGACATGCGTGGCAGTCAGCGCGATCGTGCCGGCCTGCGCCGCGACGAAGCATTCTTCCATCCGCCCCGCGATGTCGACGCCGAGCGGCACGCCGACGATGCGTGCGGCACCCTTCAGCGAATGCGCGGCGCGCATGCATGCCTCGAGCGCGACGGAGTCGGGTTCGCCCGATTCGAGCGCGAGCAGGCATTCGGACAGCGACTGGGTCTGCGTGCGCGTCTCCTCGCGATACAGCTCGAGCAGCGACAGGTGGCTCAGATCGTCATCGCCGCTCATCGCATGCTCCGTGTGACGGCGTCGAACAGCCGATCGTCGTCGAGCAGCCCCACCGACTTGCCGCGCCACGACAGCACGCCGCGCGACAAGCCGGCGCTTGCACGCCCGACCGTCGCCGGCACGGGTACCCATTCGGATGCGCCGAAGCGCAGCACGCCCTCGACTTCGTCGACCGGGAACACCACCGGATCGCCCTGGTGCGCGGCAACCAGCAGCCGCGTGAACCGGCCGTCCGCGCCGGCATGGCCGACGTTGCCCGCTTCGAGTCCGAGCAGCGCGCCGATCGAGATCGCGATGCGCAGCGTGCCGCGAATGTTGACCACGCCGCGCACGGCCGAATGGCGGCGATGCGGTAGCGAATGGATCGGACGCGTGCCGGCGATCTCACGCAGCACGCCGATCGGCAGCGCGAGCCATTCGTCGGCGACGCGAAACGCCAGCGCCGCCTGACGCGTATCGTCGCCGCCGTGCGCGCGGGTCGCGTCGAACGCGCTGATCCGCTGCGTGGCGTCGGCCATCTCGGCGACGCCGAGCGGGCGTTCGAGCAGTTTTGCCGCGTGATACGCATAGACCGGGCAATTCAGGCAGCGCAGGCAGTCGGCCAGCCGCTCGCACGAGCGGTCGCCGCGCGTGCCGATCCGGTTCCAGCAATCGTCGACGCCGATCGTCGCGTCGTCAGCGACAACGGCGTCGCGGTTCATTCGTTCCTCGGTCATCCCGATGTCGGCTCCCAACCCGTACTCTCATTATCCGGCCGAGCGCCGCGCACGCTCGAGCAGCCATTGCGCGCCGGCACCATCGCCGCCGACGTCGAGCAAGGTTGCAAGATGCGTCAGCGCCTCGTGGTGCGTCGGCCGCAGATACAGCGCCTTGCGGTAGAAATCGCCCGCTTCCGCGACCCGCCCGCGCGCATCCGCGATCAGTCCGTTCAGGTAGAACGCGTCCGCGTGCGGCCCGGCGTGCGCGGAGAACTGCGCGAGCACGCGCTCGGCCTCGTCGAATGCACCGGCGTTGGCCAGCGCCTGCGCTTCCTCGAGCGTCGGCGCGTCGGCGGCGGCGAGCGGTGCCGGCGTCGCGTGGGTCGCGTGGGTCGCGTGGGTCGCGTGGGCTGCTTGGGCTGCTTGGGTCGCATTGGCCAGCGAGTCTGCGCGCATGTCGGCCGTCGGCTCGAACGCCGTCGGGCGCTCGTCCGGCGCGAGCGGCGCCGGCGAAGACGCGGTACCGCCCCATGTCGACGGCGCGACGGCCACCAGCGGGCGCGCCGCGGCCGGCGGTGCCACCGTGAAGCGCTCCGCGCGCCGGTACGGCGCGGCCGCGGGCATCGGCGCCGCATGCCGCGCCGCGTAACCGTTCATCGCCGCGTCCACCGCCGCACCGCCATGCATGCGATGAAACGCAAACGCCAGCGGCACGCGCGCCGAGCGCATCCCGTGCCGCATCGCGACGCCCGTTTCGGCCGGACCGACGAACAGCATCCCGTCGTCGGCGAGCCAGCTTTCGAGCGTGCCGATCACGCGATCCTGCGCGTCGCGGCCGAAATAGATCAGCACGTTGCGGCAGAACACGAAATCGTAGCGGATGCCCGTAGCGGCGCCCGGTTCGACCAGGTTCGCCTGGCGAAACTGCACGCATTCGCGCACGCGCTCGTCGAGCAGCCAGCCGTCGGCGGCCGGCATGAAGTAGCGGGTGCGGAACTCGGTCGCCGTGCCGCGAAATGCGTTGCGCCCGTAGCAGCCGAGCCGCGCGTGCTCGATCGCGCGTACGCTCAGGTCGATCGCATCGATCGTGAAGCTGGCCGGATCGAGCCCGGCGTCGAGCAGCGCCATCGCCGCCGAATACGGCTCCTCGCCGGTCGAGCACGGTGCGCTCAGCACGCGGATCACGCGCCCGGGCGTCGCGGCCAGCCGCTCGGCCGCGAGCCGCGCGAGCGTCGCGAAGGCCTCGCGATCGCGGAAGAACCACGTCTCCGGCACGACGAACAGTTCGATCAGCGCGCGCCGTTCGTCGGCCGACGCGTTGAGCTGCTGCCAGTATGCGTCGAGCGCTTCCGGCGTGACGGGCGGCCGCGCCGCCGACGGCAGCCGCTCGCCGTCGCCGTGCAGCGCATGCACGCGCTCCGTCAGCGCGCGGCTCAGGAAATCGTTGCCGAGCGAATCGGGGTCGATGCCGGTCTCGCGCAGCAGCCAGCCGCGAAATCGCGAATCGGACGCTTTCATGCGGACTCCCCTCCGTGGCCCGGCTGGCCGTCGAACAGATACAGGCGCGCAACGTCGTCGATCAGGTCCGATACCGAGACCTGCTGCACGATCCCGTCGGGCGTGTTCGCGACGCGCCCGAGCCAGCGCGTGCGCGCGGTCGACACGCCGCTGGCATGGAACGCCGTGCGATCGATCCGCAGCGTCTGCGTCGCGCGCTCGACGATCAGGCCGATCACACGCTCGCGGTCGAGCTGCTCGACGCGGTAGCGAACCATCACGAGCCGCGTCGAACGCAGCGCATGCGCGCGCCGCCCGAGCGCCAGCATCGGCACGTCGATCACGGGCACCGGCTGACCGCCGCGCATCAGCAGCCCGGCGATCCATTCGGGCGCACCGGGCACGGCCTTGGCGGTCGCGAGCGGCAACACCTCGTCGATGTCGGCCGCGTCGAGCGCATAGCGCTCGCCGTCGAGCTCGAACATCAGGAACAGCGCATGCGCGCAGCCGTGCGATTCGGCGCGCGTCACGCGTCGACCTTGAAGCGCGACACGCTGGTGCGCAACTGGTTCGCGACGAGCGTCAGGTCGTCGATCGCCTGCGACGACTGGCGCAGCGATTCGGCCGTCTGCTGCGCGGCTTCCGACAGCTGCGACAGCGCCTGCGTGATCTGCTCGGCACCGTTCGCCTGCGTCTGCATCCCTTCGTTGACCATCTGGAAGCGCGGCGCGAGCGTCTGCACCTCGGCGATGATCTGCGACAGCTGGCCGCCGACCTGCTGCACGTCGAGCATCCCGCGGCGCACTTCCTCGGAGAACTTGTCCATCCCCATCACGCCCGCCGACACGGCCGACTGGATCTCCTTCACCGTCTGTTCGATGTCGTAGGTCGCGACCGCCGTCTGGTCGGCGAGGCGGCGGATCTCGGTCGCGACGACCGCGAAGCCGCGGCCGTACTCGCCGGCCTTCTCGGCCTCGATCGCCGCATTCAGCGACAGCAGGTTGGTCTGGTCGGCCACCTTGGTGATCGTCGCGACGACCTGGTTGATGTTCAGCGCCTTCTCGTTGAGGATCGCGAGCTTCGCGTTCACCGAGCCGGCCGCGTCCATCACGCTGCGCATCGTCTCGCCCATCCGCGTGAGCCCGCCCTGGCTCACGCCCGCGAGCGTCGCCGACTGCTCGGCCACGCCGGCCACCTCGTTCATCGTGCGCAGCAGGTCGCGCGACGTCGCGAAGATCTCGCGCGACGTCGCACCGATCTCGGTCGTCGTCGCCGCGGTTTCGTTGGCGGTCGCCTGCTGCTCGCGCGACGTCGCCGCGATTTCGGCCACCGACGTCGTCACCTGCAGCGACGACTGCTGCGCGCGCGAGACGAGCTCGGTCAGTTCGTCGGCCATCCGGTTGAAGCCCGTCTCGAGCGTGCCGAATTCGTCGCGGCGACGCAGGTCGAGGCGGCGCGTCAGGTTGCCGGTGCGCATCACGTCGTGCACTTCCACGAGCCGCGCCATCGGCACTGTAACGGAACGGTACAGCCCGTAGCCCAGCCCGAGCGCGGACAGCAGCACGATCGCCAGCGCAGTTGCGAGGACGACTTCGGTGTCCTGCACGGATTCGCGGATCAGCTTCGCGGACTGGTCGGCGAACTTGCGGTTCTCCTGCACCAGGATATTCGCGTTGCGCACGACCTCGGCCCACGACGGCTGCAGCTTCGCATAAGCGGCGATGGCCTCTTCGCGCGACACGCGGCTCTTCTGCACCGCCTCGTTCAGCAGCGGCAGGTAGCGGTCGAAGGAGCCGCGGAACGTCGCGAAGCGCTGGCGATCGTCATCGCGGAACGTCGTGTTCTGGTAGTCGATCGACAACGACTCGACTTCCTTGAGCGCCTCGGCGATCTTCGCGAAATCGCGCTGCACGAGCTCGGGATCGGTATCGACGAAGGTCGCCTGCTGCAGCTGCGTGAACGATTCGTTGATCGCCCCGCGCAGCGACGCCGCGAGATAGACGCCGGGCAGCGAGTCGCGTTCGATGCTGACCGCTTCGGCGTTGATCGCACGCAAACGCTGGTAGGACACGCCGGCGGTCACCAGCATCAGCACGAACAACACGCCGAAGCTGAGCAGGATGCGGTTGCCGAGCGTCAGCCGGCCAGCGCCGATCGTCGGATGCAGGCTTTCATTGGTCGCGCGGGGCGTCACGGTGGCCATGTTCGTTATGGGCTTTCTAAAGTCAGCGTTGAAAAAAAACCGCGCCCGCCTGCGCGCCGCACGGCGCGCCACGAGCGCATCGGAGTCTGCGGGCGGCACGGCACCGGCGGGCCGCGCCGCGAAATCATCGCTCCGCCTGTGCCGGCAGCACAAGCGCAACCATGAAGCCGCGCGCCGTATTGCGCATCAGGATCTGGCCGCGATGCCGCGCGGCCGTCGCACGGACGAACGCAAGCCCGAGGCCGAAGCCGCTGCGTGCCGTGCCGTGCGCGGATTCGAGCCGCACGAACGACTCGGTCGCGGCCGTGCGCTGCTCGGGCGCGATGCCATTGCCGGCATCCTCGACGCCGATCAGCCACGCACCGCCGTCGTCGCTCAGCGTGCAGTGCACGTCCGTGCCGGGCGGACCGTATTTCAGCGCGTTGTCGATCAGGTTCACGACCGCGCGCGTGAGCATCAAGCGGTCGCCCATCGTCACGCACTCGGCGTCGGGCACGTGGGCCACGACCCGGCTGCCGAATCCAGCCGCCTTCTCCCACAGCTGATCGACGGCGTCGAGCACGATCTCGTTGAGACTCAGGACCTCGTGCGCGCGGCGCTCCGAGCGTGCGCGAGTCAGGTGGATGAAGCCGTCGGCGAGCGCGAGCGCGCGCCGGGCGTGGCCGGCAATGCGCTCCATGATCGGCGGCATGTCGCCGTACTCGCTCCGGTAGACCTCGAGCAGCGCGAGAATCGACGTCTGCGGCGAGCGCATGTCGTGCGACAGGAAATCCAGCGCTTCGTCGCGCTGCCGCGACATCAGGTACGAATTCGAGTGATAGCGGATGCGCGCGGTCAGTTCCATCGCGTCCGGGAGCTTCACGAGATAGTCGTTCGCGCCGGCGATGAACGCCTCGCGCTTGACGATCGGCTCCTCCTTCGCCGACAGCACGATGATCGGCACGCGTGCGGTATCGGCGTGGGCGCGCCACGCGCGGACGAGGTCGAGGCCGTCGATGTCCGGCATCACGAGATCCTGCAGGATGACCGTCGGCTTCACGTCGCGCGCGACCGCCATCGCACGGTGTGCGTCGGTGCACACATGCAGGTCGATATCGTGCTCGCCGCGCAGCGCGCGGCGGATCACCTCGCCGACGAACGGCTGATCGTCAACGAGCAGAACCGATAGCCCCGACTCGAGACAATCCGGCGCATTTTCACCGCTCGATTCTTTCATAAATACCGTTTCAAACGCCAAATCTCCAATTGATTCTTTCATGGGAGTTGTTTATCCGACTTGGACGCTATCTTAATTTAGCGGTTGAGAAATCCGCCTATTGTTGCCGATCTGGCCTATCAGCATTGCCTCACGGGGATCCGAGCGTCGATTTTCCCCGACGACGGTCGCATTACCTCCGCGTGCTTTCTCTCAATAAAGATAACTGGCTGATTCTAAATTAAATTAGAACACAGCATCTATCTCCTTCCGGTTTAGTTTTGCCAAATAGGGTGAAAGAGCGGGATTCAGATAAATCTGATCATTTCCGGAAGCGAAAGACGAGAACGTTTGCGAAGTCGGCGCCGCGAGGTTTGCATGCGCTGCAAGTCTCGCGCGTCGAACGTATCGGGGCCGGATTCCGACGCGGTGGAATCGGAGGGACGGAGGGGGGAAATAGCGCGCCGCGACCGAATCGGCCGCGACGCGAATGCACGGGATGCAGCCGGCCGGAACCGGCAAGCACGGCAGCGACGGCCGTGCGCGCAGGCCGGCCCGCGCGGCCGGTTATCCGCGTGCGTGCTGCGCGGACACTTCCTGCAGGTCGAGATCGCGCTCGAGCATATGCAGCATCTCGTCGTGGATGCGACCCGAACGATGCAGGCGCAACAATTCCACACGTCCTGCCTTGATCGCGGCCAGCACGACGTCGTAGTGCGCGGTGCGGACCTCCGCCGGATACGCAGGCGCGTTCTTCGCCCGCTCGGTCAGCTCCGCGCGATACGTGTATTGCTCCAGCAGGCGCGGGTGAATCACGTTGCCGCGCTCGTCGCGCACCAGCGGCTGGATCGCCGCGAGCTGCGCCGCCTCGATATGCGCCCACGCCATCGGCTCGGTCAGGTGATGCGCGGCGCGCTCCTCCTGCTGCGGCAGGCGCAGCAGCCGGATCAGCGGCCCGATGGTCGTGCCCTGCAGCAGCACGGTGACGAGGATCACCGCGAACGACGCGACCAGGATCACGTCGCGGCCCGGCATCGCCTCCGGCAACGACAGCGCGATCGCCAGCGTCACGACCCCGCGCATCCCGGCCCAGCTCATGATCGTCGCGGCCTTCCAGTCGGGCGGAATACCGCGCCCGACGATCCCGCGCACCGGCACCTTCAGCACCTCGACCGCATAGACCCACACGAAACGCGACACGATCACCGCCGCCAGCACCGCGAGTACCGGCGGCACCATCGTGGCGAGCACCTGCTCGAAGCCGCCGAGCCGGTGTATCGCGCCGCGCAGCGACAGCCCGATCAGCACGAACACCATCGCCTCGAGCAGGAACACGATGACCTGCCAGAACGCGGTGCCACGCGTGCGCACGGCCGCCGAAAACACCTCGTGCTGATGCCAGCCGACGATCATGCCGGCCGTCACCGTCGAGATCACGCCCGACACCTCGACCATCTCGCCCGCGATGTACGCGATCCAGCCTGCGATCACCGCGACGGTAATCACCAGATAGTCGTCGTCGAGCAGTTTCAGGAACCACACGACGAGCTTGCCGACCAGGAAACCGACCACGACGCCGCCGAGCCCGAGTTCCGCGAAGCGCACGACCGCGTGCTCGAGGCTGAACGCGCCCGTCAGCGCGGCGGCGACCGCGAAGCGGAACAGCACCAGGCCGGCCGCGTCGTTCAGCAGGCTTTCCCCTTCGAGCAGCACCATCAGCCGACGCGGCAGCGCGACGCGTTCGAGCACCGCCTTCGCGGCCACCGCGTCGGGCGGCGACACGATCGCGCCGAGCGCGAAGCATGCGGCCCACGGCAGCGACGGCACGACCCAGTGCACGGCGAAGCCGACCGCGAACGTCGTAAACACCACCGCGCCGATCGCGAGCATCAGGATGCCGCCGACGTTGTGCTTGAACTCCTCCCACACGGAGAAATACGCGCCGTCCATCAGCAGCGGCGGCAGGAACACGAGCAGCACGAGTTCCGGATCGAGGTTGATCGGCGGCAGGCCGGGAATGAACGCGATGCCGATGCCGCCGATCAGCAGCGCGGCCGCGGGCGGCAACCGCAACCGCTTGGCGATGCATTCGAGCGCGACGATTGCGAGGAATGACAACAGAACCAGCTTGAATGCCGAGACGGGGGACATGAATCGACCTCGTGAAGAATGAATGCGCACGCCAACCGGTGTCGTACCCCGGTTGGCCATTTCGCGCGATTACATCACGATGCGACGCTTGCAGTCGAGCGCGTTCGGCAGGCGCGGCGCACGGTTTCGCCTCGATCGCGCACGGCGGGAAGTCGCCGTGCCCGTCGGCGTGCGCCGAAACGAAAACGGCACGCGGGCCGGCGCGATCGCCCGCCCGCGTGCCGTCATGCCGCCTGAGATCGCGCTAGCGGCGCCGCACGACCATCAGCCGCGGCTCGGTCATGTCCTCGATCGCGTAGCGGATCCCTTCGCGGCCGAGCCCCGAATCCTTCACGCCGCCGTACGGCATGTTGTCGACGCGGAACGACGGCACGTCGTTGATCACGACGCCGCCCACCTCCAGCTCGCCCCACGCACGCTGCGCATGCGCGAGCGAATCGGTGAACACGCCGGCCTGCAGCCCGAAGTCGCTGTCGTTCACGCGCGCGAGCGCGTCGTCGAAGCGGTCGAACTTCTCGAGGATCGCGACCGGGCCGAATGCCTCCTTGCGGTACAGGTCCTGCTCGCGGCCGACGTTTTCCAGCAGCGTCGCCTCGAACATCGCGCCGTCGACCTTGCCGCCCGCAACGATCTTCGCGCCCGCCGCGACGGCCGCATCCATCCAGCCGGACAACCGGCGCGATTCGGATTCGGAGATCATCGGGCCGACGAATGTCGACGGATCCTTCGGATCACCCATCTTCAGCGACCGCGTCTTCGCGATCAGCTTGTCGCGCAGCGCGTCGTACAGATCCGCATGCACGAGGATCCGCTGCACGCCGATACAGCTCTGGCCGGACTGGTAATACGCGCCGAACGCGAGACGATCGACCACGTAGTCGAGCTGGTCGCGCTGATCCGCGTCGACGATCGCCGCCGCGTTGCCGCCGAGCTCCAGCACGACCTTCTTCTTGCCGGCCTTCTCCTTCAGCGCCCAGCCCACGGCTGGCGAGCCCGTGAACGACAGCAGCTTGAAGCGCTCGTCGGTCGTGAACAGATCGGCGCCGTCGCGATGCGCGGGCAGCACCGAGAACGCGCCCTTCGGCAGGTCGGTTTCCGCGAGCACCTCGCCGATGATCAGCGCGCCGATCGGCGTGCGGCTTGCGGGCTTCAGCACGAACGGACAGCCCGCGGCCAGCGCGGGCGCGACCTTGTGCGCGGCGAGGTTCAGCGGGAAGTTGAACGGCGAGATGAACGAGCACGGGCCGATCGGCACGCGCCGCGTATAGCCGGTATAGCCTTGCGCGCGCGCCGAGATCTCGAGGTTGATCACTTCGCCGTCGATGCGCACCGACTCCTCGGACGCGACGCGGAACGTATCGATCAGCCGCGTCACTTCGCCCTTCGAATCGTTGATCGGTTTGCCGGCCTCGATGCACAGCGCCTCGGCCAGCTCGTCGAAACGCTCGCGAAAGCGCGCGACGCAGTGGTCGAGCACCGCCTGCCGCTTGTAGGCCGGCAACTCGCGCATCGGCTTCGCCGCGTCGACCGCCGCGCCGATGGCCGCATCGATCGCCTTCGCGTCGGCGAGCGCGACGCGCGTGGCGACCTTGCCGGTGAACTTGTCGGTCACGTCGAGATCGGTGTTCGCGTAGACGGCTTCGTTGGCCAGGTAGTACGGATAGGTATCCTTCAACATGGAACGCTCCTTCCGGGGAACTGCGGATTCAGAGTTGCGCCGACAGGCGCTTGATTTCGCGGTTGAGCACGCGCTCGTTGTCCGAATAGTCGATCGGCACGTCGATCACGTGCACGCCCGGCGTCGCGAAGCAGTCGCGCAGCAGCGGCTCGAGATCGTCGGCCGATTCGACGCGATGCCCGTGCGCACCGTAGCTCTGCGCATACGACACGAAATCGGGATTCTTCAGCGTCATCGCGAAATCGGGGAAATTCATGTTCTCCTGCTTCCAGCGGATCATCCCGAACGCATCGTCGCGCAGGATCATCACGACGATGTCGAGCTTCAGCCGCACCGCCGTTTCGAGTTCCTGAGAATTCATCATGAAGCCGCCGTCGCCGCACACGGCGATCACCTTGCGCTGCGGATGCACGATCTTCGTCGCGATCGCCGACGGCAGGCCCGCGCCCATCGACGCGAGCGCGTTGTCGAGCAGCAGCGAGTTCGGTTCGTGGGCACGCCAGTAGCGCGCGAACCAGATCTTGTACATCCCGTTGTCGAGACAGACGATCCCGTCGACCGGCAGCGCGTTGTACAGGTCGTTCACGATCCGCACCGGATACATCGGGAAGCGCGGGTCGTGCTGGCCCTTCTGCAGATGCGCGTCGAAATGCTCCTTGATCATCGCGAAGCGCTCGAAATCCCAGTGCGGCTGCGGCGTCACCGCTTCCTTCATCTGCCACACCGCGTTCGCGATGTCGCCGACCACCTCGATCTGAGGGAAATAGACGGGATCGACCTGCGCGCCGAGGAAGTTCACGTGGATCACGGTCTTGTCGTCCGCGCGCATGAAGAACGGCGGCTTCTCGATCACGTCGTGCCCGACGTTGATGATGCAGTCGGCATGCTCGATCGCACGGTGCACGAAGTCGCCGTCGGACAGCGTCGCGTTGCCGAGCCACAGCGGATGCGTCTCGTCGATCACGCCCTTGCCCATCTGCGTCGTGAAGAACGGGATGCCCGTCTTGTCGACGAATTCGAGCAGCATCTTGCAGGTCGTCTTGCGGTTGCCGCCCGCACCGATCATCAGCAGCGGATGACGCGCGGCCTGGATCGCGTCGATCGCATGCGCGACCGCCTTCTCCTCGGCCACCGGCCGCCGGCTGTAGCTTCGCGGGATCGGCTTGCCGTCGCCCTCCTCGTGCGCGATGTCCTCCGGCAACTCGAGGTGCGCGGCGCCCGGGCGCTCTTCTTCCGCGCGGCGAAACGCTTCGCGCACCGCCGACGGGATGTTGCCGATCGACACGATCTGCCGCGTGAACTTCGTGAGCGGCTGCATCATGTCGACGACGTCGACGATCTGGAAGTGGCCCTGCTTGCTGGACTTGATCGGCTTCTGCCCGGTGATCATCAGCATCGGCATGCCGCCGAGCTGCGCATACGCGGCGGCCGTCACGAAGTTGGTCGCGCCCGGCCCGAGCGTCGCGAGACACACGCCGGTTCGGCCCGTCAGGCGGCCGTAGGTGGCGGCCATGAACCCGGCCGCCTGCTCATGCCGGGTCAGCACGAGCTTGATCTTCGATCGTCGCAGCGATTCGAGCAGATCGAGGTTTTCCTCGCCGGGAATGCCGAACACATACTCGACGCCTTCGGCTTCCAGCGCCTTCACGAACAGATCCGATGCTTTCATGGGGACTCTCGGTTGATGCCGCCTGCCCGGCTTACGAGCGCGCGACGTTCAGAACGCGCGCCGGCCTACGGCACGCGGACGCTTTACCTACTGGACACTGACCACGGCACTGCCCGCCACGCGATGCGTGGCGGTGCCCCCCGATGCAGGAGGACAAACGGATCCGCCCACGCGCGGCAAGCGCGCGCGGACGGCAAGGACGTTTTTGATTGTAGACGGATTCGCGCGATCCCGAGTTCGACCGAATGGCCGGGCCCGGCCTCGCGACAGGATCGGCCTGACGGCCAATTCAACGTCAAACGGCGCGCGCGGCCCTACTGTGGCGGCTACCGAATGCCACTCATCGAATCTGTGAACCATGGTTGACATACTGCAATCCGTGCCCTACAGTGCGCCTACGTACAGTATCCGGACCACCGACGTCTTCGACGCGTGGTTTGCCGGCCTGCCGGATCGCGTCGCCCGGCGGCGCATCCAGGCGCGCATCGACCGCCTGTCGATGGGCAATCCGGGCGACTGGAAATCCGCCGGCTCCCCCGTCGTCGAAATGCGTATCGACCACGGGCCCGGCTATCGCGTCTATTACGTCAGGCGCGCAACGATATGGGTGATCCTGCTCTGCGGCGGCGACAAGTCGACGCAACAGGCGGACATCCGCGCCGCGCACGCGATGCTCGAGCGGCTCGACCTGGAGTGACCGATGGACAAGATCAAGACCCGGCCATGGGATTCGGCCGAACACCTGAAAACCGACGACGACATGGCCGACTACTTCGAGGCCTGTCTGCAGGAAGCCGGCGACGACCCGACCTTCATCGCACATGCGCTCGGGGTGATCGCCCGCGCGCGCGGCATGTCGCAGGTCGCGCGCGACGCGGGCCTGTCGCGCGAAGGGCTGTACAAGGCGTTGTCGCACGACGGCAATCCGAGCTTCGGCACGATCCTGAAAGTGATCAAGGCGCTCGGCCTGCAACTGCACGGCGCGAAGGCGCACGCGTAATTCGGCGGCGCGCGGCGGCGCACCCGCCATCCACGCGAGGGCCGCGGCCGCGTCAATGCAGCCATCCGCCCGCCCAGCGCGGCACCAGCGACACCAGATACAGCCCGAGCCCGATCAGCCCGCCGACCAGCGTGCCGTTGATGCGGATGTACTGCAGGTCCTTGCCGATGTTCAGCTCGATCTGCCGCGACATGTCGCGCGCATCCCAGTTGCGCACCGTGTCGCGAATGTGACGCATCAGGAAATCCGCGAAATCCGGCGCCATCTCGTGCACGGCCCTCTCGATATGCTCGTTCAGCGACGCGCGCAGTGCCGGGCTTTCCGAGAGCCGCGCGCCAAGCCAGCCGCCGAGCGTCGCGGCCTGCCGGTGCAGCGCCGAATCCGGGCGCGCGAGATCGGCCTTCAGCCACGCACGCAACTGGCCCCACAGATCGCGCACATAGTCGTTGAACGCGTCGCCGTCGCGGATGTAGCGCTTGATCTCGTCGCCCTTCGCGATGAATGCCGGATCATGCTTCAATCGTTCGGTCAGCCGCACGACCGTGCGGTCGAAGCGCTGCCGCAGCTCGTGTTCGGGATCGGCCGCCACGCCCTCGAGCACGCGGCTCACCGCGCTCGCCAGCATGCGCGCGCCGTTCTCGCCGAACCACTGCGTCGGCATGATCTTCTCGACCTTCGGATATTGCGTCTTCAGCCATTCGACGATGAAGCCGGCGATCACCTCGCGGTTCTCCTCCTTGTCGAGCACGTCGACCACCTGCTCGATCGCATCGTCGAGCAGCGTCTGGTGCCGGCCGTCCTTCGTCAGCGTGTCGAGGATCGCGCCGGCCGATTGCGACAGGTCGATCCGGTCGATCACCGCGCGGAACGCATCGTGGACGAACGACTGGATCCGCGCATCGTCGGTCATGTCGAGCGCGAAGCTCATCAGCTTCGTCACGTAGCCGCCGAGCGCGTCGGTGTTCGCCGGTTCGCCGAGCCATGCACCGAGCTTCTGCGCAGGGTCGTGCTGGCGAATCTGCGCGGCGAGCGCGTCGGGGCCGAGGAATTTCTCGCGCACGAACACCGCGAGGTTGTCGGCGATCTTGTCCTTGCTCTTCGGGATGATCTCGGTATGGCGCGACACGAACGGAATCGGCACGCGTCGGAACAGCGCGACGACCGCGAACCAGTCGGCAAGCGCGCCGACCATCGCGGCCTCGGCCACCGCCTTGAAACCATCGACCCACGGGCCGCGCGGCAGCAGGATCGTCGTGACGAATACCGCGACGGCGGCCAGCAGCAGCCATAGCGCGCGGCGCTTGCTGCGCTTCAGTTCGAGGGCTTTGTCTGGCGTCATGGGCGACCGGTGAAACGGCAATGCCGCTAATATGCACCGAACGCCTGCCCGCGACAAACCCGCACGCATTGCGCGAGCCGGGAATGTCGCGCGGCACGGGGTTGCTTCCACTTCCGGCCATTCGCCGCCAGGCGCCGGCGCGAATACGGCCACGCGGGCCGCGTTCGCGCGCTGCGTCAGAGGAACGTCTTCAGGTTCACCGCCGGATCGGCGAGTTTCACCGGATCGGGTACAGCCCCCGCCGCGATCAGCCGCCGCGACGCACCGATGTCGCGCCCGAGGTTCACCGCGGCCACCGCCACGATCTTCCCGTCGTCGTCCAGCCCGAACACCGTGAACGGCCCGCTCGCCGGATCGCCGCGCACGACGGTCGCCCGCTCGCTGCCGAACAGCCCGAGCATCTGCAGGTTGCAGTCGTACTGATCGGACCACAGCCACGGCAGTTCGGCATAGGTTTCGTCCGCGCCGAGCAGGTTCGCGGCCGCGACGGCCGGCTGGTTTTCCGCGACCTGCCACGACTCGATCCGCACGTGACGCCCGAGCAGCGGATTGAAGTGCATCGTCACCTCGCCCGCCGCGAAGATCGCGCGATCGGCCGTGCGGCAACCCGCATCGACACGGATCCCGTTGTCGACCTCGAGGCCGGCTGCCTGCGCGAGTTCGACGTTGGGTACGACGCCGATCCCGACCACGACGATATCGGCCGGCACGTCGCCGCGATCGGTCTCGACGATCGCGCCACCGCCCGGAGCACGGCGAATCGCGCGCGGCAGCGTCGTCATCTGAAAGCTCACGCCGCGCGCGTCATGCAGTTGCCGCGCATGGGCGCCGACGACGTCCGGCAGCGCACGCTGCAGCAAACGCGCCGCCGGGTCGATCACCGTCACGTCGCAGCCGACCTGGCGCGCCGCAGCCGCCACTTCCAGACCGATGAAGCCGCCGCCGAGCACCGCCACGCGACGCCCCGGCGCGAGCCGCGCCCGCAACGCTCGCGCATCGGCCACGGTGCGCACGTAGTGCGGAACCACGCCTTCGTCGACCGGACCGCCGAATGCACGCACCCGCGACCCCGTCGCGAGCACGAGCCGTGCGTACGGCAATGTCGCGCCGTCGTCGAGCCGCACACGCTGCGCATCGCGTTCGATCGCATCGACCCGCGTGCCGAGCCGCAGCTCGATGCGCTGCGCGTCGTACCATGCGGCATCGCGCACGAACGCGCGCTGCTCACCGCCGTCGCTCAGCAGCGCGTCCTTCGACAGCGCGGGCCGGTCGTACGGCAGCTCGCGCTCCGCGCCGATCATCACGATGCGCGCATCGGCGTTACCCGCGCGCAACGCCTCGGCCGTGCGCCGCGCTGCGTGGCCGGCGCCGACGATCACGAACGGGTCAGTCGACATTGACTTCCACCTGCCCGTCGACGATCCGGATCGGATAAGTCCGCACCGGCTCGGTAATCGGCGCGCACTTCGGCGCACCCGTGCGAATGTCGATCAACCCCTGATGCAGCGGGCACTCGACGCAGCCGTCTTCCACATAGCCTTCGGACAGGCGTGCGTGGCCATGCGAACAGAGGTCGTGCATCGCGAACAGTTCGTCGCCGATCCGGAACACCGCGATCGGCTTCTGGCCGGCGACGCGCGCCACCGGTTCGTCTTCGGAGAATTCGTCGAATGCGCCGAGCGGATGCCACTCGGCCAGCGTTGCTTCGGTCATGTCGGTTCCTTGCTTCCGTATCAGATCGGCGTCGCGAGCAGCGTCTGCACGCGCGACGTGTCGTAGATCACGCGCTTGGTCTTGTAGCGCAGCCCCTCCGGCGTGCGCACGACCGTGTCGTAGTACTTGCCGGCCTGGTACACGTTCGATTCGCCGTTGCTGCGCGTCTGCACGACCACGTAGTTGCTCTCGGTGTCGATCTCGCCGTCGCGCTGCGCGACGATCGTGAGACCCGACGTCATGTGCCGGTACGTGTGCTCTTCGAAGATGTTCGCGTGCCGCAGCGATACCACGCGGTCGCGCAGCATCCGCTGGTTCGTGCAGTGGACGATTCCGACCGGCAGCCCGAGATCCGCGTTCTCCTTCGGCACGATCTCGTACGTGCAGTCCTCGGTGAACATCTCCGGCCAGTGTTCGAGCCGGTCGTTGTCGAGGTGGCCGATGTAGCGGTTCTGGAGCATGTAAATCTCGAACCACGTCTTCATGTCTTCCGTCAGGTTTTCCATCATTCCGCGCTCCCGCTTCAATAGCCCATCAGCTTCTGGTAGCCGACCCAGAACTTGCGGATCAGGCTTTCGGTGATCACCGTGTCCTGCTGGTCCGGATTGCCGCGCGACATCTCGATCACCGACGTCGCATCGGCGTCGCGCACCGTGCCGCGCTGCACGAGTTCGGTCGCCTCGGTGTCTTCCATCGAGATGTAGCCGGCCGGCCCGACCAGGTTCGCCTGCTTGATGCGCAGCGCGCGCAGTTCGGGCGTGTCGTCCGCGTAGCCGAAGAAGTGGAAGATCAGCTCGAAGTTGTCCGGGCCCTTCGGCAGGATCTGCCGCGCGACCAGCGTGTTGTGGATCTGCTGGATCACGAGCTGCGGGAAGATCGGCTGGATATGGTTCGTGCAGTCCTCGTCGTATTCCGACACGAGATCGAGGATCGACTCGTCTTCCAGATGGAAGCCCTCGTCGAACGAGCGGATGTTCTGCTGCTTGTACGCAGCCGACGTGTCGTCACCCGTCTTCGTCACCGTGATGATGCTGTGCAGCCCGTGGTTCGCATCCGGAATCGAGCGCGCCTTCATCCCGACGCGGAAGATGTTGAAGGTCGTATGGAACAGGTGCAGCATGCTCGCGTGATACGGATCCTTCACGTTCTCCATGTACAGCTTCCAGTTCGACTTCGAATACTGGCGCGTGCAGCCGAGATACTCGATCGGCTTGTGGAAGATCCGGTCGATCCACGGCCGCATCTGCTCGCCGAGATAATCCGGCAGCGGCATCACTTCATCGCTGAAGGTGGCGAACACGAGCCCGCGATAACTGTCGACGCGCAGCTTGCGCAGCCCGTGCTGCTTCGGGTCGAAGTCGGCCGGCATCCCGGTCATCCCCTTCTGGCCGCGCCGGAACGGCACGCCGAGCAGGTTGCCCTCGTTGTCGAAGCTCCACTGGTGGTACACGCACGTGTGCGAACTCGCGTTGCCGCGCGACTTGCGGCAGACCTGTGCGCCGCGGTGCGCGCAGCGGTTCACCCACGCGGACAGCGTGCCGTCCTCGGTGCGCGTGACGACCACCGGCGTGTCGCCGACGAACGTGCTCTTGAAGTCGCCGGCGTTCGGGATTTCCGCTTCCAGCGCGACGAAGTTCCATGTCGGCCCGCGGAAAATGCGTTCCTGCTCGCGATCGTAGACCGCGCGCGAACTGAACACCTTGTACGGTACGCGCGAGCCGTCGTCGTGCGGAAAACGCACATCTGACGCGTCGTCACGCGTGGCGAATACGACGGGCGATTCTGTCTGCTCCATGTCGGACTCCTTGTGGTTCCATTTCGTTGATTGCATGGAGATGATTTTTGAAAAGCTAATATTCGGCGTCTATCCGGAAAGTGCGATTGCGGCGGCGCAATATCCACTTTCGGCGGATTTCTGCGCTAGCATGGCGACACACGCGACCCCGCGCACGATCGCGACCCATTCGTCGGATCGAAGCGCGCGTCCACACCAAGGCCGATGCCCATGTCCCCAACGTCGTTCGAGCCGCATGCGCTGCGCGCGCACCGGCTGTTCGAATCCCGCGATCTCGACGAGACGCGCGAGCGAATCTCGCGCGTGATGCAGCCGCACGCGCTGCTGCCGAGCGGCCGCGTGCAAGGCGCATCGCACATGGATTTCGTGCGGCTCGGCGGGCTCGGCATCGGCACCATTGCATTCGGCGACGCGATGCGCGTGCAGGTCGACGCCGTCGACGGGTATTACCTGCTGATGTTCTGCCTGTCCGGGCAGGCAGAAGTCCACGCGATGGGACGCCGGCTCGGCGTCGACGGGCAGACGGGCGTGCTGTGCGCGCCCGGCGAGCGCTTCGACGCGGTGCTGTCCGCCGACTGCGAGCAGTTCGTGCTGCGCATCGACGCGGCCACCGTCGGCTCGCTGACCGGCGACCCGCGCGCGACGCTCGACCCTGTGCTGCACATCAGCGACGCCGCGCTCGCCGCGTGGCGCCAGCAGTTGATGCTCGTCGCCCGCTCGCCCGAGCTGCTCGAACGCGCGAACGCCAACCCGCGCGTCGCGTCGCAGCTCGAGCACCTGCTGATCGACCTGCTGATCGAAGGCCACCCGCCGTCGGTACTGAGCACACGCCACGATCCGGCGCCCGGCTTCGTGCGGCGCGCGCAGGAGTTCGTCAACGCACACTACGCGCAGCCGCTGCAGCTCGCCGATATCGTCCAGGCCGCCAACGTGCCGGAGCGGACGCTGCGCGACGCCTTCCTGCAGTTCCGCGGGATGAGCCCGATGCAATACCTGCGCGCGACGCGGCTCGAACATGCGCGGGAGTTGCTGCGCGGGTCGGTGTCCGAGCGACGGATCGCCGATATCGCACTCGATTGCGGGTTCACGCACCTCGGGCGCTTCGCGATCGCGTATCGGGAAAAGTTCGGCGAATCACCGTCGGAGACGCTCGACGGCAAGCGGTAGGCGGGGGCCGGCGGGCTGATTCGGCTTGATGCGCCAAAACTGACCGTTAGTTGCAATTGATACGCAAACGATCCCGCCCTTACACCGCCGGCACGATCATCTCCCGCGCGATCGCACAGAACGCGGTCGTCGCGGCGCTTTCGCCGTGCAGCCGGCGACTCATGATGATCGGCGATGTCGCCGTGGGTTCCGGCAGCCGCCGGTAGACGACGCCCTTCACGCGCACGCCCTCCACGCTTTCCGGCACCAGCGACACGCCCACCTGCGCGGCAACGAGCCCGAGCGCCGTCTGCAATTCCCGCACCTCGTGCACGGCCGCCGGCACGAGCGCGCCGTCGCGCAGTGCGGACAGCTGCTGGTCCGCGAAGCTCGGCCGCGGCGTGCTCGGATAGACGATCAGCGTCTCGTTCGCGATGTCCGCGAGCGTCAGCGGCCGGTCCGGATCCGCGAGCGGATGCCCGACCGGCAGCGCCGCGATCAGCTTTTCCTCGATCAGCGCCTCGCGCACGAGCTGGTCGTCGTCGAAACGCAGGCGGCCGAATCCTACGTCGATCCGCCCGCCCTTGAGCGCACCGAGCTGTTCGAGCGTAAACATTTCGATCAGCGACAGCTCGACGTCCGGCTGCGCCTCGCGAAACGCGCGGATCACGTCCGGCAGCGCGCCATAGAGCGTCGACGGCACGAAGCCGATCACGATCCGCTTCGACAGTTGCGCGAGCCGCCGCGTCAGCGGGCCGAGCTCGTCGGCCTGGTCGACGACGCGCTTCGCCTGCGCATAGAACACGCGGCCCGCGTCGGTCAGCTTCAACGGCCGCGCGCCGCGCTCGAACAGCGCCAACCCGACCTCGTCCTCGACCGCCTGGAGCTGGCGGCTCAGCGGCGGCTGCGTCATGTGCAGCCGCTCCGCCGCTCGCGTGATGTTCATTTCTTCCGCGACGGCGATGAAGTACCGGAGCTGGCGCAATTCCATTTCATGCCTCAAAGGTATGGAAGTAGTCGGAAAGAGTGTTGGACGACGCCGGGCGGGAATTCCTACCATGTGCACCAACAGGAGGAATCGCATGATAGCAACTGCCGCCACCATCGAACGCATCGAGACGCTGCTCGTCGACGTGCCGACGATCAGGCCCCACAAACTGTCGGTCGCCACGATGAATTGCCAGACCCTCGTGCTGGTCCGTGTTCGATGCACGGACGGTATTGAAGGGGTCGGCGAAGCGACCACGATCGGCGGTCTCGCGTATGGCGAGGAGAGCCCCGAGAGCATCAAGGTCAACATCGACACCTACTTCGCGCCGCTGCTGCAAGGCATGGATGCGACGCGTCCGGGCGCCGCGATGGCACGTGCCCGCAAGCTGTTCCAGGGCAACCGGTTCGCGAAGTGCGCGATCGAAACCGCGCTGTTCGACGCGCAGGCGCGCCGCCTCGGCGTGCCGCTGTCCGAGCTGTTCGGCGGCCGAACGACCGACGCGGTCGACGTTGCATGGACGCTCGCGAGCGGCGACACGCAGCGCGACATCGCGGAAGCCGAGGCGATGCTGGAAGCGCGTCGCCATCGCGCCTTCAAGCTGAAGATCGGATCGAACGCCGTCGACGACGACGTCGCGCACGTGATCGCGATCAAGCGCGCGCTCGGCGAGCGCGGCGACGTGCGCGTCGACGTGAACCAGGCATGGACCGAAACCGATGCGATCCGGGCCGGCGCACGACTCGCGGACGCCGGCGTGAGCCTCGTCGAACAACCGATCGCGGCGACCAATCGCGCGGGGCTGAAACGCCTCACGCAGCTCGCGCAGATTCCGATCATGGCCGACGAAGCGCTGCACGGCCCCGTCGATGCGTTCGCCCTCGCGCAGGACCGCGCGGCCGACGTGTTCGCGGTGAAGATCGCGCAATCGGGCGGCCTGCTCGGCGCGGCGAGCGTCGCATCGATCGCATCGGCTGCCGGCATCGACCTGTACGGCGGCACGATGCTCGAAGGCGCGGCCGGCACGATGGCGTCCGCGCAGCTGTTCAGCACGTTCGGCTCGCTGAAATGGGGCACCGAGCTGTTCGGCCCGCTGCTGCTCACCGAGGAGATTCTCGTCGAGCCGCTGCGTTACCAGGATTTCAAGCTGCACCTGCCGGCTGCGCCCGGCCTCGGCATCACCTTCGACTGGGCCCGCATCGAACGGATGCGACGCGACGCCCGCTGACCCACACGACACGACAACCGAAACCGGAGACACAGATGAACAAGCAAGCCATCGACGCCCTGCTGAAGACCTTCGACGACGCCGCGGAAAAGCCCGGCAACCCGCGCGTGCGCGCGATCGTCAACCGGATCGTGAAGGACCTCTGCTACACGATCGAGGATTTCGACGTGCAGCCGAGCGAGTTCTGGACCGCGCTCAACTACCTGAACGAAGCCGGCCGCGAATTCGGGCTGATCGCCGCAGGCCTCGGCCTCGAGCGCTTCCTCGACGTGCGGATGGACGAGGCCGAGGAGAAGGCCGGCTTCCAGGGCGGCACGCCGCGCACGATCGAAGGGCCGTTGTATGTCGCGGGCGCACCGGAATCGGTCGGCCATGCGCGTCTCGACGACGGCACCGATCCGGGCCAGACGCTGATCATGCGCGGCCAGGTGCTCGGCCAGGACGGCGCGCCGATCGCGAATGCGCTCGTCGAGGTATGGCACGCGAACCATCTCGGCTGCTACTCGTACTTCGATCAGTCGCAACCCGCGTTCAACCTGCGCCGCTCGATCCGCACCGATGCCGAGGGCCGCTACAGCTTTCGCAGCGTGCTGCCGGTCGGCTACAGCGTGCCGCCGGGCAGCAAGACCGAGCAGTTGCTCGACCAGCTCGGCCGCCACGGCCATCGTCCGGCGCACATCCACTTCTTCGTTTCGGCGGACGGATATCGTAAGCTGACGACGCAGATCAACATCGAAGGCGATCCGCACATCTGGGACGACTTCGCATTCGCGACCCGCGAAGGGCTGATCCCGAAGGTCAAGCAGGCCGAGGGCGCGGAAGGCAAGCCGTATGGCGTCGACGGGCAGTTCGCGCTGATCGACTTCGATTTCTCGCTGCTCGAGGACAAGCAGGACGTGCCGGCGAGCGAAGTCGAGCGGGCGCGTGCGCGGGCCTGAGCGGCCGTCCCGTTCGACGAATCGACAACGCAAGGAGTGCAGAATGCTGTTTCATGTGGAGATGACCGTCCGTCTGCCGGCGGACATGGATCCGGTCAAGGCGGCCACGCTGAAGGCCGAAGAAAAGGCGATGTGCCAGCGGCTGATGAACGAAGGCGTCTGGCGACATCTGTGGCGGATCGCGGGGCAGTATGCGAACGTCAGTATCTTCGATGTCGAGAGCGTGCAGCAGTTGCATGACCTGTTGAGTCAGCTGCCGTTGTTTCCGTATATGGAGATGGAGGTGCGGGCGCTGTGTCGGCATCCTTCTTCCATTCGGGACGACGATCGGTGATTTCCGTGCGACCCGTGCTGCCGGTTATCCGGCGCATGGGTCGCCGCTTCCCCGCCATTTCCCGCCATTTCCCGCCTCGGCTTTCGCGAGAAGCTGACGTGGCCGCACTCACTTGGGGATGTCTCCCGTCATCTGAAGTCCATTCGACATCAATCCAATACGTAGCGGCTTATCCGGATCGAGCTTCTTTTTCTCGACGACTCTTTTCCAGTCTCCGGCGACGCCGGGAACGCGATACAACGCAACGACCGCCACATACTCCGTCTCGCGCTGCAGCGGTTGCGACAAGCTGGAAGAAGCCCCGGGGTTCACAACCGTCGACATGTCGGCTTGCATATCCTGGGCCAGCACAGTCCGATCGCTCTTCAACAGATCGTCGTACGATGCCGCATCGAACATCTTGCGATCCTTCAACTGGTAGACGCGAACGACAACCGACGCCGATCGTCCCGCGTCGTCCGGGTTCAGCGCCGCGCGTGCGGTCAGGTCGACATCAAGCACCTTGACCTGCTTGAAGAACACTGCGCGGTATGCATTCGACGACGCATCCGATACCGACTGCCAAGCACCACACCCCGACAGCAGCAATACGGCGGCAGCAGTCGCCGCACTCATTCGATAGAACATGAAGACTCCGGAATCAGATTGTGCGCGGCGCGAATTGCGGGTTGGGTTGCGCCATGGGAAACGCCTCGTACACACCGAGCGCGATGTCGATCAGGCGTTCATCGACTGACGGCAACACCGTCGTCCAGCCGAGACGCGGCGCGGGAGCCGCACGTTCAACGCCGACGGTCGGGGGTGGCACGAACCGTGTCGACACGTTCATCCGCAAATGCACGTCGGCCTTGATGCCGACATACAGCTGGATAAATGCCATCACCTCTCGATGCAACCATCCGCCCGGTAACAGATCCTGGGCCTGCTTCGCATCGGCAGGTCGCAACGTCAAACGCACCGCCCGGCTGCGATACGCAAGACGCCTGCCGAGCACATACCCGCCACCGAGCCCTTTGCGCTTCCCGTCCGACAGCACATCCTCATCCGGCTTCGCCGACGTCAACGGTTTCGGTCGACCGCTACTCGTCGTCACCGCCCAGAACTCGTCGACACGAACATCGGCCCCCGGCGCGGCGAGTGCCACCACGCCGGCCAGCCCTTCCGACGTGCGCGTACGCTGAATCAGCAGCCCTAGCAACGCGAGCATCCGCGAATCCGGCAAGCCCGCCCGCAAAGGCTTGTCGCCCCATCCAAATCCCGCCAGACACAACAGGCTCTGCGAATAATCGTCGACGCCGCCGGCCCGAAAGCGCTCCGGATAGCGGTACTTCTTCCATGCGCGATACAGCAGCGTCGCCGCCCGGTGGTTGAACGGATCGAGAAACGCCTCGACCGCCTCATGCCCTTCCTCTCGCAACACGATCTCGTCGATCAGGTGCGACGGCATGGCTGCATCGACGCCATAGAGACCCATGAAGGTCGTGCGCACGGTCGGCGGCACATCGATATGCTCGTCGTCGAATTCGACTGCGGCCACCTCACCGGCCGGAAACCCCAACCGCGGACGCGGCCGGAACCGCACCGGCTCGTGTTCCAGCGTGTCGCGCGTGCCAAACCCGGGACGTTCAGGCATGCACGCCTCCAGAAGACGACAGAACTGCATGAAAGTCATCTTCGGCGCCCGCTCGAACAGCCTCACCGCCACGGTCGGCAACTCCTTCGACTCGCCTGCTTCAGCACTCATCCGACCCATCGACGCGCTCATAACGGTGCCCGCTGTGCCTTGCTGCGCGGCCACGCCGTCCGCGACCGGGACGGCAGGCTGACGATCGCCAGCTTCGTGAACAGATTGATCTCCGCATATGCGCCGAAGAACCGATGCAGCAGCTCGCCGAACAGCATCACGTCGCCCTCGCCCGAGAACGCATGCGCATCGAGCGTGACCTCGATCAGCACGCCACGCTCGACCGCCCCGCCCGACACTTCCTCGATCAATTCCTGCGATACATGCAGGATGCCGGCAAGCCGCCTCCGGTTCAGTTCCTCGTTCGTCCAGTCGTACAGCGCCAAAGCGCCACGCAACACCTCTGCGTTCATCATCGACAGGAAATTCGGCGCGAGATGCGACAGCACGCGCCACTGGAAACGATCTTCCGTCGGCGGATACGGGTTGCCCGACCTCACGAACATCTACAAGGCATTGCCCGCGTCGGCGCATTTGCTCAAGCAGCAGATGGAAGCCACGCTGCTGAAATACGAGCCGCGCATTCGTTCGATCGACATCGGAATCGTCGACAACCGCGATCCCGGAATCCTGGTCAGCTTCGAGATGACATGCCACCTGAAGAACGCCGGGCTTGTGCGCTTCGGCACCTACTTCGAACCGCCGGGGCGCCTGCGCGTCGAACGTCGCATCGACTGGTCGTGATCGCACACCGTCACTGCCCGTGCGCCAGATGCGCCGCAAACCCCACCTTCTCGGGCGCGATTCCCGCCTTCAACGTCAGCGCCGGAATCTCGTAGTCTCCCGCATTCTGCCGCCGGAACGGAATCGGTTGAGCGGTCCACAGTTCGTCGAGACGCTTGCCGAGTGCCGCACGCGTTTCGTCGAAACGCACGTCGTTCATCCGCCCCGTCCGGTAGATCACGAACGGCGGCAGCACGTCGAACCCCGGGTAATACAGGATCCCGTGCTGGATCGGGAACAGCACGTCGTCTATCGGCCCGTTGATGCCGCGCGCACTGTAGTGCGACTCCCAGCCGCCGGTCGTGACGATCACCATCGCACGCTTGCCCGCAAGCGAGCCTTCGCCGTAACGGTCGCCCCAATGCTGGTCGGAATGCTCGCCCACGCCGTACGCGAAACCGTACGCATACACGCGCTCGACCCAGCCCTTCATGATCGCCGGCATCGAGAACCACCACAGCGGGAACTGCAGGATCACTGCATCGGCCCACTTCAGCTTGGCCTGTTCGCGCACGATGTCGTCGCGCTGCGTGCCCGTCTCGAATGCACGCTTCGAATCGAGCGCGGGATCGAAGCGTGCGTCGGGCGCACCGTCCGTCACGTCGTGCGCGTCGAACGCGGCCTTCCAGTTCATCGCATACAGATCGGTCACCTGCACGGCGTGGCCGGCCGCTTCGAGATGCTCGACCGCGAAGTCCCGCAACGCGCCGTTCAACGAGCGCGGCTCGGGATGGGCATAGACGATCAGCACGTTCATGTTCATTGCTCCGTTGATTGAATGACTGCAGGATGCCGTCGCCAAAGGTATATTGGAAATGAATTCTAGATATCCCAGGTATAGTCATGAACAATCTCAGACGGCTGGACCTGAACCTGCTGGTCACGCTGGACGTGCTGCTCGCCGAGCACAACGTCACGCGGGCGGCTGAAAAGCTGAACATGTCGCAGCCGTCGGTCAGCGTGCAATTGCAGAAATTGCGCGAGCTGTTCGGCGATCCGCTGCTGCTGCCGGGGCCGCGCGGGATGCGGCCGACCGCGCGCGCGGAAACGCTGCGCGAGCCGCTGCGGGACGCGCTCGATGCGATCGAACGCGCGGTGCTGACGGCCACGCCGTTCGATCCGGCAACCGCGACGAACACATGGCGCGTGGCCGCGACCGACTATGGCGAATCGACGATCGTCCTGCCTGCACTGAACGCGCTGCGTTCGGCCGCCCCCGCTACGCGGCTCGCCGTCGTCGAACTCGCGCCGCCGCGCATCGAGCAGGATGCGGAGCGAAACGGCATCGACCTGGCTTTCCATACGACCGACGGCTCGCCGGAAGGAATGCGGCGCCTGCCGCTGTT
Source organism: Burkholderia sp. Bp9031 (assembly GCF_003857965.1). Taxonomy (NCBI): domain Bacteria; kingdom Pseudomonadati; phylum Pseudomonadota; class Betaproteobacteria; order Burkholderiales; family Burkholderiaceae; genus Burkholderia; species Burkholderia sp. Bp9031. The sequence continues at coordinate 323,284 of NZ_QTPW01000002.1, forward strand.
CGTCGAGCGATACGTGCTCGTCGGCCGCGCCGGTCATCCGAAACTGAAGCGACGCCCTACGCTCGCGCAGTTCGGCGCGCTGGAACACGTGATCGTGTCGCCCGACGGCGGCGGCTTCTTCGGCGTGACGGACGAAGCGCTCGCGAAAGCGGGCGCCGCGCGGCGTGTCGTGCTGTCGGTTCCGCATTTCCTGTTCGTGATGTCGGCCGTCGCCGCCACCGACCTCGTGGCAATGCTGCCCGAGCGGCTGGTGCGCAATACGCCCGCGTTGCGCGTCGTGGAGGCGCCCGTCGAGGTCCCCGGCTACGAGATGTCGATGCTGTGGCACGAACGCGTGCATCGCGATCCGGCGCATCGATGGCTGCGGGAGACGATCGCCGCGTCGGTGTAAGCCGCGCGCGGGAACGACTCGACGCACGCTTCGACCACCCTCACCGCCGCGCTCGAACCGGTTGCGACGAACACACGTGCATTCAGCACTTGAAACCGCCTCGAACACTGTATATATTTACAGTGCTTTTGCACCATTTGACCCGAATTCCGTCACCCATGACGGACGGACTTCTGTGAGGCGACCATGTTCCAGTCATCCGCATTCGATCCCGAGCAACCCGGCTTCAACCCCGTCCACTTCGAGCGTGCCGCGCAGCGGGCGGTCGTCGATCTTCAGCGTGTCGTCGGCGGCCCTGCGCAACGCGCGCTCGGCCTGCGGCGCCGCACTCATCCGGCCGCCGTCCGCACGATGAGCTGGCAGGCGCTGCTGAACGTCGAGGAACTCGCGTTCTCGAATACCGGTTTCCTGAGCCGCAACGATCCGACGGTCGTCGACGCGTTCATCCGCCTGCGCGACAGCCGGCTGGTCGCCGCGGACGTCGAGGAGCCGGTCGACTGGCGCCGCGACGACGACGACCTGCCGGCCGTCTACCTGATCGTCAAGGCAATGCTGGAAGCGGAAGAGGAAGAGCGGGCCGAAGCGGCCTAAGGCACGCGTGCCGGTGGCAGATGGCGGTCTGCCGGAATCGCGTCGCCATGTTGCATGGCGCCGCGGTACATCCGGTCCACGCAACCGGCGTGTTGCGGGATGCCGCAACACATCGGCCGGGAAGTCGGGAGCCGTCGCGCACGCAGCGCGCTGCCGCGCGACGCACGCCGTCTCGAAACCCGGAACGCCTGCCCGTTACAGCCGAGCGGCAAGCCGCGAGCCCTGATCGATCGCACGCTTCGCATCGAGTTCGGCCGCCAGTTCCGCGCCGCCGATCAGATGCACCGAGCGTCCGGCCGCCTGAAGCGGCGCAAGCAGCGCGCGCTGCGGTTCCTGCCCCGTGCACAGCACGATCGTGTCGGCTTCGATCAGTTCGTGATCGGTACGCTGCTCGCCGTACGACACGTGCAACCCGCGCGCGTCGATCGATTCGTAGTTCACGCCGCCGATCATCTTCACCTGCTTCATCTTCAGCGTCGCGCGGTGAATCCAGCCGGTCGTCTTGCCGAGCCCCTTGCCGAGCGGCGCGGCCTTGCGCTGCAGCAGCGTCACTTCGCGCACCGGCGCCGCGACCCGCGCGCGCGTCACGCCGCCGCGCGTCGCGGCCGGATCGGTCACGCCCCACTCCGCTTTCCATTCTTCCAGATCGAGCGTCGGCGACTCGCCGTCCTGCACCAGATACTCGGCGACATCGAAACCGATGCCGCCCGCGCCGACCACCGCGACACGCTGGCCAACCGGCTGCCTGCCGGCGAGCACGTCGATATAGCTGAGCACGTTCGGCCCGTCCTGCCCGGGAATCTTCGGGTCACGCGGCGCCACGCCGGTCGCGAGCACGATCTCGTCGTAGCCGCCCGCGATCAGGTCGCTCGCGTCGACGCGGCGGTTCAGGTGCAGGTTCACGCCGGTCAGCTCGACCTGGCGGCCGAAGTAACGCAGCGCTTCGTCGAACTCCTCCTTGCCCGGAATCCGCTTCGCCATGTTGAACTGGCCGCCGATCTCCGGCGCCGCGTCGAACAGGTCGACGTGGTGGCCGCGCTGCGCGAGCACGGTCGAGCACGCGAGCCCGGCCGGGCCCGCACCCACGACCGCGATGCGCTTCGGCTGCTGCACGCGCGTGTAGACCAGCTCCGTCTCGTGGCAGGCACGCGGGTTCAGCAGGCACGACGCGATCTGGTTCTTGAACGCGTGGTCGAGGCACGCCTGGTTGCAGCCGATGCAGGTGTTGATCTCGTCGGCGCGGCCCTGTGCGGCCTTGACGACGAACTCGGCATCCGCGAGCAGCGGGCGCGCCATCGACACCATGTCCGCGCAGCCGTCCGCGAGAATCTGCTCGGCCACTTCGGGCCGGTTGATCCGGTTGGTCGTCACGAGCGGGATACCGACCTCGCCCTTCATTTTCTTCGTCACCCACGCGAACGCGCCGCGCGGCACCGACGTCGCGATCGTCGGCACGCGCGCCTCGTGCCAGCCGATCCCCGTGTTGATGATGGTCGCGCCCGCGCGCTCGACGGCCTTCGCGAGCTGCACGGTCTCGCTCCAGTCGCTGCCGTCCGGAATCAGGTCGAGCATCGACAGCCGGTAGATCAGGATGAAATCGCGCCCGACCGCGTCGCGCGTGCGCTCGACGATCTCGATCGGCAGGCGGATCCGGTTCTCGTATGAACCGCCCCACTGGTCGGTGCGCTTGTTCGTATGCACCGAGATGAACTGGTTGATCAGGTAGCCCTCGGAGCCCATGATCTCGACGCCGTCGTAGCCGGCCTCGCGCGCGAGCTGCGCGCAGCGGACGAACGCGCGGATCTGACGCTCGACGCCGCGCGCGCCGAGTTCATGCGGCGCGAACGGAGAAATGGGCGACTTGATCTTCGACGGCGCGACCGCGAACGGGTGGTAGCCGTAGCGGCCGGTATGCAGGATCTGCAGCGCGATCTTGCCGTCGTCCGCATGCACGGCGTCGGTGACCACGCGATGCCGCCGCGCGCCGGCCGACGTCATCAGCGTGCCGCCGAACGGCTTGGTCCAGCCGGCCACGTTCGGCGCGAAGCCGCCGGTCACGATCAGGCCGACGCCGCCGCGCGCGCGTTCGGCGAAATAGTCGGCGAGCCGCGGCAGCGTCTTGCGGCTGTCTTCGAGGCCCGTGTGCATCGAACCCATCAGCACGCGATTCTTCAGCGTGGTGAAGCCGAGGTCGAGCGGTGCGAGCAGGTGGGGAAAGGGGGTCGTCATGATCGTTCCGCGGTTGAGCGATGAATGCCATCGTAGGCCGCGCGCCGCCTTGAACGTGAGGGGGCAAACAGCCATAATGCTTGTCATTTCCGGCCAAAACGACATGACCTCCCCGCCACGCAAGGACCGCCTCGGGCTACGCCGGCCGACGATTCCAGTTGCCTATACGCGCCTGCTGCTGCAGGCGCTGGCCGCACGCGGCGTCGATCTGGCCGCGGTGCGCGCGGGCACCGGGCTGCGCGACGCGGTGTTGGCCGAACCGGACGCGCGCGTCGCGCCGTCGCAATGGGGCCGGCTCGTGCTCAACGCGATCGAGATCGGCGGCGACCCGGGCATCGGCCTCGCGTTCGGCCTGCTGCTGAAGCCGACCGTGCACGGCTTCCTCGGCTATGCGACGCTGACCGCGCGGGACATCCGCGACGCGCTGGTCGTCACGCAGCGCTACTTCCGGATGCGCAACCGTCAATATCGGCTGATCTACGCGGAGGACGAACGTGGCGCGACGCTCGAACTGCACGGCGTGCAGGCAAGCCCCGTGCTGCAGCATCACGTGATGTTCGAGTTCGTGTTGACCGGGCTCGCGCAGAACGTCTCGCAATGGTCCGGACGCGCGTCGCCGCCGATTGCGCTGCGCTTCACGTGGCCGGAGCCCGATTATTTCGCGCGTTACCGCGACCAGTTGCCGCCGGTCGAATTCGGCTGCCCGGCGAATGCGCTGTGGATCGCACGCGACGTGCTCGACTGGCCGCTGCCGCTCGCCGACGAAGTCGCGCACCGGCAGGCGCTCGTGCAGGTCGAGCGCGAGTATGCGCAGGTGCGCCAGGAGGAAGGCGATCTCGTCGAGCGCGTGCGTGCCGAACTGGCGCGCACGGCCGGCGACTATTCGAGCCCGGAGGCGCTCGCCGACGCACTGCTCGTGTCGACGCGCACGTTGCGGCGCCGGCTCGAGGACGCCGGGTCGAGCTATCGGCAACTGCTCGACGAAGCGCGGTTTCGCGACGCGAAGCAGTTGCTCGCCGCATCGGACCTCGACCTGAAGACGATCGCCGAGCGGCTGCAGTTCACCGATCCGGCGAATTTCACGCGGGCGTTCCGGCGCTGGGCCGGGCAAACGCCGAGTGCGTATCGGGAAGCAGCGGCGGGAACGGCGCGCGAATGATGCGGAAACGCGGGAGATGCGCTCGCCCGCGCATTCATCGGTATGATGAATGCCACACCAACGCGATGTCGGCTGACGCCCTCTTCCAATCATGCGCAATCACACCACGCTGATCGACGCGAGGATCGACCGTATCGATACGAACCTCATCCGCGTCAAGACCGACATCAAGCAGGTGCCGCTTTATCGCCTGACGATGCAGGATGTTTGCTACTTCATCGCGGCCGGCGACGTCGACGCCGAAGCGTTCAAGCAGGTGGATCGGTTGAAGCCCGGCATGGCCGTACGCGCATGCGTCTTCGACGACCGCGGCCGTCGCCGGATCGCATGGATCAGAAGCCACGATCTGGCGATCGCGCCCTACGATGCATTCGCCCAGAAAGACCGCAACCTGTCGCTGCTCACCTGGGCGTCGTGCGTGTTCATCCTGAGCCTGTTGATCGGCGGCGCCGCGTTCAAATCGGGCTGGGCGCTCGTCCTCGCACTGACCGTGTTCGCGAGCATCATCAGCATGCTGGGCACGCTGCTCGCGATTGCCGGCCTGTCCGAATGGGTGTTCCGGCCGCAGCGGCGCGAAGCCAGGGAACAGTGGCAATGCCAGCCGTCCCGTTTCACGATCGAACGGAGCAACGCATGACCGATCGCTCCATGCGGATTGCGTCCGGCAGCGTCATGTCGGTCAGCCAGAAAACGATCAATACGAAGGTCTGGAGCAATAACCTCGGCTGGACCACGCAAAGCATCGAGGAGATCGCTCTTCGGCTCGACGCGTTCGACGCGCCGCTTACGCTCAGGACAAGCGGGACGCGCAACCTCTTCCTCGTCGCGGGCGATCAGCTGAATGTCGCCTATGCCGAAGGCCTCGATAGCCTGGCAATCTACGGAATCCGCAACGTCACCGACGGCTCGGTGTATCTCGTTCGCCCCGCGCGGGTCGCCGGCGCCCGAACCGATGTAGCCGTGACGATCGGCGCGCTGATCTGCCTGACGCTCGTCACCGGCATCCTGTCCGCCGTGCAACGCAGTACCGACGGCATGCTCGACATATTTGCGTGGTTCGGTGCAGCCGTGATCGGCTTCTTCGTGGCGAGTACGATCCTGCGCTCGGTGTTCGGTCTGATCGTGTGGCCCGAAATTCGACGGCTCAAGCAACCGGGCGGCAAACGCGAGATGAATGCCGCCAGGAACGCGCTCTCGCTCGCGCCGGAGGATACGCCGCGCATCCGCTTCATCTGAGCCGACGTCGGCGAGACCGCTTCAGTCGCCGACGTCAATCCGCGCGCCACCGTCCCCGCCGCCCGCCTCGATCCGCACCTCGCCGGTCGCGGCGACGATCGCGTCATACACGTCGTCCGTCACGCACACCACCGGCACCGCAATCCCATACAGTTCGGCAGCCACGATCGCACCGATCGAGATGATCAGGTCCCGCTCCTTCAGCACGATCCCGATCGGCCCCGTGCCGTTGCGCACTGCTTCCGCGAGCACGCTGCTGCTCGAGCTCGAACCCTTCGCGTGCGGCATCACCATGATCCGACCGGCCAGGCTCGCGCCGGCCTGCGGATGCCCGCGATCGACGATCCGCCCCGCGCCCGAGTCGTAGCCGCCCCAGAAGCTGAGCGGCTTGTCGAGCACGATCGTGTTCGCGCACACGCTGCCCTGCACGAGCGTGTCGCCCGTCAGTTTCCCGATCGTTGCTTCAGTCATCGAATCGCACCCTTCCTTCGAACGCGGAGCGCACGCACTCGCGCATGCTGCCGTACGCCACCGTGACGCCAATGTTCGCGGGCGCATACGACGCCCACTTCCCCGAGTTCGTCATCACCAGGCCCGACAGCTGTTTCATCACCGGCGTGATGTACGTGCAGGTGTCGACGACGATCTGGATGCCGCGCGCGTCGAACTTGTCCGCGAGCCCGAGCTCGCCCAGCTCCCACAGAATGAAGCGGCTCGTGTTCACGTAGAAATCGCACGTCAGCTTGCCGTCGAACTGATCGAGCAGCGCGTCGAGCGTGCGGAATTCGGCCAGCGAGAAATGCGGCGTGCCGAGTGCGACCGCGACGAGCGCATCGCCGGCCGCGCCATGATTCAGCGTGCGGCGGATCTCGTCGAGATCGGCCATCGCGACCTCGACCGTTCGCTGCGCCGCCTGCCCGTGCAATGCGGCATCGAGCGTCGGCGCCTCGGGCGTGACGCCCACCGCATGAAACAGCGCGACGGCCCCGCTCGATGCGGCGGCCGCGCCGAGCGCCTTGAGTTCGTCTTCGGTGGTGTCGACGGGCAATCCGACGATCGCCGGCACGATCGCGCCCGCGATCCTGCCGATCAGCAACCCGAGCGCCGCAAAATAGATGTCGCGCGACGGCCGGTTGCCGAAGTCCGGCGCGTTGAACACGATCCGCGCCGCGCGATTCGATTCGACGTGCAGGCCCGCATACGGCGCGCGTCCGGTGATCGCGGCGGCCAGGTCGAGAAAGTCGCCGTAGCGGCTGGTGCGCGCACCGAGCACCGAATTCGCGAACACGATCGCATTGGATTCGGCCCACGCGATCTGCTCGCCGACGCGCGGACGATGCTTCAGCTGATACGGCGCGCACGTGAAGCTCGATTCGCAGCCGAGTTGCAGGTGCGCATCCATCAGGCGCTGCGCGTCGCGCTGGATCGTGCGGTCGCCGTGATACAGCTCGGGATGGATCAGGTCGAGCGACCCGACGTTCAGGGTGGTCGGCACCGCGACTTGCGCGCCGGTATCGACGAAATACTCGACGAAGTCGAGGCTCGTCCGGCCGTGGTAAAGACAACCGTCGATATGCGCGGACGTGATGTCGATCAAGTGCGGCGCCGACATGACCTCGGCCGTGCGCGCGACGATCCGCATCGCGCGCGCGACGCCGTCGCCGAATGCGCCGCGCAACATCGCGTCGTCACGCTCGCTCAACTGCAGCATGGGGGTGCTCCTCGTGTCTCGTCCGGTGGATCCGGATCGCTTTCGTCATACTACCGCGCGCATTGCGCCTATCGCTGCGCCGTCAGGCTGAAGAGTTCGTCGCGCAGCGCCTTGGCCCGGCTGCGGCCGAACTGCGTCTCGAACTCGTCCTGCGCGGCCTGCCACGCGACTTTCGCCTGCGCGTAGGTACGCTCGCCGAGCTTCGTCAGGCTGAGCGCATGCGCGCGCGCGTCATGCTCGGACGCGGCCGCGGCGACGAATCCGTCGCGCTGCAGCGGCTTCAGCGCGCGCAACAGCGTCGTGCGATCCATCACCAGTCTATCGGCAAGTTCGCTCATCACCAGGCCGGGCCGGCGCGACAGGTTCGCCATGATCGAGAACTGCGCGGGCGTGACGCCAACCGGGGCCAGATGCCGCTCGTAGAGTTGCGTGACGAAGCGCGCCGCCTGACGCAGCGCGAGGCAATTGCAGGCCTGGGCCATCTGGATATCGTTCATGATCGGCAATTTATATGTGCATATGCATAAAGTCAATGTACACTGCGCCGTAACATGGCCGGGCCGGTCGCGTGCATCGGGCGCCCCGCCATCGCCCCGAGGAGACGGACATGGACTACATCGACAAGCTGCGGATCTTCCGGTCGGTGGTGGAAACGCGCAGCTTCACGCGCGCCGCCGACATGCACGGCCTCGCGCGGCCGGTCGTGTCGCGGGCGGTCGCGGATCTGGAGGCGCGCTTCGGCAGCCGCCTGCTGCACCGGACCACGCGCCAGGTCTCGCTGACCGAAACCGCCGAACGCATCTACGAACGCTGCGCGGCCGTGCTCGACGAACTCGACTCGATGGAAGCGCAGGCACAGTCGCACACGCGCGAGCCCGAAGGGCTGCTGCGCCTCGTCGCGCATACGACGGCCGCGCTGAACCGGCTCGTGCCGCTGATCGCCGGCTTCAAGGCCGCGCATCCGAAGGTGCGCCTCGACGTCACGCTAACCGAGCGCCCGGTCGACCTCGTCGGCGAAGGCTACGACATCGGCATCGTCGTGCCGTACATGCTGACGAGCGAGACGACCGTCGTGCGGCTGGTCGAACGCATTCCCGTGGTGATCGTCGCGACCCCGGCGTACCTGCGCGCGCACGCGCGCCCCGACACGCCGGCCGCCCTCGCCGATCATGCATTCGTACCGATGTCGCCGTCGCTGCGCCGGCCCGCGCTGTCGTTCCGCGTCGACGGCGACCTGCTGACCGTGCCGCTGAGCTTCGACATCTCGTCGAACAGCCCCGTCTTCAACCGTGAAATGGTGATGCACGACTTCGGCATCGGCGTCGTGCCGAGAACGCTCGTCGAGGCCGAACTCGCGTCGGGCGCGCTCGTGCAGTTGCTCGAAGGCGCCGATCTCGTCGACGCGTTCGTGGAGATCAAGCTCGCCTACGCGAACCGCGCGCTGCTGCCCGCGAAGGTCCAGGCGTTCATCGACTACACGGCCGCGTATTGCGACCGCGAAGGCTGGATCGTTCCGGCCGCGGCCTGATCCGGCACGGAACGCGCCGTTCTGCCGCCGATTGGTACAGCCACGACACCAATCTGATCCTGCCCCGCCGCTCGCTTCGCCTCGCATTGCCGCCTAACATGTGCACATGCACACGACCATGCTTACCGATGACGATTGCTTCGCGGTTCGGCAAGCCGCCCGGCGAATCTCGCAGTTCTACGAGCGCTACCTGTCGCGGGCGGGCGTCACGCCGTCGCAGTACAGCATTCTCGCGCTGCTGCGCGAGCGCCCGGGCCTGACGATGGCGACGCTATCGGCGGTGCTGGTGATCGAGCGCACGGCGCTCTTGCGCGCACTCAAGCCGCTGGTCGGCGCGGCGCTCGTGACGGGCCGGATCGAGCCGCGTTGCCGCCCCCGGACGTTCGCGCTGACCGCACACGGCGAAACGAAGATCGCCGACGCGCATGTGCACTGGCTCGCCGCGCAGGAGGCGTTCGAGCAGCAATTCGGGCCGGCCCGGGCGGCCCGCCTCAGAGACGAATTGTTCCGGATCACGCACAACCTGCCGGAACGCTAACCCCTTCCCCGATCGGCGACGCATCGTCGGTCGCCTCAATTAGTGCATATACATAGGTGAATCGATGGAAACGACCCCAGCCGCTGCCTCCCGCGAGGCAGCCACAATCGACCGGCCGGCCAGGCAGCGCCGCGTGCCGTGGATGCGCATCGCGGTGGGCGCGGTGATCGTCGTGGTGGCCGCTGCCGCGCTCGACTGGCTGTTCGTGCTGCGCTTCCAGGAAAGCACCGACGACGCGTATGTCGGTGGCGACGTCACGGTGCTCGCGCCCAAGGTGAACGGCTTCGTCGACAAGATCCTCGTGACCGACAACCAGCGCGTGAAGACCGGCGACGTGCTCGTGCAGCTCGATGCGCGCGACTACGACGCGAAGCTCGCGCAAGCCGCCGCGGAAGTCGACAGCGCGCGCTCCGCGGTGTCCGAACTCGAAGCGAAGCAGCAACTGCAGTACGCGGTGATCGGTCAGCATGCGGCGGACAGGAATGCATCGTCGGCCGAGCTCACGCGCGCGTCATCCGACCGCGTGCGCTACCGCGAGCTCGTCAAATCCGATGCGGTGTCGAACCAGATCGTCGAACGTGCGGATGCCGACTATTCGAAAGCGGATGCCGCCGTCGCACGCAGCGACGCCGCGCTGCTCGCATCGAAGCGGCAGCTCGACGTGCTCGGCGCGCAGCTCGCCGATGCGCGGGCCCGCGTGAACACGGCACTCGCCGCGCAACGCGTCGCGGCGCTGAACGTCGAATACACGACGATCCGCTCGCCGGTCGACGGCTACGTCGGCAACCGCACGGGCCGCGTCGGGATGCTCGCGAACGTCGGCGTGCCGCTGCTGACGGTCGTGCCCGCGTCGGGGCTATGGATCGATGCGAACTTCAAGGAGGACCAGCTTCGCAAGATGCACGCGGGCGATCGCGTCGACGTGTCGCTCGATGCGTCGAGCGCGCGCCTCCACGGCCGCGTCGACAGTCTCGCGCCGGCGACCGGCGCGACCTTCAGCGTGCTGCCGCCCGAGAACGCGACCGGCAACTTCACGAAGATCGTCCAGCGCGTGCCGGTGCGCGTGCATCTCGATCCGCAACCGGGCATCGAGCACGTGCTGCGCCCCGGCCTGTCCGCGGTCGTAACCGTGCACACCGGCCGCGCGAACTGAACGGGAGCCGACGATGACCACCGCGTTTTCCGGCGACCCCGCGTCGCAACCGACGAAGCAGCGCGTGTTCGCGTTTGCGCTGATGTGCGTCGGCTTCTTCATGGCGACGCTCGACATCCAGATCGTCGCATCGTCGCTGCGCGACATCGGCGGCGGCCTGTCCGCCAGCCAGGACGAGCTGTCGTGGGTGCAGACCGCCTACTTGATCGCCGAGATCATCGTGATCCCGATGTCTGGCTGGCTGTCGAAGGTGATGTCGACGCGCTGGCTGTTCGTCGCATCGGCCGTCGGCTTCACGATCACGAGCATGCTGTGCGGGCTCGCGTGGGACATCAACTCGATGATCCTGTTTCGCGGGCTGCAGGGCGCGCTCGGCGCCGCGATGATCCCGACCGTGTTCACCACCGCGTTCGTGCTGTTCCCGGGCAAGCAGCGGCTGATCGCGTCGACGACGATCGGCGCGCTCGCATCGCTCGCGCCAGCGATCGGGCCTGTGATCGGCGGCTGGATCACCGATCAATGGTCGTGGCACTGGCTGTTCTACCTGAACCTCGTGCCGGGCATCGTCGTGGCCGTGCTGGTGCCGCGCTACGTGCACATCGACACGCCGGACCCGAGCCTCGTCAAGCGCGGCGACTACCTCGGCATCGCGCTGATGTCGGGCTTCCTCGGCTGCCTCGAGTACGTGCTCGAGGAAGGCCCGCGCAAGAACTGGTTCGGCGACGACGCGATCGTCGTCTGCGCGTGGATCTCCGGTATCTGCGGCTTCCTGTTCATCGTGCATGCGCTGACCGCGGATGATCCGGTCGTCGACCTGCGCGCGCTCGCCGTGCGCAACTTCGGGATCGGCAGCCTGCTGTCGTTCGTGACGGGCATCGGGATCTTCGTGACGGTGTTCCTCACGCCGCTGTTCCTGTCGCAGGTGCGTGCATTCAGCTCGCTGCAGATCGGCATCGCATTGCTGTCGGTCGGTGCGTTCCAGCTGCTCGCGCTCTGCGCGTATGCGTTCGCCGCGCGCCACTTCAGCATGCGCGCACTGCTCGTGTTCGGGCTCGTCTGCTTCGGCCTCGGCTGCTACCTGTACACGCCGATCACGCACGACTGGGGCTGGCGCGAACTGCTGCTGCCGCAGGCGCTGCGCGGCATCGGCCAGCAGTTCAGCGTGCCGCCGATCGTGACGATGGCACTCGGTTCGCTGCCGCAGTCGCGGCTGAAATCGGCGAGCGGACTGTTCAACCTGATGCGCAACCTCGGCGGCGCGATCGGCATCGCGGTGAGCGCGACGATGCTCAACGACCGGCTGAACTTCCACTACCTGCGCCTGAACGAGCACGTGAGCGCCGGCGAGCCTCAGGTCGCGTCGCTGCTCGATCGCCAGGCCGCGTACTGGACCTCGGTGGCCGGCAACACGCTGGATACCGCGCAGGCCGGCCTCGCGAACCTGCACCGCCTGATCTATCGCGAAGCGCTGACGCTCACCTATGCGGATGCGTACTACGCGCTGTCGCTGTGCTTCGTGGTGGCGCTGATCGCCGTCGCGTTTTCCCGCCCCATCACCCTGAACGCGCCGCCGCCGGACGCGCACTGAAGCCGAGACACTCGTCATGAAAAAGCTACTCGCCGCGCTGGCCGTCAGCGCATTCGCCGCCGGCTGCGCGGTGCAGCCCGCGCAGCATCCCGCGCTGCACGATTCCGTTCAAGCGCTCGCACCCGCCGCATGGGACACCGACGTGCCGCGCGCGGACATCGACGCCGCCGCGTGGTGGGCACAGTTCCACGATCCCGTGCTCGACCGGCTGATCGCGACCGTGCTCGACGGCAACCTCGATCTGCTGGCCGCCGCCGAACGCGTGAAGCAGGCGCAGGCGCTGACCGTGCAGAAGCGGGCGGTGCTGCTGCCCGAACTCGACGCGACCGCGCATGCCGCCGACGCACGCCAGAACACGCCACCGCCGCTCGGCTACGTGCGGCAGGCCGGCGCCGGGCTCGCGTTGAGCTGGTCGCCGGACGTGTTCGGCGGGCAACGGCTCGACCTGCTGGCCGCGCAGGCCGGGCTGGTCGGGCAACAGCACGCGGAAGACGCGATGCGGCTCGCGCTCGCGGCCGATGCGGCCTCCGCGTACGTCGACCTGCGCTGGGCGCAGCAGGAACTGAAGATCCTTCAGGACAACGCGGCAATTCGTCGACGTGCGCTCGAACTCACGCGCAAGCGGCAGGCATTCGGGCTGTCGACGGAACTCGACGTCACGCGCGCGCAGAACCAGCTCGACGCGCTCGAAGCGCGGATTCCGCCGACGCAGGCGCAGATCGCGCATCAGCTCAACCTGATCGCCGTGTATTCGGGGCGCACGCCCGAGTCGATCGATCGGCTCGTGCTCGCGCAGGCTGGCGCGATTCCGGCACCGCCGGCCGGGTCGCCCGCCACGCTGCCTTCGCAGGCGCTGCTGCGGCGGCCCGATGTGCTCACCGCTTACGCGCAGGTCGAACGGCGCGCGGCGCAGGTGGGTGTCGCGAAGGCCGAGCGTTATCCGAAGTTCTCGCTGAACCTGACGGACGGGATTCTTGCCGCGTCGTACCTCGGCTTGCCGACGCTGACCGACAACCTGTTCAGCGCGGCGTTGAGCGCGACGAGCCCGATCTTCAATGCCGGGCGGATCACGGCCGACATCACGCAAAGCGAAAGCCGGATGCGCGAGTCGGAACTCGGGTTGCGGCAGACGATGCTGCAAGCACTGCGGGAAGTCGAGGATGCGCGTGCGAACCTCGTCAGCAGCGATGAAGCGACGCGACGGCTCGACAGCGCGCTCGCGGCATCGGACAAGGCGCTCGGGCTGGCAAACCAGCTCTACAAGGGCGGTGCGACAGATTTTCTCGACGTGCTGTCAGCGCAGGAGGTGTATCTGCGGGACTCGGATGCGCTCAACCAGGTCAAGCGCGAGCATGCGCTGGCGGCGGTCGCGTTGTATCGGTCGCTCGGGGGTGGGTGGAGCAGGAACGAGGCGTCGGATGAGACGGAGGCCGTGGCCGTCGCTGCCGCGAAGGACTGACTGCGGCCGCCATTCGACGCCGGCTCCATTGTCCGTGTGTACAGGGCGCCCGCGTGCGGCGCGATCAGCCGGCGTCGGGCCAGCGGTATCCGATCACCTCGCTCACCGGGTACGCAAGTTCGCGCACCTCTTCCAGCTGATTGCCGCCGAACAGGTGCACATGGTCGTCGTCGTGACGCAGATAGAACCCGACGTGCCCCTTCCAGCTTGCGGGGTCGTCGCGCGTCAGGATCGCGATACAGCCGTACTCCGGACGCTCCAGCGGGCGTCCCCATTCGAGCCATGAGCGCGCGAGCGCCGACCCCGTGCCGCGGATGCCGGCATGCGTCATGCACCAGTTGACGAACGACGAGCACCACGAAATCTTGTCGTCGTAGCCGACGAGATTCGTGTGGTTGTTGTATTCGACGATGCGCGGATTGATGCTGCCGGGCGGGAAGCGGCGGATGCCCAGCTCGTCCAGCGCGACGGGCATCCACGGCGGATGGCCGGCTTGCGGGTTGCCCTCGGGGTTCGATCGGATCACGACGGCCTCGATGGAATGCAGGTGGAAGTCGCTCAATCTTCGCACGAATAAGGCCCGGCAGCATCGTTCCGGCATGCGATTTCCGGCTCGTGCGCCCGTATCATGTCGGCAGCGACCTCGACCCTCACGCCCGCCATGCGCATCACGCCCCTGCCGCCCCTTCAGTGCCTCGTCGCGTTCGAAGCCGCCGTGCGGCATGCGAGCTTCACGAAGGCCGCCGTCGAACTGCACCTGACGCAAAGTGCGATCAGCCGCCAGATCCAGCAGCTCGAGGAATTCCTCGGCCGCTCGCTGTTCGTCCGCGAACACCGCTCGCTGCGGCTGACGATCGCCGGCGAGCAATATGCGGCGCAGGTCCATCATCTGCTCACGCTATGCGCGGAAGCCACGCACGACGTGATGAAGCCGTACGGCGATCTCGAACTGACGATCGCCTGCTCGTCCGGCGTCGCACTGCTGTGGCTCACGCCGCGCCTGCCGGCGTTCCGCGCCGCATATCCGAACATCAAGCTGCGCGTGATCGTGCGCGACGGCCTGGCATCGATGTCGCCCGCGGAATTCGACGTCGGCGTCTACTACGTGCGCCAGCAAGCGCCGGCCGAATATACCGCGCGCCGCCTGTTCGACGAGGAAGTCTTCCCGGTCTGCGCGCCGGGTTACCTGGCCGGCCGCACGCTGTGCGCGGCCGACCTCGCGAACGAGACGCTGCTGCGCCTCGAGGACGGCCAGCGCCAGTGGATGTCGTGGTCCGAATGGTTCGACATGAATGACATCGATCGGCAGAAGGCGCAGCCCCAGGACATCACGATCAACTCGTATCCGCAGATCGTGCAGATGACCATCCTCGGCCAGGGCGTGTCGCTCGGCTGGCGCTACATGATCGACGCGTGCCTCGAGGCCGGCCTGCTCGTGCGCGTGACGGAGGCATCCGCGAGCCACGGCGGCGGCTACTACGTGATCTCGCCGAACGACCGCGCGCAGAACCAGGCGGCACGACTGTTCTCGCGCTGGCTGTTCGAGCAGGCGGACCGGCAGACCGCGCAGTGAATGCGATGCATGCGCTGTGCGCATGCGTGCATGCAAATCTTTCGTTTCATAAAAAAATCCGGCTGTCCTTAACATGGGCTTCACGCGGGGCACCCGTCCCGTCATCCGACAAAGGAAGAGACCATGCAAGGAACGCTTTCCCCGCGCGCCGCGCATTCCGTCGATGCGGCCGCGCAGCAGCGCCGCCGCGCCATCGTCGCGACCGTGATCGGCAACGGCCTCGAATGGTTCGACTTCACCGTGTACAGCTTCTTCGCGGTGATCATCGCGAAGCTGTTCTTCCCGACCGGCAACGAACTGACGTCGGTGCTGCTCACCGTCGCGACGTTCGGCGTCGGCTTCTTCATGCGGCCGGTAGGCGGCATCGTGCTCGGCGTCTATGCGGACAAGGTCGGTCGCAAGGCCGCGCTGTCGCTGACGATCCTGCTGATGGCGTTCGGCACCGCGCTGATCGGGCTCGCGCCGACCTACGAGCAGGCCGGCATCGCCGCGCCGCTGCTGATCGTCGTCGCGCGGCTGCTGCAAGGCTTCTCGGCCGGCGGCGAGATGGGTGGCGCCACCGCCTTCCTCACCGAATACGCGCCGCCGGAGAAGCGCGCGTACTACTCGAGCTGGATCCAGTCGAGCATCGGCTTCGCGGTACTGCTCGGCGCCGCGACCGGCACGTTCGTCACGACGTCCCTCGATGCGCAGGCACTGCACAGCTGGGGCTGGCGGCTGCCGTTCCTGCTCGGGATCGTCGTCGGGCCGGTCGGCTACTTCATCCGCAGCCATCTCGACGAAACGCCCGCGTTCAGCGCCGTCGAAGCGCAGGTGAAGGAAAGCTCGCCGCTGAAGGAAGTGCTGTCGACCTACCCGCGCGAGACGTTCGCCAGCTTCTCGATGGTGATTCTGTGGACGGTCTGCACGTACGTGCTGCTGTTCTACATGCCGACCTATTCGGTGCGCACGCTGCACCTGCCGCAGTCGACCGGCTTCGCGGCCGGCATGGCCGGTGGCCTGATGATCATGTGCTGCTCGCCGATCGTCGGCAAGCTCGCCGACGCGTGGGGCCGGCGCGTGTTCCTCTCAGGCTCGGCGCTCGCAATTCTGGTACTCGCGTGGCCGATGTTCGCGTGGATCAACCATGCGCCCGGCTTCGCTTCGCTGATCGTGTTCCAGGCCGTGTTCGGCGTGCTGATCGCCACCTATACGGGGCCGATTCTCGCGGCGTTTGCCGAACTGTTCCCGACCAAGGTGCTGTCGACCGGGTTGTCGGTCGCGTACAACTTCGCGGTCACGATCTTCGGCGGGTTCGCACCGTTCCTCATTACGTGGCTCATCGCCCGCACGGGCAGCAACATGGCGCCCGCGCTCTACGTGACCGTCGCGGCGGCGGTCAGCCTCGTCGGCACGCGCTTCGTGAAGGACGCGCGGCGCAATGCGTCAACGACTCGATAAGGATACCTCCCCAATGACCATCACCGTGCTTCACGGCGGCAACGTGCTCGACCTCGAACGGGGCGTGCTCCTCGACCATCACCACGTCGTGATCGACGGCGAGCGCATCGTCGAAGTCACCGATCGACCCGTGGATTTTCCGAATGCGCGCGTGATCGACGTGCGCGGCAAGACCGTGATGCCCGGGTTCATCGATTGCCACGTGCATGTGCTCGCCTCCAATGCGAACCTGGGCGCCAACGCGACGCAGCCGAACATTCTCGCGGCAATTCGGTCGCTGCCGATTCTCGATGCGATGCTGGCGCGCGGATTTACCAGCGTGCGGGACGCGGGCGGCGCGGACTGGAGCCTGATGCAGGCGGTCGAGACCGGGCTGGTTTCGGGGCCGCGCATCTTTCCGTCCGGCAAGGCGCTGTCGCAAACCGGCGGGCACGGCGACTTCCGGCCGCGCGGGGACGTGCTGGAGCCGTGTTCGTGCTGCTTTCGCACGGGGGCGATCGCGCGGGTCGTCGATGGCGTCGAGGGCGTGCGGCTCGCCGTGCGCGAAGAGATCCAGAAAGGCGCGACGCAGATCAAGATCATGGCGTCGGGCGGGGTGGCCTCGCCGACCGACCCGATCGCGAACACGCAGTATTCGGAAGACGAGATTCGCGCGATCGTCGATGAAGCCGACGCCGCCAATACTTACGTGATGGCACATGCGTACACGGGGCGAGCGATTGCGCGCGCGGTGCGGTGCGGCGTGCGGACGATCGAGCACGGCAATCTCGTCGACGAGGCGGCCGCAAAGCTCATGCACGAGCGCGGCGCGTTTGTCGTGCCCACGCTCGTCACGTACGACGCGCTTGCCCAACACGGTGCGCAGTTCGGGATGCCGGCGGATTCGGTGGCCAAGGTGGCTTCCGTGCAGCAGAAGGGGCGCGAGTCGCTCGAGATCTATGCGAACGCCGGCGTGAAGATGGGCTTCGGCTCCGACCTGCTCGGCGAAATGCACGCGTTTCAGTGCGGAGAGTTCCGTATCCGGGCCGACGTGCTGGGCAATCTCGCGGCGCTCAGGTCGGCGACGACGGTGGCGGCCGAGATCGTCAACATGCCGGGGCAATTGGGCGTGATCGCCGCGGGTGCGATCGCGGACGTCGTCGTGCTCGACGGGAACCCGCTCGACGATATCGGCGTCGTCGCGGGGAACGGCGAAAGCGTCGCGTACGTGTTGCAGCGAGGAAAAATCGTGAAGGCCCGGGCGGCGTTGCGTTGATCGCTTGCGGGGGCCGGCCGGCAACCGCCGACCGGCCCCCGCCCCCTTCCCGTCATTCCACCGTCACCGATTTCGCCAGGTTCCTCGGTTTGTCGATATCCGCACCGCGCAGGCATGCCGCGTGATAGGCGAGCAACTGCAGCGGCACGACGTGCAGGATCGGCGACAACAGCCCGTAGTAATCCGGCATCCGCAGCACCGACACACCTTCGCCGTTGTCGATCCGCGTATCGGCATCGGCGAACACGTAAAGCTGCCCGCCGCGCGCCCGCACTTCCTGCATGTTCGACTTGAGCTTCTCGAGCAGCGCGTCGTTCGGCGCGATCGTCGCGACCGGCATCGCATGCGTGACGAGCGCGAGCGGCCCGTGCTTCAGCTCGCCGGCCGGATACGCTTCCGCGTGGATATACGAGATCTCCTTCAGCTTCAGCGCACCTTCGAGCGCGATCGGGTAATGCAGCCCGCGCCCGAGAAACAGCGCATTCTCGTGCTGCGAGAACTCCGCGGCCCAGCCCTCGATCTGCGGCTCCAGCGCAAGCACGTCCTCGAGCGCGCTGGGCAGCCGCCGCAGCTGCGTCGTATAACGCGCGAGTTGCGCGTCGTCGACGTAGCCGCGCAGCCGGCCAAGCGTCACCGCGAGTATGAACAGCGCGACGAGCTGCGTCGTGAATGCCTTGGTCGACGCGACACCGATTTCCGGGCCGGCGCGCGTCAGGAACCGCAGGCCAGCCTGACGCATCATCGCGCTGGTCGGCACGTTGCAGATTGCGAGCGTGTCGATATGACCGAGCGCCTGCGCGTACTTGAGCGCGGCGAGCGTGTCGGCGGTCTCGCCGGATTGCGACACGCTGACCACTAGCGTATTCGGCAGCGCGAGCGCGTCGCTGTAACGGTATTCGCTCGCGATCTCGACCTGCGCGGGCAGGCGCGCGATCGTCTCGAGCCAGCGGCGGGCAGTCAGGCCGGAATAGTGGCTCGTGCCGCAGGCGAGGATCAGCACGTTGTCGATCTGCTCGAACGCCCGCGCCGCATCCGGTCCGAATGCAGCCGGATCGAACAGCCCCGCATCGGGGATGGTCGCGGCCACGGCCTGCGGTTGCTCGAAGATTTCCTTCTGCATGAAATGCCGGTACGGCCCGAGCTCGACCACACCTTGCGTCGATGCAACGGTCTGGATCGGGCGGTCGACCGGCGTGCCGCCGCGCGTGAGGACCCGCACGCCGCCCGGCGTCAGTTCGACGATGTCGCCTTCCTCGAGAAAGATGAAGCGGTCGGTGATGCCGGCCAGGGCGAGCGCGTCGGACGCAAGAAAGCACTCGTCGTCCTTCAGCCCGACCACCAGCGGCGAGCCGGCGCGCGCGCCGATCAGCCGCTGCGGCTCGTGCTTGCTGAACACCGCGATCGCGTACGCGCCGTGCAGTTGCGACGTCGCATCGCGCACGGCGGCGAGCAGGTCGCCGCGATACTTGCTGTGGATGAGGTGAGCGACGACCTCGGTGTCGGTCTGCCCGTCGAATTCGTAGTGTTCGTCAGACAGTTGCTTGCGCAACGTTTCGTGATTCTCGATGATGCCGTTGTGCACGAGCGCGATTTCGTCGCGCGAGAAGATCGGATGGGCGTTGCAGGTTGCGGGCGCGCCATGCGTCGCCCAGCGGGTATGCGCGATGCCGGTGCTGCCGGACAACCCGGCGCTGCGCACGTGCGCGTCGAGATCGGCGACGCGCGACACACTGCGTTCGCGGCGCGCCTGGCCGTCGACGACGGTCGCCACGCCGCATGAATCGTAGCCGCGATATTCGAGGCGACGCAAACCTTCAATCAGAATCGGAACGATGTTCCGTTGCGCGACTGCGCCGACGATGCCACACATGACACGTCTCCTTCCCTTTGTTGAATCATGAACCGTGCGCCGTTGCGTCAGCGCGATCCGGTCACCGTTGCCGACGCCGTCGTGAACCCGCATTTGGCGGGTGCGAGCGGATCGACCGTCCGGCTTTCAAATGCCAGGTAAAGCGCCTCCTCCATTACGTTCCAGTGCGTGCCGTGTCGATACGGGCCCGATCGTGCATACCAGCAGGCGACGGTGCTCCAGTCGTTCATCTTGAATGCGACCAGCGCGATCAGCCCCCATGGAAAATCGGAGCCGGCGAGCTGCATCCAGGTCTTGCCGTACTTCTGCATCCACTGCGCGTAGATCGTCTCGTTCGACTGGTCGGGCACCTGGATGCCGGACAGGATCGGGAAGATCTGCGCGACTTTCGCCGGATAGAAGCTCGCATCGCTGATCCGTTGCGTGCTGGCACGAAAACCCGATTGCGCGCCGCGCCAGAACACCTTGAGGATCGCCGCCGAGAGCCGGTCGGCGCGCTGGCTCCACGGAGCCGCGCGCGCGTATTCGGCGCGACGTACGTAATACGCGGCGAGCGCCTGGAACGCGCTATGTACCTCGACGTTGTCCATCAGCAGCGCGACATGCAGCGACGACGAAATCTGGTAGACGCCGGTCGCCTTGTCGAGCAGCGAATCCAGGCGCTCGCCTGCGCGTCTCAGGCTGAGTTCCCACGCTGCCGGCATTCCGTCGGGCGGCGCGAAGCGCGACAGCAGCTCGATCCAGGTCGCCATCATCGCGTCGTCCGCGTCGGCTTCCGCGCACGGGCTGATCATTCCGGCCTTTACGCAGTAGCGGTTGAAGCCGCCGTCCGGACGCTGGCGCGGCAACATCCATGCGACCCACGCGAGTGCCGCCTGACGGGCGTCCATCTGCGTGTCGGCGGCAGCCAGCAGGGCCTTCGCGGCGAAATAAGGATCGATGCCGACACCGTTCAGGCGCACGGTGATCGCGCCGTCCGTGCGTTGATACAGCCCGTTTAGCTGGAGTTCGGCGGCGCCCGCGTGCAGCACGGAGCAACACGCGGCGACGCAACAGGCAACGCGCCACGCGTGGCACCGCCTGACGGTAGCCGCCACGCACGCGCGTGCGGCCGGGAAAAGCGCGGGCCGTTTCATGATCGGGGGCTCCTGCGCGGCAGTCCTGCGCAATCATCGCCGGACGCGGCGTTGGCCGCGTCGCGCCCGGCGAACGTATCGACGGTGTGGCTCGGTTCACCTTGGTTCGGGTGAACCGGAGTCGGAATCGGAACGATGTCCTGTTGTGCGGCCGCGCCGACGATGCCACACATGACACGTCTCCCTCCCTTTTTCCATTCATGGACCGGCGCCGTCGTGTCGGCGCGATCCGGTCACCGCGATCTCCGCCATCGTGAACCCGCATTTGGCGACCCCGAGCGGATCGACATCGGCGTCATGACCAACACACTGCACAGCGTCGGCAACCGGCCGCGACATGCAATCAGGCACGGTCTGCGCACCAGCCAGACCGGCACGTTTCGCGTCGCCTTCCGGATTCGCCTGGATTGGTACTCCCGTCCTTCCGTCGTCGCTCAAACGCGTGGAGACACGCGTGTCCCTCCGGAAACAAGCAAGGGGTGAGCCATGGATCGCCCCGCCCCGTGGTGCAAGGGCCGGTGAGTACCCGATCGACACACTCCACACACGGATCGCGTTTTTTGATTCACCGGCGAATCAGCGTTCGCCCTCCAGCGGGGATCTTCTGCCTACAAAATACGAGGACCTCGCGCAACACACGCGCAACATCATTTCGGAAAGCCAATCGCTGCGGAAAGTCGCTGCATGGCCCCCGGTTCGGCACATACCTGTGCGCTTCGCGGCGCACGTCGACCAGCGGTCGTGCGGATATGGACGGTCCATTCCAGGCTTGCGTTACAGATGCGCAACGTTTCGCGCCGGCCGATCCGGACGCTGCGCGCGACGCGATGCATCAGGACAATCATTCGTGTCGAAGCAGTGCAGGAAAATCGACGACGTCCCACGCATTGTCCATACAAAATTCGCATGCCGAAACGATTCAAAGTGCCTGGAACGGCTCATGCAATTCGATCGATAGCCGGCGCGCGATGCAATTCTCCGTGCTTCGAATGACGTGACCGGATCGACGGCGCGAACGGTCAGATGTTTATCCGCGTCGCGGCAGAGCGCCGCTCTCGTGCTCGTAGCAATTGTGAAACGTTCCTCGGCAATCCGCATGTGCGAAGCGACCCGGGCCGGCACTCGGGCCCGCTCACAGGGCCGCTGGTTTGAATATTGCTCTACCGGTAGCAGGAACAAGTGCGGGTGCGTCGCGAGGCGGTGACGTATGCAACCCGACCGACGTGGCGATCGACACAACGAGGAACGCTCATGACGTGATTGACGAGATTCGAGGCTACGTCCGTAGTCCGACGATTGCGTGGCGGAGACCGCGCGGACAAAAACGGTGCGCCCGCCCCGCAACACCGCTGCATGTCGCGCGGCCGGCGCCGGCCGGCATGACCCGCATGCAGGGGCGGGACGTGTCGCCTGCAACCATGGTTGGCGCCAGGTGCCGGGCTTGCCGGCGCGAAGAAGCTCAACGAGGACAACGATGAAAAAGATCTTGCTTGTGTTTGGGACTCGGCCGGAAGCCATCAAGATGGCGCCGCTCGTCCGCGCGCTGAAGGCGCGCAGGGATGTCGACGCCCGGGTATGTGTCACCGCCCAGCATCGGGAAATGCTGGATCAGGTCCTCACGCTGTTCGACATCAAGCCCGACTACGATCTCAATCTGATGCGCCAGAGCCAGACGCTGACCGACGTGACAACCGGCATTCTTCAGGCGATCGGGATAGTCTTCGAAGATTTGCATCCGGATGTTGTCCTGGTGCACGGTGACACGACGACGACGCTGGCCGTCAGTCTCGCGGCGTTCTATCGCTATCTGCCGGTCGGGCACGTGGAAGCGGGCCTGCGCAGCGGCGACATCTGGTCGCCGTGGCCCGAGGAATTGAATCGCCGCGTGACCGACGCGGTGTCGTCATGGCATTTCGCGCCGACCGGCCAGGCGCGCGACAACCTGTTCAGCGAAGGCGTGCCGGTGGGCGCAGTCGTGATGACGGGCAACACCGTGATCGATGCGCTGCACGACGTCAAACGGATGCTCGATCACGATACCGCGCTCAACGACAAGGTCGCCGCGCACTTTCCGTTTCTCGATCCGTCGCGCCGCGTGGTGCTGATCACGGGCCATCGTCGCGAGAGCTTCGGCGAGCCGTTCCGCCACTTCTGCGAGGCGCTCTGCACGCTCGCGAACCGCTATCGCGATGTGCAGTTCGTCTATCCGCTGCACCTGAATCCGAACGTGCGCGAGCCGGCGCGCGCGCTGCTCGGCAGCGTGCCGAACATCTACCTGATCGAACCCCAGGAATATCTTTCGTTCGTATTCCTGATGTCGCGCGCGCACTTCATCATCACCGACTCGGGTGGCATCCAGGAAGAAGGGCCGGCGCTCGGCAAGCCGGTGCTCGTCACGCGCGAGACGACCGAGCGGCCCGAGGCGATCCAGGCCGGCACCGCGCGGCTCGTCGGCACGGACCCGGAGCGGATCGTCTGGGAGGCGTCGCGGCTGTTCGAGAGCGACAGCGCGTATGACGAAATGTCGCGCGCGAGCAATCCATATGGCGACGGCCATGCAAGCGAGCGGATCGTTCACGCACTGATGCACACGCCAGGCGCGAGCGCAAACATGACGAGCTTTTCGCTGGGCGCCGCGGAGATACCGTGCAATGCGCTCACGCTGGGATTGCAGGCGTTGCGTTCGCCTTGAAGACTATCGTCTGACGGCATCCCGACGGACGGCGACGCGCGATGTCGCCGTCCGTCATTCGTCCGACGCGAACCGCCATCCATCACCGTCGAATCGCGCCGTGCGATCGACGCCCGCCGCCATCCACTACCCGTCCGCTACCGGACCACGGCATCTGCCATCGATTGCGCCTGCGCGATCAGCCGCGGGTAGATCCGCTGGGACACCACCTGTTTGGCGAAACACGCCTGCCGCGCATCCTCGGGCACGCGCGGCGCGCCGCACGCCGCGATCGGGCGCAGTGTCACGCTTTTCCACAGGATATAAACCCGTTCGCCCTGCCGGACCGACACGGCCAGCGTATTCGGCCCGTCCGGCACGCCGTCCTGGCTTTCGCCCAGCAGCAACGCCTTCACGACGCCGTCGGCCGGCTGCCGCTTGACGGGCAACTCGGCGAAGCGAAACGCCGCGGCGTCATCGCTGAATACGTTCGTATAAAGCGTTTCGTTGTCGAACATCGCGGCGACGTCGTCGGTCGGTTTGATACCCGCATCCGCCGTACTCGCCCAGGCCTTCAGCAGCGGAACCGTCGTCACGACGAGGTTCATCTTCCCGTCGACCGACTTGAAGGCCAACCCGTCCGGCCCCGGCGGCATCCCGTCGACGGGGCCGACGCTCTGCACGGTGCCCTCCGCCTTCGCGACAAACCCTCTCGCCCGGACCGTGCCGATCAGCTTCGCGAGCCGGGCATTCACGTCGGCCGTGTACTGCTTGTCGAGGCCCGCCTGATCCTCCGTCCGCGCCGCCGCGACGGCTGCCGCGGCCTTCTTCCGATAGGCCAGATACGAATCCGCCGGCGATGCGATCACCTTTGCCCCGACCGCGGCGAGCACCGCCGCGACCACCACTGCCCCCACCCCGACCTTCAGTCTTGATATGCGCTTCATTTTTATGACGTTACCGAATCCCGCGCCGACAGCGAAAACGGCTGCCGTCACCCGCGGCAGCCGTCCCTCAGAAACGCGTCATTTTAACGTCGCGCGCGCTTCATTCGTCTACCTTGAACGCCGATACCAATAGCGTCAGTTCCGCCGCCTGCTGCTTGAGGCTTTCCGCGGCCGCCGCGCTTTCCTCGACCAGCGCCGCATTCTGCTGCGTCATCTGGTCCAGCGACTGCACCGCGTCGCCGATCTGGTCGATGCCCGCGCTCTGCTCCAGGCTCGCCTCGGCGATCTCGCTCATCATCGCGCTGACGCCCTGCACCTGCGACACGACATCGCGCATCACCTTCCCGGCCTCGCTGACGAGTCGCGACCCGGTGTTCACCGTGCCCGCGCTGTGCTCGATCAGCGCCTTGATCTCCTTCGCCGCCTGCGCGCTGCGCTGCGCGAGGTTCCGTACCTCCGACGCGACGACCGCAAACCCGCGCCCCTGCTCGCCGGCCCGTGCCGCTTCGACCGCGGCATTCAGCGCGAGGATGTTGGTCTGGAACGAGATGCTGTCGATCATCACGATGATCTCGGAGATCCGTTGCGACGCGTCGCTGATCTGCTCCATCGTGGTCACGACTTCGCCGACGACCTGCCCGCCGCGCGTCGCGGTATCGGATGCGCCGGTGATCAGCTTCGCGGCCGTCGTCGCGGTTTCGGTGTTGTTGCGCACGACCGCCGTGATTTCCTCCATCGACGAAGCCGTCCGCTCGAGGTTGCTCGACTGCCCTTCGGTGCGCTCGCTGAGATCCGCATTGCCCGACGCGATCTGCGCGGACCCGGTCGCGATCGACGCGGACGCCGCGCGGATCCGGTGCACGAGCGTCGACAACGACGACACGAAGCGATTGAACGCGTCCGACAATTGACCGATCTCGTCCTGGCCCTCGACCGTCATCCGGCGCGTCAGGTCGCCCTGGCCGCTCGCGATCTCCGACAAGAGCGTCGCCGCGCGGCGGATCGGCGCGGCAATCGCGCGCCCGACCAGCCAGATCACGACCAGCGCGACGCCGAGGCCCGCCACCGCGGCGACCAGCGCCGCGCTGCGAATCGCGCGCGTCACGGGGCCGAGCAGTTCGGCCTGCGGCACTTCGACGACCACGTACGCATTCAGCTCCGGAATGAACGACGTCGCGATGAAGCGCGCACCGCCGTCGCCGTTGTAGCTCAGGTACGCATACGGCTTGCCGGCGAGCAGCGTCGACGATGCGTCGTCCGGCAGGCCCGGCTCGTCCTTCAGGAAATGCTTGCCGTCGATCAGCGACGTATCGCGATGCATCATGATCGCGCCGTCCGGCCGCACGAGATACGCGAACCCGGTCTCGCCGATCCGGTACGCGGCGATCCCCTTCGCGAGCGCATCGACGGACAGGCTCATGCCGGCCGCGCCGATCGGCGTGCCGTCGAGCTCCACGCGGCTGTTGATGAACATCATGTAGCCGCCGAGCGTGACCTCGCGATCCATGTTCACGTCGTAGGTCTTGCCCGACGCGAGGAAGTTCGTCAGCCACTGATCCTTGTCGCCGACTTTTCGCTGCAGGCCGGCTTCGTTGTAGTAGTTGCCGCTCTTCACCGACACCCACTGCACGGACGCAGCCTTCTGCTCGTCCTTCACGCTCTTCGCTAGCTGGACCCAATTGCGCGTGCCGGCGTCGGGCTCGCCGTCGGCTTCCCATTGCAGCAGGAACGCATCGCGCGCGAGGAGGCGGGAGGCTGCGATCGGCCCGGCCATCTGCCGCTGCACGTCGGCGCGGATGCCGTTCACGGCGGTCGGCAGCTCGTCGCGGACGACGCGATCGCGCACGGCGTCGCCGATCAGACGAATGCTCAACCCGCTCGAAATCGCGACGAACACGAGCAGGCAACTCGTCATGCTGAAAATCAGCTTGTTCTGAATGGACAGCTTGCGCCAGAAATGCATGGGAAACCCCCGATAACCGCTCGACCCGAGCCAGTTCGGGTTATCGGCAGGCGCGCGCGGAATCGCATCGCCGAGTTCACATGCCAGTCATACCGGATCCAATATATCGACGACGAACCCGGCTTGCTCGCCTGCGAACGAACGCACGCTCAATACGCGACGAAGATCGTCACCCGCCGGTTGCGCGCCCGCGCGGCCACATCGTCGCCCGCGACGAGCGGCTGCGTATCGGCCCGCCCGATCGCCGCGAGCCGGTGCGGCGCGACGCCGCGATCGGCCAGATAGCGCACGACGCTGCCCGCCCGCGCCGACGACAGCTCCCAGTTCGATTCGTATTTCGCGCTCGCGATCGGCACGCTGTCGGTATGCCCTTCGACGAGAATGTCCCCGGTCGCATGCTCGCTCAGCGCCCGCCCGATCTGGCTCAGCACCGGCGTCGCGTCGGGCAGCAGGCGCGCATCGCCGACGTTGAACAGGATCTTCGCGTCGATGCCGATCTCGATGCCGTGCGGCGCCCGCACCAGCGAGATGCGGCCGTTCGTCTTCAGCGCATCGAGCGATGCCAGCCATGCCGGCGCGCCCGCGGGCGTCGCGGAATCGGTCGCGCTCGCCGCGCCGCCGTCGTGCCGCGCGAGCGTCTGGTAGCGGGCATCGAGCGCGTTGTATTTCGCGAGCTGCAGCACGTACAGCGCGAGAAACAGCACCATCAGCGTCGTGATGAGATCCGCATAGGAAATCAGCCAGCGCCCGGACTGCGTGCCTTCGGCTTCATCGTCGTCGCGCCCGGCTGCGGCCGAGCCCGCCCGCGCGCCGTCAGTTCGAGCCGTCATGTCGACACTCCCGGTGCGTCATGCGAGCGACTCCGCCGCGCGGCCGCGCACGTCGCCGGTCAGCCGCGTTTCGATCGTATGCGGCGATTCCTTGCGCGAGATCGCGAGCAGGCCGTCGAGATACAGCTTACGAAAGCGCAGTTCGCTGTCGATCTGCGCGCGCAGCTTGCCATAGAGCGGCAGAAACACGAGATTCGCGAACGCGAGGCCGTAGAGCGTCGCAATGAACGCGACCGCGATGCCTGGCCCGAGTTGCGCCGGTTCGAGAATATGGCTCGTCACCTGGACCAGCCCGAGCACCGAGCCGAGAATGCCGAACGTCGGCGCATAGCCGCCGGCCTGCTGCCACACGCGCGCGGCCGCGAGCCGGCTGCGCTCGTATGCGTCGAGCTCGCGCTGCAGCGCGTCCTCGAGCACGGCGGTCGACACGCCGTTGGCGAGCAGTTCCAGCCCGCGCCGCGCGAACGGATGAATGCCGCTCACGTCCATCGATTCGAACGCGAGCAACCCGTCGAGCTTCGCGCGATCGCCCCACTCGAGCAGGTCGGTCAGGTGCTTGCGGTCGACTTCCTGCGCCCGCACGAACGCGAGCCGCAACTGCTTCACCGCATCGAAGAACCGCGCCCACGTGTTCTGGATCATCACCGCGCCGAGCGTACCGCCGAGCACGATGACGAGCGCCTCGAACTGGAACAGCATCGGGAAATGTCCGCCTTCCAGTGCGAAGCCGAACACGATGGCCGCGCCGCCGAGCACCACGCCGGCCAGGGTCAACAGGTCCATATGCGTCTCCGTCGGGTCGCGCGTTAAGCGTCGGATGAAGTCAACGGCGCGGATGCCGCCGGCGCCTTGGCAACGCGAATGGCATCGAGCACGCGCCGCCCGATCTCCTCGATCTCGATCGGATCGAGCTTCAGCTCGCGGCGCATCACCCACGACACCTCGTTGCGCCGCGCTTCCGTCATCACGGAAAACAGCTTGTCGGCCACCGCGCGATCGTCGAGGCTCCCGATCAGCTTCGCGAGATCGTACGTATCGAATGCGCTGATCACGTCGAACAGCGTGCGCTGGTCGATCCACACGATGTCCTCGAGCGCATGCACAGCACCGCCGTCGCGCGGGTTGCGCCGCGAGAAATACGCGACGCCTTTCTGCTCGACGTAGCCCAGCACCTTCGACTTGCGGAACGCGAACACCTCGTCGGCGATCTCGCCGTGCGACAGCTTGTTGAGCAGCAGCGTCCGGTCGACGCCGATCAGCGCCTCGAGATCGGCCAGCTCGATCAGCTCCAGCTCGCTGTTGATCGACAGGTCGAGATCGTGATCGGCGACCTGCTGCGCGCGATCGATCACGCGCGCGGCGTCGAAGGTGACGACCTGGCGCGCATCCGACGAAACCGCGTAATCGGCCGTGCCGCCGGCATGGTCGGCCGGTGCGGCTTCGATCGTGACGAGATTGAGCTTCTCCATGCGGCGCAGCATCGCGAGCACGTGCGGGCGCGAATGGCCGGCGATCGCGCGGCAGCGGCGAATCACGTCCGCGAGCGGCACCGACACCTCCGCCGCGTGTGCCTGCATTGGCCGGCGCGACCACGCGTCGTCCGCGCCGCGCGTGTCGGCGCCCGCCATCAGCGACAGCACATGCGCATACGACAGCACGCCCGGCATGAAATCCGCGTGCGTATAGGTCGCGAGCTGGTCGTCCTTGCGCTTTACGCGCCGGATCATCGTGCGCACGATATGCCGAAGCAGAGCGGACACATGCTCGATTTCCTCGTCGAGCAGCGTGGCCGGCACGACCGTGAGCTGACAAAACGACAGCGCCTTCGCCGTATGCGCGCGCGGCTCGGACGCGAGCAGCGCCGACTCGCCGAAAAACTCGCCGCGCCCGAGCGTCGCGACGACGACGCGCTTGTCTTCGCAGCGCGTCGACAGCTCGACCTTGCCGTCGGCGATCAGAAAGATGACGGGCTCGCCGGCGAAGCCCTCCGAGTAGATGATCTCGCCGGGCGCGGCCGTGCGCGTCCACGATTGCTGACGATTCAAGTTGGTTCCCCTGCTGCGCTGGTTGTTGCGGACTGCGCGTCGCATGTCGCATGCATGCGATCGACAGTCATCCCCGTACCCGTATAACGTCATCGGCACCGGCATCCTTTAGGGAATTCACACTCGCTTTCAGCGAAAATCAAAGTGAAACGTTTGCGGCCGAACGCGCATCGCCTGAGGATTCCATGCGTTGCATCCGCAACCGCGCGCCACCCGACCGGCAGCACGACGATGCGCGGGAAGCAAAACAGCGCGGCGACAGGGTTTTCCCTGCTCGTTCGGTCGGCCTGCCAGCCTGACCGATGTCACCGGCATTTGTTTCGGGATGCTGTCTTTATCTTGCCGCCACCTGCCGGCGCAACTTCCCCCAGCGCGTTATCCGGCCCCTTTACTTTCAATATCATCCGATAATTACCTTTTATTTTCGTCTAAAATCGCGCTTCTTCTTACCTTAGGATGGAATGAAGTTTTGATTAAACTGACGAAATCTATCTCACGAACGGCAATTGCCGCATGCGTTGCCTATGCCGGGCTCATGCCCCTGTCCCAATCCGCCAGCGCCCAGGTCGAACCGCTGAAGAATCCGGTCTACGGCGTCACGCTCGACGACCTGACGAAGCTGGATGCGATCATCGCGTCGCTGCAGAACCTGCCTTACCGACCGACCGTGCGTGTCGTGTTCGATCCGGACACGTCCGCCGCCGACTACTACGCGCCGCTGCTGCGCCTGCACGCCGTCGCGTACGTGATGGGCGAGGTCTACGATTCTTACTATTTCCCGACGAATCTCACGACCTACAAGGCGCGAACGCAGGAACTCGTGTCGCAGCTGAAGAACACGGTCGACGTGTGGGAAATCGCCAACGAAATCAACGGCGAATGGTTGCGTCCCAATCCGAACGGCACGAACACCGTGGTCAACTCGCAAGAGCAGCAGATCGGCCAGATGGTCGCCGCGGCCAACACGATCGTCAAATCGAACGGCGGCAAGACCGCGATCACGCTGTACTACAACGACGACAGCAAGGGCAACAACTGCTGGGAGAAGCCGCAGGATTACTGGAAGACCTGGCCGACGGCGTTCCTGCCGGCAACGGTGCGCCAGCAGGCCGACTACGCGTTGTTCAGCTACTACCCGTATCAGGATTGCCCGGGACTGAATCCGTCGTGGAATAGCGACTTCGCGGCGCTCGAAAGCATCTTCCCGAACGCGAAGGTCGGCTTCGGCGAAATCGGCACGTCGGAACTCTCCGCGCCGACGTCGGTACAGCAGAACCTGATCAAAACCTATTACCCGATGGTCAACAGCATGAACGATCCGCGTTTCATCGGCGGATTCTTCTGGTGGAACTACGCCGAACAGATGCTCCCGTATTCGACGAGCTCCTACTTCCAGTTGTTGCGTCAAACCATCATTCCGCTGAAGTCGCCCAACTGATCGGGCCCCATCCGCGAGTCGTTCCAGCGTCAGCGTAGTCACTCAGAACCACAATGTCGCGCGTACCACGAGACCACGTGCGCGTGCCGCTGACGTCAATGGAAAACGGTACTGCACCGTCACGTCGAGATAGCTTGCCGGCGCGGTATACCTGCCTTCGCGAAACCAGTATCTGAACTGAACGCCAGGCCCCGCACCGATTGCCGTCCTGTCCGGCTGACGATTATCGTGATCGCCTGCCACCGCGACGTGCGGGTAGACGGTCAGCCGGTTGCTCAGCATCGGCAAACGCCACGTGTGCCCGTAGCGCAGCTCCGAATAGATGATGTAGCGGCCCGCCTTGATGAAATACGCACCCTCGACATAAGCCTGCCAGCTCCGCCAGCTCGGTTCGGTAACCCGCAGATCGGTGCCTGCCTCCGACGAATAGCCCAGGCGCATCAGCCAGTCCGTCATCGACAGGCTGCCGACATGAAACAGCCGCTCGGCGGTCACCACTACGTTCTGATCGGGTATCGGCTTGTAGCGCATGCCCACCGACCCTTGTACCGTCGGCATGCCGGTCACGTTGCCGTTGCCATCGTAGGCCGTGCCATATCCGCGCACGAAGAACTGGAGAATACGGCCGTTCTGATAGCCGATCTTCGGGGGCTGCCAGTACGCCTCGATACCCGGCTGGAGCACGCTGATGGTGCCTTGCGGGCCGAATGCGGCCGACTGGTATGGCGCACTCAGCACGAAACCCCAGGTACGCTCCAGCTGTTCGACTTCCCGTCGATAGCCGAACTTGCGCTGCGTGTCGAATGCATGTTCGTTTTCATCGGCGTCGAGACTGTGTTCGAACATCTGGACGGACTCCTCGTTCAATCCGATCCGCTTGGCGGTATAGCCGGCATCCGCGTAGTTCATCGCGTTGCCGGCGCCACCGGCGAAACCCTCCTGAAATGCGTCGAGCGCCTCGCGATCCTTGTGTTCGCGCAAGAGGTCATAGGCTTGCTGCAGCTTTTGCTGCGCGCTGTCGTCGACCGGCGTCTGCGGCGGCGGGTCGACTTGCCGTGCCTGCGCCGCGATCGACGCAGCCATGTTGCGCTCCGCATCCGTCGATGCGTCGCTCACCGCCAGATCCGCCATGCGGATGGCGCTTTCGCGATCACCGGCCTGCAGGCTCAGTTGCGCGATACGCACCTGGACCACGGCCGACTTTTCATCGGCCAGCGGCGCCAGTGCAATGCCGGCTTCATGCGGGAGATTCGCCGCGAGCGCGCTGTCCGACCATGCGAGACGCAGGTTGCGCTGCTGCTCGTTGCTCCATTTTCCGGTGGTGACGGCGGCCGAGAAATCGCGGCACGCAACGTCGTAGCGCATCTGCCGCTGCGCCAGGTAGCCATGCTGCGCCAGCACCGCCGCGCTCTTCGGAAAACGAACGCTCAGCGATTCCAGCATCGCGTCCGCTTCGTCGACCTTCCCTTCGCGCCGGTACACATCCGCGAGCAGCAGCCCGAGCTGCTCGCTCCCCGGCTGCATCTTGACGGCACGCGACGCGTACACTTCCGCGCGCGGCAGGTCGCCGGCATTGATCGCCTTGTATGCGCCGTCGGCGAGCCGATAGGCCTTGGCTGAAAGCTGCTGGGCGGCGGATGCCGGCGCCTGCCAGGCGAGCGACATGGCGATGGCCAGGGCGCTCAACCGTGCGCAGCGCGTGAGGCCGGCCGCGATCGGACGTGTCGAGCGTTTCATGCCTGTTCTCCCGACGGCCTTTTTGCCGGAGATGCCTGCGGCGTCGCGTCATCGCCGTCGCGCAGCCGGGCGATGTCGACGAAGCGCGAGTGCCGCGCCAGTTCGGCGGCAATCTCGGCATCGCAGGCGATGAAATAAGCGACGTTCGATCTGGCGCCGCGCCGCACGACGTCCTGTTCGTCCTGCGAGAGCGGGCGCCCGACCGCGATATTGAGCGTCCCGTCGTCCGCGGTCGAAAACGGGACGGCGCGATACGCATACTGCAGCTCGAAGGCCAGCGAATCCGCGAAGTGGCCTACCGCGACGTTGCCCAGGCTCACGCGCGGCAGCTCCGCCTGCTCGGCGATCGCGTCGGCCAGCGATTCGGTGGACAGCGCGCTGCATTCGAGCAACAGTTCGCCCAGCCGCCTGCCGCATGTCAGTTGTTTCTCGAGCCCGGCCTGCAACTGTTCCAGAGAGAGCACGCCCCAGCCGACCAGGATCTCGCCGATCTTGAGCCGCGCCTTCCCGAGTTCTTCGTTCGACAGATAGGTGTGACTGGTCTTGTCCCACGCGATCGGCCTGCCGCTCACGAGGTGGCCGACATAGATTCGCCACGCGCGACTCACCGCGCAGAAATTGATCATGTTGTTCACGAACATCCTGGGGATCGACAGCACTCCCTGGAGCGGGCCGTTCAGCCTGCTGACGAAGTGGAAGCGCTGTCCGGCGCGGGCAAACAGCATGACGGTGTTCACCCAAAGCAGCGGCGTCACCCATGCACTGGCCATCATGATCTGAGCGCCGGCGGGGATGACGTGGCCGGTTTTCTGAAGGACGGCAAGCAACACGAAGTTGAGCAGCACGGCATAGGCCACCACCGAAAACAGCGACGTCACGATGCCCTTGCGATCGTGGAAGAACATGTAGCGGGTGAGGAGGTCGCCCTTCCAGCCGAGCTGTTCCCAGCCCTGGAAGGCAATGCCGAGGATCCAGCGCGCGCGCTGCCGGTAGGCGGTGCGAAACGTCTTCGGGAAATATTCGCGCGTGGCCAGCAGGTTTCGATTGTCGGCGCCAGCTTCCGCATGCTCCCCGCCGGCATCGCGCTCGACATCCGAAAGCGGAAAGCGGGCAAACACTTCCTTCATGCCGAGGTCTCTCAGCCGGAAGCTGAAGTCATAGTCTTCGGTCAGTGAACTCGTGTTGAACGGGCTGCCGTCGCGCTCCTTCATCGCCGCCTCGATCGAACGCCGGCTGTAGCACGATGCAACGCCCGCGCCCGGCACGACGCCGGTCAGGCGGGCTCGCACCGGTACGTCCTTCTGGTGCGTCTCGCTGAAATCGTCGAGATAGCAGCCGGCGACGAACTCGTTCCATTTTCGCGGCAATGACAGAACCGGGAGCTGGACCAGGTCGCTATCCGCTACCGCATGATTGAGGTACTTGAGTTCGACCGGATGAATGACGTCTTCACAGTCGTGCATGACGACGCCTGCAAACTGGATATGATGGACTTCTTCGTAGCGAAGAATGGCTTCGATGATCCAGTTCAGGCAGTCGGCCTTGCAGGTCGGCCCGTCGTTCATGACCGTTGCGCGCGTCACCCTGCCGGGATACCGGCGGACCATCCGTTCGACTTCCGCCGTGGTTTCGGCGTCGTTGTGATAGGTGCCGACGAAGATGACATAGCGCTCGTACTCTAGGGTCGCCAGGGTGTTTTCGATCATCTTGGCGATCACGTCATACTCTTTCCACGCCGGCACCATGAGTGCCAGATGGCGCTCGTCCAGCGCGCGCAGCATGCCGATATCGACGGTCTGCGATTTCTCGCGACGCAAGATTCGCCCGAGTTCGAATGACCAGTAACAGGCGTCCAGCGTGAGGTCATCCAGCGTACTGACCAGGATGACGATGGCGGTCACAATGGCGACAATGTTGAGCGCATATAAATATGCACTCCATATCATATTATCCATCACTTTTTCCGCTTTCTTCTGTTGTTCGGCTTCTTCTCCCGCGCACCAACGTAAGACGAAACCCTTCCCGTCCCCGTCGACCCCGTCACGTCCACTCCGTTGCCAGCGCCGCATCGGCATCTGTCGCTCTCAAAAGACTCGGTGACACATCGAGCGCTATTGATACGACCACGTAACATCACCAGGAATGCAACGTGTTCAGTGGATGACTTTTGACAGCCGGTTTCCCCCGCTTGCTTGCCTTCGCCCCTGCATTCGCCAACGCTTGCAGCCGTTTCCGATCCGGCGCCGCGCAGTGCGCCCCGTGCACCGTCTTCTCCACGCACAGCTCTTCTAGCAAGTCGTGCGCCATCGTCGCGCCACCCTTTGGCCTTCGGCGCCCCGGCGCGGGCGTCGCGTAATTTCCGAATCAAATTCAGTCCAAATGTTTCAGCGCTGAAACACGGTCGATCGATCCGCCGAAAGCGGCTTGACACCGGTCGGCCGGCGCGCCCCGGTTGCCGCGATCGGGGCGGCGTTACGTGGCTTGGCTCCCAGTGGCGGGAAGGATCAATTTCGAACGCAAAAAATCTGGTGTCCGAATCGATATTTCATGTTCAAGCCAACCGGATCGATTGCCGCGGCGCACAGCGCGCAACCGGTTTCCCCTGAATCGTCCGAACAAGCGTGACGCGTTTTTCGGAGTGAATTCGCGAAAAAAACGGCTGCGTTGCATGCGTGAAACGTTTATCGAAACAAATTTCAGACCGCCGTGACGTGCCGATTTCGGCGTGTCGGCCCGGTGCTCATTTGCGGCCGATGGTACGGATCTAGCTTGAAAACACGACTATCCGGCTGCGTTTTTTATCCGGTATCAAGAGCGGAAAAAACACGACATAACGCCCCGATTCTGAATACTGAATGGCACTTCGCCATGCTCGTTTCGTGAACGAGATGAACTCAATTTGCATATCAAAGGATGAAAATCATGCCTTCGCATCGCAATCAATCTTTTCGAAACGGGTTGAGCGCCGTCGGGCTACTCGTCGCATTGATCCCTGCACTTGTCGTCGGCACGGCCCCGGAGGCGAGTGCGCAGCAGACGAACATGGCGCCTCCCGGCAAGATCAAGCCCCCTCCATTACCGAACGGCTCGGCCCACGCTAACGTGAAACCCGGCATGTCCGAAGAGGATTGGGACAAGGCATACAAGGAGACGGGGCGCCCCAAGTTCAACCGGAGCCTCGTCAAGAGAAGCGGCGGCAACGTGGAACGTGACTAGGGAGAAACGGCCATGAAAAAGATCTTGATCGTCATAGCCCTGCTTGCCGGACTCGCGCAAATGACATTGCCGGGCACGGCGCACGCGCAGGCCACCACCGCACACACGCTCGTGCTGTACGACAACCCGGCCAACGACCCGTATTCGAAGCTCGGCCTCATGTACAGCATCATGCTGAGGAACCTGCTCGGTCACTTCAATACGACCGTCGATCTGGTACCGATACAGAACTACACGGCGGGCATGATCGGCAGCCACGACGCCACGTTCTATGTCGGCGACTACTACAACAATCCCATTCCGACGGCGTTCATGAGCGACGTGATGACCGCCACGAAGACCGTGGTCTGGTTCAAGTACAACCTGTGGCAGCTCGCATGGAACACGGCCTACACGTTCAACCAGACCTACGGGATCAACTTCCTGGGCCTTGCCGGGATGAACGCGCCGCCTTCGTCGAGCAATCCGAATCCCGGCTTCTACGACACGGTCACGTACAAGAACCTGTCGATGGTCAAGTACTACGCGTATGACGCATCGACGGGCGTCATCAATGCGGACCCCGATGTCGGACTGACCCAGGTCGTCGACACCACCAAGGCGCAAGTGCTCGTCACCATGAAGAACAGCAAGAGCGGCGCCACCACGCCGTACATCGTTCGCTCGGGCAAGTTCTGGTATTTCGCGGACATGCCGTTCTCGTACATCGGCCCGACGGATCGCTACCTGGTGATCTGCGACATCCTGCACGACATCCTGCAGACCAATGCACCGGTGAATCACCGCGCGCTCGTTCGTCTCGAGGATCTCGACGCATACACGACGACGAGCTCGATGAAACAGCTGACGGATTACCTGTCCACGAAGAAGATCAAGTTCACGATGGCGACCATCCCGCTGTATACCGATCCGAACGGGTATTACAACGGCGGCGTCCCGGAAACGATCCACCTCGCGCAGGCGACGGGCCTCAAGAGTGCGCTGAACTATGCGATCGCGCGCGGCGGCTCGATCATCATGCACGGCTATACGCACCAGTACGACTCGACACCTAACCTGCAGAACGCGGTCAGCGGCAGCGACTACGAGTTCTGGTTCGCGGTGCAGAATCGTCCTGTCGATGAGGACTCCGTTCAATGGGCGGAAGGCAGAATGGCCAATGGCCTCCTCGAGTTCACGAACAACGGCTACAAGGTCGTCGGCTGGGCCGCGCCGCAGTACCAGATGTCGCCGAACGCAGCGGCGGCCACGGCGCTGACGTTCCCGACCACGTTCCAGCGGGCCGTCTACTACACGTCGACCAATCCGCAAATCGGAACGGGCGCGGCCAACCAGGACTTTTCGGCCGGGCAGTTCTTCCCGTACATCATCAACTCCGATTACTACGGTGAGCGGATCATTCCGGAGAACCTGGGCAGCATCCAGTACAACATCTGCAATATCGACCCGTTCTCGTGCATCGCGTACACGTGGCAGCAACTCGTCACCAATGCGCAGTATGGCCTGGCGGTACGGGATGGCTTCGCGTCGTTCTTCTTCCATCCGTACTGGCTCGAACCCGACCTCAAATTGCCGGCGTTCAAGGACTTCCAGAGTCTCGTGACCGCCATTACGAACCTCGGCTATACGTGGGCGGACGGCACGACCGCCAAGTGACATGCGCCGGAGAAAGCCTCGTGCGACCCGCAGCAGCAAGGCGGGTCGCACGCCTGCATCCGATCGGCTACGATGATGCGCATGAGTGCTTCCGGGGAGGCAGCGATGATCACGTACGCCATCCTGGCCTTGCGCGGAATTCGACGGCGTATGGGCTGGCTTCGGCTCGCAGGTCGGCTACGCCGGCACGCGCAGGCGCCGCCGCGCTCGTCCCGCGCGACGACGCTCGCGGCCATCGGCGCATCGCTCATCATGGCCGCGTGTAGCTGGACGGCGCACGACGTGCATGCCGACGGAATCGTCTGGCAGGTGGACAACACGACGACGAATCCCGTCGGAAACTGGCAGATGCTCGGCGTGCACGATCTGCTGATCCAGTGGAGCGTCGTCGACGATACCGCGTACGTGCCGAACACCAGCATCCGTTCCGCGGCACACCTTCCCGACTGGGAGCGCATCGGTCGCGAGCCGTGGGCCAGGAACGTCATCCTGGGCCTGGCCGGCTACCAGGACGAAAGGCGCGCACGCAGCCATCTGTCGACGCTTGCGGACCAGTCCGCGGAGGTGGCGCGCGTGCACGTCCCGCTGCACGTGACCGGTTACTACTTCCCGGTCGAAATCGATCCGACCTGGCAGGATGCGCCGAAACTTGCCGAGATTCTGAAGCGCTTGCCGCATCCGCTTTGGGTCAGCGTCTACGATCAGACCAATATCGGCGGAAAGGCACTGGCCGACTGGCTCGCATCGTGGCTGCCCGCGGACGTCGGTGTGTTCTTCCAGGATGGCTGCGGCGTCTATGCGCGCGAGCCCTACGTCGCGCGCACCTACCTCGACGAGCTGGCCGCGCGCCTCGGAAAACGACGTGTGCGGATGATCGCCGAAGCCTTCCGGCCTGCCGAGCATGGTGGATTTCGTGCGGCCAGCGCCGAGGAACTGGGCAAGCAGCTGGCGACTTATCGGGGCTATCCAGTCTATCTGTTCGATGGCCCGCACTATGTGTCGGACAACCTCACGCGCGAACTCATCATCAACAGGACGACCAAACCGCCCGCGGTCGAGCCGGCCAGGACGAGCCCCTGATCCTGTCCGCATCCGGGTTCCCATGCAGACGGCAAGCCCCGCGCAACGGCGGCGAAGCTGACGGTTGCACACGCAGATGCTTGCGATGCTTTCAGCAACGCAACAGTCTGGAATTCGAATGAAGCGGCGTCGCCGGCACGGGCGAACGCGCGCGAGGAGAGATCAGGAAGAGAAACGGCGCGATGACCGATCGCGCCGGGAGACAACCAGGAAGAACCGGACGAGCCACCGCGTGCCGGACGTGCGCATCGAGACCGCCCGTTCGCCGCACGCGGTCTTGCGACTTACTTCAATCGCCCCGACAGGAATTGCCCGAGCCGCTCGCTCTTCGGATTGACGAGAATCTCCTGCGGATCGCCTTCTTCCTCGATCTTCCCCTGATGCAGGAAGATCACGTGATTCGACACGTTGCGCGCGAAGCCCATCTCGTGCGTGACGACGACCATCGTGCGGCCTTCCTCGGCGAGCTTCTGCATCACCTTCAGCACTTCACCGACGAGTTCCGGGTCGAGCGCCGACGTCGGCTCGTCGAACAGCATCACCTCGGGTTCCATCGCGAGCGCACGCGCGATCGC
Source organism: Burkholderia sp. Bp9031 (assembly GCF_003857965.1). Taxonomy (NCBI): domain Bacteria; kingdom Pseudomonadati; phylum Pseudomonadota; class Betaproteobacteria; order Burkholderiales; family Burkholderiaceae; genus Burkholderia; species Burkholderia sp. Bp9031. Next base: position 362,299 of record NZ_QTPW01000002.1, read on the forward strand.
GACGCGCTGCTGCTGGCCGCCCGACAGGTGCGACGGGTACATGCCTTCGACACGCGGCGCGAGGCCGACTTTCTCCAGATACTTGCGCGCCCGCGCGACGGCCTCTTCCTTGCCGATCCCGAGCACGGCCATCGGCGCCTCGATCACGTTCTCGAGCACCGTCATGTGCGCCCACAGGTTGAAGTGCTGGAACACCATCGACAGCTTCGTGCGCATCCGCTGCAGCTGCTTCTGGTCGGCCACGCGCAGCGCGCCGTTGCGATCGCGTGTGGTCTGGATCGGCTCGCTGCCGATCGTGATCTGCCCCGAGCACGGCTGCTCGAGGAAGTTGATGCAGCGCAGGAACGTGCTCTTGCCGGAGCCGCTCGAGCCGATGATGCTGATCACGTCGCCGGCCTTCGCCTTCATCGACACGCCCTTCAACACCTCGTTGTCGCCGAACTTCTTGTGGAGATTTTCAACGGTGAGCTTGTACATGCTTGGTCCTTCGTTGCGAATGCATTAATGGCCGCGCGGTGCGAGATACGCGAGCCAGCGCGTCTCGAGCTTGCGGAACGCCCAGATGAGCGTGAACACGACGATGGCGTACAGCGCGGCCGCGATGCCGTAGGCCTGGAACGACATGTACGTCGCGGAATTGACGTCGCGCGTGACCTTCAGGATGTCGGGCACGGTTGCCGTGAACGCGAGCGTCGTCGCGTGCAGCATCAGGATCACTTCGTTGCTGTAGCTCGGCAGCGAACGACGCAGCGCGGACGGCAGGATGATGCGCGTATAGAGCTTGAAGCGCGACATCCCGTACGCCATGCCGGCCTCGATCTCGCCGGCCGACGTCGCCTTGATCGCGCCCGCGAAGATCTCGGTCGCATACGCGCATTCGTTCAGCACGAACGCGAGCAGCGTGCAGTTCATCGCGTTGCGGAAGAACGTGTCGAGCAGCACGTGGTTGTGCACGACCTGCAGGCTGTAGATGCCGGTGTAGCACATCAGCAGCTGCACGTAGAGCGGCGTGCCGCGGAACACGTACGTATAGAGCCACACCGGGCCGGAGATCCAGCGGTTCGACGATGCGCGCGCGATCGCGAGCGGCACGGCCAGCGCGAAGCCGAGCGCGATCGACACGACCAGCAGCCAGAGCGTGATCGCGAGGCCGCTGAAACGGTAGCCGTCGGTGTAGAGATAGCTTTGCCAGTACTGGCTGACGAGTTCGATCACAGTGCAAGCCTCCGGACGCCGACGGAATAACGCTTCTCGAGGTGGTGCAGCACGACGTTCGACACCGTCGTGATCGCGAGGTAGATCGCGCCTGCCGCGAGCGTGAAGAAGAAGAAATCGAGCGTGCTCTTGCCGGCGTCCTGCGACGCCTTCACGACATCGGCGAGGCCGATGATCGACACGAGCGCGGTGGCCTTCACGAGCACCTGCCAGTTGTTGCCGATGCCCGGCAGCGCGAAACGCATCATCTGCGGGAACAGGATCCGGTGGAACACGCGCCAGCCGCTCATCCCGTACGCGAAGCCTGCTTCGAGCTGGCCACGCGGCACCGCGAGGAACGCGCCGCGGAACGTCTCGGTGAAATACGCGCCGTAGATGAAGCCGAGCGTGATCACGCCGGCCACGAACGGGTCGATGTCGATCTGGTCCCAGCCGAGCATGTCGGTCACGTTGTTCAGCAGGATCTGGATCCCGTAGAACAGCAGCAGCATCAGCACGAGATCGGGCACCGCGCGGATCAGCGTCGTATAGAACGTGCCGATCGACTTGAGCACGCGGTTGGTCGACAGTTTCGCGGCCGCGCCCGCGAGGCCCAGTATGAGCGACGCGGCGAGCGACAGCACCGCAAGCTTCACGGTCTCGACCGTGCCGGCCCACAACAGCGGGCCAAATCCTTGGAAGATCATATGAGGGATCCAGAACGAGGTGGCTGGATTGTCAATAGCCATTAGCCGCGCATCAAACGATATCTGCGCACTACCTGATGCAACCTGCTCATCAAGTCGAACGCATCACGCGCAGCGGGTTGCACCCATAACGGACGCGGCGCGCGCCACAGCCGATGCGCGCCGCATGGAGGGTCAGCCGCCGTAGACGTCGAACGCGAAGTACTTCTTCTCGATCTTCTTGTACGTGCCGTCCTTGATGATGTCGGCGATCGCGTGGTCGATCTTCGCCTTCAGGTCGGCATCGTCCTTGCGCAGCCCGATGCCGGCGCCGTTGCCGAGCGTCTTCGGATCGTCGATATCCTTGCCGGCGAAGTCGAAGTTCGCGCCGCGCGGCGTCTTCAGGAAGCCGATATCGGCCTGCACCGCATCCTGCAGCGCGGCGTCGAGGCGGCCGGACATCAGGTCCTGGTACACGCCGTCCTGGTTCTGGTACGGCACGACCTGCACGCCCTTCGGCGCCCAGTAGGTCTTCGCGTAGGTTTCCTGGATCGTGCCCTGCTCGACGCCGACCGACTTGCCCTTCAGCGATTCGGCCGTCGGCAGCAGGTTCGAACCCTTCTTCGCGACGAGGCGCGTCGGCGTGTTGAACAGCTTGTCGGAGAACGCGATCTGCTCGGCGCGCGCCGGCGTCATCGACATCGACGACAGCACGCCGTCGAACTTCTTCGCCTTCAGGGCCGGGATCATCCCGTCGAAGTCGTTCTCGATCCACACGCATTTCGCCTTCAGGCGGGCGCAGATCTCGTTGCCGAGATCGACGTCGAAGCCGACGACCTTGCCGCTTGTGTCCTTCGATTCGAACGGCGGATAGCTGGCGTCGACGCCGAACCGGATCGTCGTCCAATCCTTGGCGTGGGCACCGACCGCGATGCAGGCAAGGGCAATACTGAGCGCGAGTTTCTTCATGGCGTTCCTGTAATAGGCGAACTGGCACGGGTCCCGTCGGGCGACGCCGCCGCGAACCCTTCCAACCCGGAAGCCGTCCGTCCGACGACGCTCCAAGTTGTACATACAACTTTGCCTTTTCCATGCCACCGTCGGCAATCCGTGTTTATCTCTAATTGTCGGCGGATTGTTTCCATGAGCGAATTTCCCTTATATTTCAATTCGCTACACATTACATGCAGATAAAGTATTGCTTTCATCGGGAGTTCAGCGCACCGCCGGCGCACCATTATTTGTCTATACTTTTTCGCTTGCCGCCCTCTCCGGCGCGACGGCCGCCGCCGATCCGGCCATGCGAGCCCGCGCCCCTTCGGCCGTACGCACGCCGGAATAACCCCAATCAACGGCCCCCGGTCGGGCCCGCGCGGCGTCGAACCCGGTACACTGCGCCGGGACACCGCACCAAGGCCGGTCTGCGACGGCACGCGGCCGCTGCCTCTTGAACAGCAACGCAATGACCACACCGATCTATCAGGAAATCAAGGACTTCATCCTCGCGCGCATCCATGCGGGCGAGTGGGCGGAAGGCGACCAGGTGCCGTCGGAGAACGAGCTCGCGCGTGAATTCAACGTCGCGCGAATGACCGTCAACCGCGCGCTGCGCGAGCTGACGGCCGAGCAGGTGCTCACGCGCACGCGCGGCTCCGGCACCTACGTCGCTTCGCCGAAATACGAATCGACACTGGTCGCGATCCGCAGCATCTCGGATGAAGTCGCCGCGCGCGGCCATGGATACCGTGCGCAGGTGCTGGAGGTCGGCGCGGCGATCGCCGACGCGAAGCTCGCCGACGAGCTGCAGCTCGACACGGGCAGCCCGATCTTCCATTCGCGCGTGCTGCACTTCGAGAACGACACGCCCGTGCAGCTCGAGGAACGCTGGGTCAATCCGGCCTGCGCGCCCGAATACGCGCTGCAGGACTTCACGACGACGACGCCGAACCAGTACCTGACGCGCGTCGCGCCGCTGCAGCGGGTCGAATACCGGATCGAGGCCGCGATGCCCGATGCGCAAACGCGCCGCCACCTGTCGATGGATGAACGCGAGCCCTGCCTGCTGCTGCATCGGCGTACGTGGTCGCAGGGGATGGTCGCGTCGGTCGCGAATCTGTGGCACCCGGGCAGCCGCTACCGGTTCACCGGGCATTTCTGACGCCGACACCGGCCCGCGGCACGATCAGCGCGCGCCGGGCCGGCCCCAACGCTCGATCGCATCGACTGCGACACGCAACCCGTCCTCCCGCGCGATCCGCGCACCGAGTTCGGCGGCACGCGCTTTCGTGTCGGCACGCGCCGCGAATGCCATCGCGCCGGCGAGCGCGGCGGCATCCATCCGCCGTCCCGCCACCCGCGCATCCGCGACGCCGAGCCGCTGCAGCCGGTTCGCCCAGAAGAACTGGTCGCCCGCGAACGGCACGACGACCGACGGAATACCCGCCCGCGCGGCCGAATGCGTGGTGCCCGATCCGCCGTGGTGGATCGCCACCGATACACGCGGAAACAACCAGTCGTGCGGCGTCTCGCCGATCGCGTGCACATGCGCCGGCAGCATCGACGCATCGATGCCGCTCCAGCCCGGCTGGAACAACGCGCGCCGGCCGTCGAGCGCCCGCGCCAGCGCGTCGGCCATCGCGGCCCGGTCGAATCCGGCCATGCTGCCGAAACCGATATACACGGGCGGATCGCCCGCTTCGAGAAAGGCCGAGAGCGCGGGCGGCGGCGTCCACGCCCGCGCATCGATGCGCCACTGACCGCATGCCAGCGCGTTCGACGGCCAGTCGGCCGGCTCGGACAGCAGCACGGGAGACACGCCGTACAGCATCGGATGATCGGTCCACACGCGCCGACGCGGCGGCAGGCCGCACACGCCGGCGCGCGCCGCATTGGTCGCCTTCCTGAACGCCTGCCACAGCAGCGCACTCACGAACCGGTGGCTGGCGCGATTGAGCCAGCGCGGCACCTTGCCGGGCGGCAGGAACGGCGACGCGAACGCCGCGGTCGGCGTGATCGGGATCATCCCCGTGCCGATCGCCGGCACGCCGCGATACTCGGCGACCGACAGCCCGACGAACAACGCCAGCCCCGACACGAGGATCGCATCGCAACCGGCCGATGCGCGCGCGACTTCGCGCATCCATGCAGCGGTGTTCGCATTCGCGATCGCCGCGAGCGCTCTCGACGTGTCGTTGAAGCCACCGCGCCCGCGCACCGCATCGGACAATGGGCCATCCGGCGCGATCGCCGCGCGGATATCGCCGGACAACGGCTCGGACGGCACGCCGAGCGCGGCGGCCGAACCGAGCGTCGCGACATCGGCCAGCAGCCGGACTTCGTGACCGGCATCCAGCAGCGCGCGGCCGAGCGCAGCGAGCGGGCGCGTGTCGCCTTCGGTGCCGTAAGTGGCGATGACGAGCTTCATGCATGACTCCTCGTGCACGCTGCAAACGAGTGGATTCATAAAAGTGCACGTCGTATACTAATGTAATTCGTGCACTTTCCGTCAATCCCCGAGCCATGCCGACAACGACCGACGATCCGGGCCGCCGCGCACGCAAGCGCATCCAGATGCTCGCGCATCTCGCCGACACCGGCGCACACCTGTTCGATGCGCACGGCTACGACGCCGTCACGATGGAGCAAATCGCCGCGCAGGCCGACGTCGCGAAACGCACGCTGTACAACCACTTCCCGACGAAGGAAGCCGTGCTCGCGCACTGGCTCGAACGCGAACTCGCGCGCGACCTCGCACATCTGCAGCGCGACGTCGCGAGACGGAAAACCTTCGCATCGCGAATCGCCTGCGTGCTCGATGCGTCGGCCGCATGGTGCGAACAGCATCCGGTGTACCTGCTCGCGTACCTGCGGCATCGACTCCTCAGCATCGGTGCGGCGCAAACGGAAAGCGGAAAGGAGAACGGCGGCGACGTCGCACTCGTGTGGCAGCAGTTGATCGCGGCCGGCCAGCAGGCGGGCGAACTGAATCCGGCGCTGGCCGCCGATCAGCTCGCGACCTGGTTTCATCACCTGTATCTCGCGGCGATGCTGCGCTGGCTGAGCGTGCCGGGGTTGTCGCTGAAGCGGGAATTCCAAGCAGTCGCGAAGCTGTTCGTCGAAGGCGCGCAGGCAAAGCCGTGAGCGGCCACTGCGGCCCGTCAGGTACTCGGAGCCGCCCGAGCGATGACCGATCGCTCGGCCGACCGTGCCCGCTACGCTCGACGTGCTTCGCGTACAAATTGCCGACATCGCCGCAATACGCTCCGATCGCCGCTCGATCGCGCGGGCATGCGCGCAAACGCGGCGCTCGCGAACACCGCCGCGCTGTTCGCGCCGCTCGATACCGAACTCGCGCCGCATGCGCGCGGCACGCTGGCTGCCGCGCGGCAGGCGTTCACGGCCGCGCAGGCGACGCTCGGGCACGAAGGTGCGTCCGCATCGAACGTGCCCCGTGCGCTGACGCAATTCATACGCACGTCGAGCACGTCGAGCGCGCTGCGCGCGCTGGCCGGCGATCTGGAACGCCATCTGGAATGGCTGCCGCCCGGCACGACGGGCGACACGCGGTCTGCCGACGCATCGCGTGGCGCGCGCGGACCGCCGATTGCGTCGCGCGATGCGCGGGATTTTTACAACGCACGCACGGACGGGATGCCAAATTTCCTGCGCAGCAGTATGCTGGTGTCGTACGGCCGCGCACGATGCATCGGGCAATCCCCTAGTCCGCACGTCGTTGCGCCGCCGTCGCGACCGCAATCATGCGTTGCAAGGAGGGCTTCGTGATGGCTACCACGCATCAGCACTTCCACCTCGAACTACGGCACGCCACCGCGCCGACGTATTTCATCAGCTACCTGTTTCCCGCCTTGCTGTTCGTTTACGAACTGCTGCGCGTCGGCCAATGGATCCGCGATCACGGGATGCAATTCGCCGCGTTCAAGCAGATGGGTTACGAGTATCTGCTGATGCTGCTGTTCGTCGGGCTGCAGATCGTCGTCGAGGCGATCTTCCTGCTCGGCGCCGCGATGCGCCGCGACCATCGCGATTTCGAGCACCGCCTGCCGAACGTGGTCCTCGGCATCGGCTGCTCGATCGCGCTGCTCGCGATCGATCTCGCGATCCAGCTGTCGTTCTGAGGTTCCGAGCGCCGGCGGGCTCGGCCCGCCGGTCGCATCAAGTTCGGGCGCTCAGGCGAGCGCGTCGCGCAGCAACGTCGCGACGGCCCCGAGTACGTCGTTGGTCCGCTCGCGATGCGGCATGTGCCCGCATCCATCGAGCAGCAGGAACGACGACGGCCCCGCGACACGCGCGGCGATCCGCTTCGGATGCACGTCCGACCCGTATTCGTCCTGCTCGCCGTGAATCGCAAGCGTCGCGCAGCGCACGCGCGGCAGTTCGTCGTCGAGGCTCCAGTCGCGAAACGCCGGCGACAGCCACGTATCGACCCACGCACGCAGCACCCATTCGGCTTTGTCACCGTGATAGCGTGCGAGCCGGTCGAGCTGGCCGGGTGCATCGAACTGCTGCGCCGCGTCGCGAATGCCATCGCGCGTGCGATCCTCGACGAACGCCTGCGCGGCGACCGTCACCAGCGCGCGGCAACGCGCCGGATACGCGGCCGCGCATCCGACCGCCATGCCGCCGCCGACGCTGTGCCCGAACGCGACGAATGCATCGATGCCGAACCGTTCGAGCAGCGCATGAAATCCGTGATCGGCCTCGTCGCGCACGAACGTCGTGGCGAGGTGCCCCGGATGGCGATCGGAGCGGCCGAAGCCTAGCCGGTCGTACGCGATCACGTCGCGTCGGGTGGTGCGCGCGAGTTGCGCGGGGAAGTCGCGCCATAGTTCGACGCAGCCGAGCGAATCGTGCAGCAGCACGATGGGCGCGGCCGGCTCAGGCGCGGCCAGCTCAGGCGCGGTCGGCTCAGGCACGGCCGTTTGCAGTGCCGGCGCACCGCGCCAGCGCGTCGCGAAGAGACGCCCTTGCGGCGTCTCGACCCAGGTCTCCTCGGTCACGATTTCAGTCATGTGTGTGTCGTCGTCTGCATGAAGGCGGCCGCACGGGGGCATGCCGCATCGAATGCCGACGATGGTGGCCCGGCGACGCGCACGGCGTCAAGCAAGCCCCCACCGCCCTCGCATTCATTCGGGCTGTGGCGGCAGATACTCCATCTGCGACTCGTCGTAGAGCCGGTAGATCAGCGCCTGCATCGCACGGATGTCCTCCGATTCGTCGAGCATCCGCATGCTCATGATGATCGGCGACACGAGGTTCGGGTCGTCGAGCGGCTTGTAGCTGATGTCATCGCGCTTCAGGCCGTACACGCTGTGCGGCACGACCGACACACCCTCGCCCATCGCGACGAGCCCGAGCGCGATCTGCAACTCGCGCGTCTCGTAGATGCGTCGCGGCTGCAGCGCGCGGTCGTGGAATGCCGCGAGCACCTGGTCCGCATAGCTCGGCCGCGGCGCCTTCGGGAAGATGATCAGCGTATCGTTGACGAGATCGTGCAACGACAGCACGGGCTTCGCGCCGTCGAGCACATGACCGACCGGCAGCGCGACGATCATCCGTTCCTCGCGCAGCACGACGCGCCGCACGCTCGGATCCTCGTGACGGATGCGCCCGAACCCGACGTCGATGCGCCCTTCCTTCAGCGCCTTGATCTGGTCCATCGTCGACATCTCGTGCAGGCTCAGCTCGACAGCCGGATACTCGCTGCGAAAGCGCCGGATGATCTTCGGCAGCATCCCGTACAGCGTCGAGCCGACGAAACCGACCGACATGCTGCGCTCGATCTTGCCGACCCGCTTCGTCATCGATTCGAGCTCGGTCGTCTGCGCGAGCAACTGCACCGCGTGCGAATAGAAGAACCGCCCCGCGTCGGTCAGCTTCAACGGCCGCGCGTTGCGCTCGAACAGCGGCACGCCGAGCGCCTCCTCGAGCTGCTGGATCTGCCGGCTGAGCGGCGGCTGCGCAATGTGCAGGCGCTCGGCCGCGCGCGTGAAATTCCGCTCCTCGGCAACCGCGACGAAGTAGCGGAGGTGTCTCAACTCCATTTTCGAACCCTCCCGGACAGGCAGCGGACGTTCATTCGGCCCTGCGCGGACACGTCCCGCGCCGGTCGCCCACGCTGTGGTCGCCCCGTGATCGCCTGCCCCGCTCCCATGACGATACCTCAGCCGGCGCCGATACCGGCGCGAGCAGCGTCGCGCGTCCGGGTCCGCGTCCGGTACCGCGCAAAGCAAAACGGGAAGCCGACAGGCTTCCCGTTTCTTCATCGACGCCGCATCGCGGCATCGCCTCGACCGCGCGTCATGCCTCGGTTGCGTACAGCGCATCGCGCTGCGCGTCGCTCAGCGAATCGAGCGGCACGTCCGGCAGCCGATAGCAGATCATCGTGCCGTACAGCTCGGCCAGGCAGTTGCTGCCGGCGTCGAGCGCATAGCCGTCCTCGCCGTCCGGCGCCGGCGGATACACTTCGCGCCACGCGTTGATCGCGGCTTCGATTCGCACGATGGAAACGGGTCCGGCCTTCCGCTCGGCGGGTGATGCGCTCATGGATTCCTCTGGGTTGCGCGCGCCGCGGGCCGTGCCGGCCGCGGCGGAACGATGGAAACGCCGGGCGCCGCCGGCCGCCGCAACAGGCGCGCGCCGGATGCCCGATCCGCGCCGCGCTCGTCGCGCCGGCCGGGCCGTGGCCCGGTAGGGTCGGGAAATATAACCGGCTTTGACCCCGTGCAGGGCAAAGCCGACAAAAAAAACGGGAAGCCCGCGGGCTTCCCGTTTTCGCTGCGCATCACGCGGCGGCCGGCCGCACCGGTATCAGCCCGCGGTTTCGCGGTTCGCCACGCGCTGCATCTGCGTCTGCGCGCCGCGGTTCGCGGCGACCCACGGCTTGATTTCCATGTCCTCGTAGCGCACGAAGCGGCTCTTGTTCAGGAACCGGTAGCCGAGCCACACGACGAGGAACAGCGGAATGCCGACGTAGGTCGCGGCCACGCCCGCCCAGTCGATCCGGTTCGCGAGGAACGCCTGATAGTCCTGCCCCAGCGCGATCACGAGGCACAGCACGAACGCGAAGATCGGGCCGAACGGGAACCACTTCGACTGGTACGGCAACTGGTCGATCGCGTAGCCCTGCGTCACGTAGCCCTTGCGGAACCGGTAGTGGCTGATCGCGATGCCGAGCCACGCGATGAAGCCGGTCATGCCCGACGTGTTCAGCAGCCACAGGTACACCGTCTTGTCGCCATACAGCGACGTGAAGAAGCACAGCGCGCCGACAGCCGTCGTCGCGTACAGCGCGTTGCGCGGCACGCCGCCCGGCGAGAGCTTCGCGAACAGCTTCGGCGCGCGGCCTTCCGTCGCGAGGTTGTAGAGCATCCGTGTCGACGCGTACATGCCCGAATTGCCGGCCGACAGCACGGCCGTCAGGATCACCGCGTTCATCACGCCGGCCGCGAACGCGAGGCCCGCGTGGCGGAACACGAGCGTAAACGGGCTCACGCCGATGTCGGTCACATCGCTCTTCAACAGGCTCGGGTCGGTATAGGGAATCAGCACGCCGATCACGAAGATCGCCAGCACGTAGAACAGCAGAATGCGCCAGAACACCTGACGCACCGCGCGCGGGATCGTCGTGCGCGGGTTCTCCGACTCGCCGGCCGCGACGCCGATCAGCTCGGTGCCCTGGAACGAGAAGCCCGCGATCATCGCGACGCCCATCAGCGCCGGCAGGCCGCCCGCGAACGGCGCGTCGCCGATCGTCAGGTTGCCCCAGCCGTTGCCCGGCGCGCCCTTCAGAATGCCGAAGATCATCAGCAGGCCAACGCCGATGAATGCGAGCACGGTAACGACCTTGATCAGCGCGAACCAGTATTCGGCCTCGCCAAAGCCGCGCACGGTCAGCGCGTTGAGCAGGAACATCACGCCGAGGAACGCGGCGCTCCACCACACGCCCGGCACGTTCGGGAACCAGTAGTGCATCACGAGCTGCGCGGCGACGAGCTCGACCGCGATCGTCACGGCCCAGTTGTACCAGTAGTTCCAGCCGAGCGCGAAGCCGAAGCCTTCGTCGACGTATTTCGCGCCGTAGGTCGCGAACGAGCCCGATACCGGCATGAACGCGGCCATTTCGCCGAGGCTCGTCATCAGGAAGTAGACCATCAGGCCGATCAGCATGTACGCGACCATCGCGCCGCCGGGGCCGGCCTGGGAAATCGACGCGCCGGACGCGACGAACAGGCCCGTGCCGATCGAGCCGCCGATGGCGATCATCGTCAGGTGGCGCGCCTTGAGCGCGCGATGAAGCTTGGGTGGGTTCGCGGACGAACCGGGTGGGTCGGAATTCGGAATTGCGGACATAAACGAGACGAACGTTGAGCGGGCCGGCATCCGGAGCCGGCGCATGCGGAATCGGGGCGCGGTGCGCCACCTGCGATGCATTCGATGCGGCCCCGATACGCGTTGCGCGCCGGGCGCCAGCGGCGAAGCGCGGATTCTACCTGATTCGCCATGGGGGCAGCGCCGGTCCGAACGCCCGCGCCAACGCGGACGGACCCCGCAGAATCAACGAGTTGGATGCGGCATGGGGCAGCGACATGCCGGCACAGCCGGGCACCGCGTCAAAAAGACATGAACGCAGCACGGCCATTCCGCGATACCCGGTCAGCCGATACGCAATCGTTCCGGCAATGCCGCATTAAAACCACAGATCGATCGCCATATACGGTAATGATCAGACAAAAGCAGCCCCATAATTGATTCAAATCAAATCGAGCATATATGGTAACGAGGCGTAATCGTTCCGAATCGCCACGTGTGCATGCATGTTTTGCATCTCGCGGCCAAATTCGGGAATTCGCGAGATAATGCCGATTAATTCGAAATAATCAGCGCGTCGGAACCGCCGACGACGCGAATATCCGCCGCCCCGCCACCCCCGAGGATGAAGCCACACCCGCTGCTCGCTGCGTTGCGCCGCCATACGGCATCGGCCGTGGCACGCATTCTGTCGCCCCGCGGCGTGCTCGTCGCGGGTATCGTGCTGCTTCTGTTCAGTTGGGGGCTCTCCACGTCGCTTTTGATCGAGGCACGCCACGACGCGCATGACCACGCGGTCGAAAATGCACGCAACCTGATGCTGCTGATCGAGCGCGATATTTCCCGCAATATCGAACTGTATGATCTGTCGCTGCAAAACGTCGTCGACGGTCTCGCCGATCCTGAACTGATGGCATTGCCGCCGCGCCAGCGTCACCGGCTGCTGTTCGACCGCGCCGCGACCGGCGCGTATCTCGGCGCCATTTTCGTGATGGATCCGCACGGCAATATCGTGATCGATTCGGCCGAATCGCCACCGCGGCAAGGCAATTTCGCCGATCGCGAGTATTTCACCGTGCATCGCAACCGGCTCGTGCAGGGTCTCTATATCAGCCGGCCCTATGCGTCCCGGCTGCGCGGCGGTGCGCTGACGATCGCGCTCAGCCGCCGGATCACGCTGGCCGACGGCCGCTTCGGCGGAATCGTCGTGGGGACGCTCAGCATCGACTACTTCCGCGCGCTGCTCGACGGCCTCGCGGTCGGCAAGCACGGCAGCGCGGCGGTCGTCGAGGACAACGGCACGCTCGTGTCCCGCCTGCCGTACGATGCGCGCGTGGTCGGCCTCGACCTTCACGACGCCCCGCTCTTCATCGAGGCGCAGCGCCGCAGCGAAGGCGTGCTGACGGGCGTCGGCGCGATCGACGGCGTGCGCCGCATCTATGTTTACAAGCATCTCGCGAATCTGCCGCTCGTCGTCGACGTCGCACCCGCCGAGATCGACATCTACGCGTCGTGGCGCAATCGCACGATCTGGACCGTCGTGCTGATGGGCCTGTTTACCGCATTCGTCGCCGGAGGGTCGCTCGCGCTGTCGCGCGAACTCAAGCGCCGGCAAGTCGCCGAGTCGAAGCTGTACCAGCTCGCGTACACCGATTCGCTGACCGGCCTCGACAACCGCGGTACGTTCGACGCGGTGCTCGCGAAGGAAGCTCAGCGCGCGTCGCGCAGCGGCCGCCCGCTGTCGGTGCTGTTCGTCGACGTCGATCATTTCAAGGCGTTCAACGACTACTACGGCCACCTCGCCGGCGACGACGTGCTGCGCCGCGTCGCGCAAGCCGCGTCGCGCTGCCTGCGCCGCGACAGCGACCACGTCGCGCGCTACGGCGGCGAGGAATTCGTCGTCACGCTGCCCGATACCGATGCGCGCGGTGCGGCGACCGTCGCCGAAGCGATCCGCCGCGCGATCGCCGGGCTCGCCATCGCGCACGACCGCAGCCCGTACGGGCACGTGACGGCGAGCATCGGCACCGCGACCGCCGCCGGCGGGCGCGTGAACGCCGCGACGCTGCTGCGGCTGGCCGACGAGGCGCTGTACCGCGCGAAGTCGGGCGGCCGCAATCGCGTGTCGAACGCCGAGGCGAGCCCGGCCGACGCGTGACGCGGCGGCAGGCGGCCGCGCCGCCTCGCCTCGGCGTGGACAGCCCGCGCGCGTTCGGCTAGCGTTACGTCAGCTGCGCGTGCGGCGCGGCGCCGGCCCGCGCAGGCCGCCCGCGCGAATTCCGGCCATCCCCGCTTCGTCATGACCGCCCAGCTCCCTGCCCGACTGCCACCGCTCCTGCGCCACGCGCTCCGTCCACTGCTGGACCCGTACCGCCGCTACCGGCACGCGAAGCTGATCCATGCGGCGCGCGTCGCGCTCGCGATCCTCGTGTCGATCGGCTTGTCCACCGGCCTGCGCGTGCCGCACGGCGAATGGTCGACGATCACCGTGCTGATCGTCGTCGGCGGGCTGCAGCACCACGGCAACATCCGCAAGAAGGCGGCCGAGCGCGCGCTCGGCACGTCGATCGGCGCGCTCGCGGGGCTCGGGCTGATCCTGCTGTATTCCGTCCTGCACGCGCCGCTCGCGATCTATCTGCTGATGGCAGTCGCGTGCGGGTTCTGCGCGTATCACGCGATCGGCAAGGCCGGCTACATCGCGCTGCTGTCGGCGATCACGATGGTGATCGTCGCCGGACACGGCGACAACGAGATCGTCGATGGCCTGTGGCGCGCGGTGAACGTGCTGACCGGGATTGCGATCGCGCTGGCGTTCTCGTTCGCGCTGCCGCTCTATGCGACCTACTCGTGGCGCTACAAGCTCGCCGACGCGCTGCGCGCGTGCGCGGCCGTGCACGCGCGGCTCGCGGGCGACCGCCACGTGAGCGACGACGCGCACCTGAAGGAAATGGCCGCGCTGAGCGCGCTGCTGGTGCAGCTGCGTTCGCTGATGCCGTCGGTGTCGAAGGAATGCGAGATCTCGGTCACCCATCTCGAGGCGATCCAGCGCAGCCTGCGCCTGTGCATCGGCTACCTGGAGATCCTGTCGAGCACGGTGCCCGCCCGTGACGACCTCGCCGCCCGCGAATACATGCGAACCGGGATGAAGGCCGTGAACCGTCGCATCCGCGACACGCTCGTCGGTGCGAGCCGCGCGCTCAAGTTCGGCACGCCGAGCCGGCTCGCGCCGCGCCGCCGGCCGGCCGAGCCGCCGCACGACGCGCCGCCGCAGTGGTCGGGCTACGTGTCGATCACGGCCAAGCTGGCCGGCGAAGTGGATCAGTTGCGCGAGAAACTGCTCGATACCGCGCAGGCGTGGAATATCTGAAAGTCTGCGATTCCGGAAGAGGCCGGGAAATATTTCATATTCCTTTCGAATAGGCCAGCCGGCATTCTGACGAGGTCGGCCGCGCCTCGCGGCCGATCCGGCCCTGGAAACAGGGGTGGCTTGCCGGCGCGTTCCCGCCGGTTTCGACCGCCTTTCGGGGCCGGTTCGCGGCGGATTCTCCGGCCGGTTAACCGCCCGCCAGGCCCGCCGCGACAGGCCCGACGACGCATTGGCACGAAAATCAGGTCTTGCCCCAACTTCCCGGACAGCCGATACTCGCATATTCCGCGAAATACGATCTCACCGGCTTCAATCCACGGTAATTCTTCCTATGAGCACGATTCTCGAAAGCCTCCCGACCGGCCAGAAGGTCGGTATCGCCTTCTCCGGCGGCCTGGACACCAGCGCCGCGCTGCACTGGATGAAACTGAAGGGCGCCGTCCCGTACGCATACACGGCGAACCTCGGCCAGCCCGACGAAGACGATTACGACGCGATCCCGAAACGCGCGATCGAATACGGCGCAGCCGGCGCCCGCCTGATCGACTGCCGCGCGCAGCTCGTCGCCGAAGGCATCGCCGCGCTGCAAAGCGGCGCGTTCCACATCACGACGGCCGGCGTCACGTACTTCAACACGACGCCGATCGGCCGCGCCGTGACGGGCACGATGCTCGTCGCCGCGATGAAGGAAGACGGCGTCAACATCTGGGGCGACGGCAGCACGTACAAGGGCAACGACATCGAGCGTTTCTACCGCTACGGCCTGCTCGTGAACCCGGATCTGAAGATCTACAAGCCGTGGCTCGACCAGACGTTCATCGACGAACTCGGCGGCCGTGCCGAAATGTCGGAATTCATGAACCAGGCCGGTTTCGCGTACAAGATGTCGGCCGAGAAGGCGTATTCGACCGACTCGAACCTGCTCGGCGCGACGCACGAAGCAAAGGATCTCGAAAGCCTCGAAAGCGGCATCAAGATCGTGAACCCGATCATGGGCGTCGCGTTCTGGCGCGACGACGTGAAGATCGCCGCCGAGGAAGTGACGGTGCGCTTCGAAGCCGGCCAGCCGGTCGCGCTGAACGGCGTCGAGTTCAAGGACCCGGTCGAATTGCTGCTCGAAGCGAACCGCATCGGCGGCCGCCACGGCCTCGGCATGAGCGACCAGATCGAGAACCGCATCATCGAGGCGAAGAGCCGCGGCATCTATGAAGCCCCGGGCCTCGCGCTGCTGTACATCGCGTACGAGCGTCTCGTCACCGGCATCCACAACGAAGACACGATCGAGCAATACCGCGAGAACGGCCGCCGTCTCGGCCGCCTGCTGTACCAGGGCCGCTGGTTCGACCCGCAGGCGATCATGCTGCGCGAAACGGCGCAGCGCTGGGTCGCACGCGCGATCACCGGCGAAGTGAAGATCGAACTGCGCCGCGGCAACGACTACTCGATCCTGAGCACGAAGTCGCCGAACCTCACGTACCAGCCGGAACGCCTGTCGATGGAGAAGGTGGCTTCGACGTTCTCGCCGCGCGACCGGATCGGCCAGCTGACGATGCGCAACCTCGACATCACCGATACGCGCGACAAGCTGCGCGTGTATTCGCAAGTCGGCCTGCTGACGCCGGGTGAATCGTCGGCGCTGCCGCAGATCAAGGGCGACGGCGAGCAGTAAGCCGTTTCGTTCGAGCCGGGGCGCGTAGCCGATACGCGCCCCGGCCGGGCAGGCCGTGTATGCGACGTTGCGTGCACGGCCTGCCGTTCCCCCTGCGCTTCCCCCTTCCTGCTTTCCCCCGCTATCGCATCACGCCGCGTCGCGCGCAAACGGCGCTGCAACGCTGCGGCAATCATGGCAAGCTGCGAGTCGCTCGACGTCCGACCCGGCTCATGACTTCCGTCACCGTCATTCACGTGAACGGCCCAATCAACAGCGGCAAGACGACGATCGGTCGCGCACTCGCCCGCGTGCTGCCCGATGCCCGCTTCATCGACGGCGACGATCACGACGCGCCCGAAGACGCCCCGTTCGACGTGCAATGGACGATCGCGCTGGAGCGCCTCGTCATGCAGATCGCGAACGCGAGCGAGCGTTATCTGGTGATCGCCTATCCGATCGGCGCAGCGGAATTCGACCGGCTGCGCGCGGCCTGCGATGCGCGCGACGCGCGGCTGTTCGTCGCAACGCTCGCGCCGCCCGAAGCGGTCGCGGCGTCGGATCGCGGCACGCGCGCGCTGATGGACTGGGAGCGGCAACGTGTCGCCGAGATGTACCGGGAAGGGTATGCGGCGCGCGCGTTCAGCGATTGCTTCGTCGATACGTCGAAGGCGTCGGCCGATGCGTGCGCGGCGGAAATCGTACGCCGCGCGGCGCTTCCCTCACGTTGACACCGCGGCCTTGGCCGCGCGCCGCCTTCAATGATGCTGCCGCACCCCCGACACGACCTGCTCGCGCGCCCCCTTGCGGCTCAGCATCAGCGTGACGATCGCCGATACCGCGAGCGTGCCCGCCACCACGTACAGCCCGGCCGCATACCCGCCCGTCGCATGCTTGAGCCAGCCGATCGCGAACGGCCCGACGAAACCGCCGAGGTTGCCGATCGAATTGATCATCGCGATCCCCGCGGCCGCGCCGGCGCCCGACAGGAATGCGCTCGGCATCGCCCATAGCGGCGCCTTCGCGGCACTGATCCCGATGTTGACGACGACCAGCGCGAGCACGGTCAGGAGCGCGGTGCTCGCCTGCCCCGCGAACACGAAGCCGATGCAGGCCAGCACGCACGGAATCACGACGTGCCACGTGCGCTCGCCGGTGCGATCCGAATGCCGCGCCCAGACGATCATCGCGACGACCGCGGCGATGCTCGGGATGCCGGTCAGCAGGCCCGTCTGCAGCGCGCTGAATCCGAACTGCCTGACCATCAGCGGCGCCCACAGGCCGAGCGTATAGAGCCCTGCCGACGTGCCGAAGTAGATCAGCGCGAGCGCCAGCACGCGCGGGTCGCGCAGCGCCTGCCACGCGCCCGCCGTATGCCCCGCATGCGTGTGCCGCGCGTCGGCCTCGGACTTCAGCTTCGCGATCAGCCAGTCGCGCTCGTCCGCCTTCAGCCACGCGGCCTTCGACGGCGCATCGGTCAGGCACTTCAGCACGACGAAGCCGAGCAGGACCGCGGGCAGCGCCTCGACGATATACAGCATCTGCCAGTCGGCAAGCCCGAACATCGGCGGCATCTGCATGATCGCGCCCGACAGCGGCGAGCCGATCGCCGTCGAGATCGGCGCGGCGGCCATGAACCACGCGGCGGCCACCGCGCGCTGCTTCGCGGGAAACCACAGGCTCAGGTACAGGATGATGCCGGGGAAGAATCCGGCTTCCGCCATGCCGAGCAGGAAGCGCAGCACGTAGAAGCTCGTCGGCCCGGCCGCGAACGCGGACGCCGCCGACACGATGCCCCACGTGATCATCACGCGCGCGATCCAGATGCGGGCGCCGACACGATGGAGAATCAGGTTGCTCGGCACTTCGAACAGAAAGTAGCCGATGAAGAACAGGCCGCCGCCGAACCCGAACGCGGTCGGCGACAGGCCGATCGCCTTGTTCATCGTCATCGCCGCGAAGCCGACGTTGACGCGATCGAGAAAGCTGACGAAGTAAAGCAGCATCACAAACGGAATGATGCGCCACATCAGTTTCCGCGCGACGCGGGTTTCCAGATCCACTTGCATGTGTCTCCTCCTTCGAGGTCGAGCCGTGCGCTGTCCGCGCGTGCCCGGTGGGTGTCGGCCGGCATCACGACGAAACGTGCGTGCCGGCGCCCGGCTCGCGTCGAACGCGCGAGTCGCGGGCGGGAAATGCCGAGGTGCGGTATATCGACGGTGAACGACTGCGCACGCGCGCGGCCGTCACCGCCCTCGTTGCCGTCAGGCCGCGACCGCCGCGTTCGCGACGCGTTCGCAGACGGCGGCCGTCACCTGCGCGGTCGTCGCGCTGCCGCCGAGGTCGCGCGTATGCAGCGACGGGTCGGCCGTGACGGCCTCGATCGCCTGCATCACGCGTGCGGCGGCGTCCGTCTCGCCGAGATGCTCGAGCAGCATCACGACCGACCAGAACGTGCCGACCGGATTCGCGAGGCCCTTGCCCATGATGTCGAACGCGGAGCCGTGGATCGGCTCGAACATCGACGGATAGCGGCGCTCGGGATCGATGTTGCCGGTCGGCGCGATGCCGAGGCTGCCGGCGAGCGCGGCGGCGAGATCGCTGAGGATGTCCGCATGCAGGTTGGTCGCGACGATCGTGTCGAGCGACGCCGGGCGGTTCACCATGCGCGCGGTCGCGGCGTCGACGAGTTCCTTGTCCCAGGTGACGTCGGGGAATTCCTGCGCGACCTGCTTCGCGATCTCGTCCCACATCACCATCGCGTGACGCTGCGCGTTGCTCTTCGTGATGACGGTCAGCAGCTTGCGCGGACGCGACTGCGCGAGCCGGAACGCGAAGCGCATGATACGTTCGACGCCGGCACGCGTGAGGATCGACACGTCGGTCGCGGCCTCGATCGGATGACCCTGGTGCACGCGGCCGCCGACGCCCGCGTATTCGCCCTCCGAGTTCTCGCGCACGATCACCCAGTTCAGGTCGTCCGGCCCGCAGCGCTTCAGCGGCGCGTCGATGCCGGGCAGGATGCGCGTCGGGCGCACGTTAGCGTACTGGTCGAAGCCCTGGCAGATCTTCAGGCGCAGGCCCCACAGCGTCACGTGGTCGGGCACGTCGGGGTCGCCCGCCGAGCCGAACAGGATCGCGTCCTTGCCGCGCAGCGCGTCGAGGCCGTCGGCCGGCATCATCGCACCGTGCCGGCGGTAGTAATCGGCGCCCCAGTCGAAATCCTCGAACTCGAACGCGAAGCGGTCGCTGCCGCGGGCCAGCGCTTCCAGCACCTGCTTGGCCGCAGGCACCACTTCCTTGCCGATCCCGTCGCCGGGAATCGTTGCGATACGGTAGGTCTTCATGCGCACATCCTCGATTGATCGTAAGCGTGCAGGCACTTTACCGAACCAGAAGTGCGGGAACCGGTGCTAGACTCAAAGCATCTTTAACTTCAATTCATGAATCCCGTCATGGCGGATCCCGTCCAGCCGGCCGATCTCGGCTTCTTCTCGACGCTGGCCGCATCCGGCAGCCTGAGCGCGGCCGCGCGCGAACTCGGGCTGACCGCGGCGGCCGTCAGCAAGCGGCTCACGCAGATGGAGCGCCGCGCGGGCGTGACGCTCGTCAACCGCACGACGCGGCGCATGATGCTGACGCCCGAGGGCGACGTGTATCTCGACTACGCGCGCCGGATCCTCGATCAGATGGACGAGCTGGGCGAACTGCTCGGCAGCGCCAAGCAGCGGCCGAAGGGACTGCTGCGCGTGAACGCGACGCTCGGCTTCGGGCGCAGCCACGTCGGCTCGGCGATCTCGCGCTTTGTCGCGCGCTATCCGGAGGTGTCGGTGCAGTTGCAGCTGTCGGTGATGCCGCCGCCGCTCACCGACGACGCGTTCGACGTGTGCGTCCGCTTCGGCGAGCCGCCCGACACGCGCGTGGTCGCGCGGCGGCTCGCAGCGAACCGCCGGCTGCTGTGCGCGGCGCCCGCCTATCTCGCGCGGCACGGGACGCCCGGCACGCCGCACGAGCTGACGCGGCACAACTGCATCGGCATTCGCCAGGGCGACGAAGGCTACGGGATCTGGCGGCTGACGAGCGGACGCGGCGCGACGCGCAACACGGAAGCCGTGCGGATCAACGGCAATCTCACGACGAACGACGGCGAGATCGCGGTGAAGTGGGCGCTCGACGGGCACGGGATCCTGATGCGTGCCGAGTGGGATATCCGCGACTACCTGGCCGACGGGCGCCTCGTCGTCGTGCTGCCCGACTACGAGACGCCGAGCGCGGATATCTACGCGGTGTATGCGCAGCGGCATCAGATGTCCGCGCGCATACGTGCGTTCGTGGATTTTCTCGCCGGGGAACTGGGCGGGTGACGCGGTGTGGGCGGATGAGCCCCAATGCGTACTGCAGGGCGAAGTGACACCGCGCGTCCCGTGCAAACCGCGTCCGGCACTGAATCGGCCGATCGGCACAATGCCAATATTTCGGCGATTTTTCACAAAGAACGCCAGAATATTTGCATTTTCTCCCGTACCACGGGCCGGACGGCGTGCCCGTGCGGCCTTTCGTGCTTATACCAGAACGGCCCCGGCGCGGCTGCGCGGATCCCGCGCGCCGAACCGAATACAATGCGTCGATCCCCCGCCGCCGCGCCAATCTTGCCGGAGCCGCCATGTTCGACCTGACCACGCTGACCACCTTCACGGCCGTCGTTCTGGGCCTGTTCCTGATCCCCGGCCCCGCCGTGCTCCTCGTGCTGAGCCGCACCGTGCAGGGCGGTCGCAAGACCGGCATCCTGACCGGGCTCGGCGTCGCGAGCGGCGATTTCGTGCATACGCTGTTCGCAGCAGTCGGGCTGTCGGCGCTGCTGATGACGTCGGCGCTCGCGTTCAACGTCGTGAAGCTGGTCGGCGCCGCCTATCTGATCTACCTTGGCGTGCGCGCGCTGCTCGACAGGCCGTCCGATCCGTCGCTGCCGAAGGTGTCGGCCGTCACGCCGCTGAAGGCGTACCTGCAGGCGATTCCCGCCGAAGTGCTGAACCCGAAGACCGCGCTGTTCTTCCTCGCGTTCATGCCGCAGTTCGTGCATCCGGAACGCGGCTCGACATTCGTGCAGTTCGCGGTGCTCGGGCTGATCTTCGTCGTGCTCAGCTCGCTCTACACGACGCTGATCGCATGCTCGATCCGCCCGCTCGGCCGCCTCGTGAAGCGGCTTGCATGGCTCACGCGCTGGCAGGGGAAGATCATCGGCTCGATCTTCATCGCGCTCGGGCTGCGCGTCGCGGTGCAACAGCGCTGACGCGCGCGTTTCGCATGACGTCCGGCGCCGCGCCAGCTGGAAAAATCCTCCATGCCGACCCGCACGCGCGCGTGGCGGCGGCCGGTTTCCCGTCGGTCGACTGGTACGTCGACCGGCGAGTCGCGCCGTTCGACGACGCATTCAGTGCCGAGATCATCGCGATCCGCCGCGCGTGAGCGGTTGAATGCCGTGCCGCGCGACTACCTCGCGCCGCAGCGCCTGCCGCCCCCTCCCAATCGAGCCCGAAGCGCGCCAGATACTTGCGTAGCCGGTCCGCATCGTTCGGCTGCTTCTTGTTCTGCCGCGATACCTCGAACAGCGTGCGGCCGGCCTCCGACACACTCGCCGACACGCGGCACACGTCGAGCACGCGCTCGAGCTGCGCGCGGTCGAACAGGTCGAGGTCCGCCGCCCGCGTACCGAACACCGCGTCGACGCATCCGCCCGACGTACCCTCGCCGCCCGGCGGTCCTTGAAGAAAAGGACAAGAATATGTGGAAGCGTCATGTGGTGAAAAAGAACGAACACGCGCGGCTGATTCGAGCGCGTCGCGGAACGGATCGACCGCATCTCGGTGTTCGGTGGCCTCGACCCGGTGCTGAACGGACTCGTCAGCATCAAGGGCGCCTGATGCATGCATGACATGACCCGGCGCGGCGCACGCGTGCCGCGCCGGACGAATGAACGAATGGTGAAGCAAATGAGCAACGATGATTTTCAGGTAATGGAACTGGCGAACGGCAAGCCGGTGAAGATGTGGACCCAGGGCGTCGCGGTCGAGGACGACGCGCGCACGCAGTTGCGCAACACCGCGCAGATGCCGTTCATCTTCAGGCACGTCGCGGTGATGCCGGACGTCCACCTCGGCAAGGGCTCGACGATCGGCAGCGTGATCCCGACGAAGGGCGCGATCATCCCGGCCGCGGTCGGCGTCGACATCGGCTGCGGGATGATGGCCGCGCGCACGACGCTCACGGCAGCGGACCTGCCGGACTCGCTCGGCGGGCTGCGCGGCGCGATCGAACGCGCGGTGCCGCACGGCCGCGTGCCGGGCCGCCGCGATCCGGGCGCATGGGGCGATCGCGCGCCGGCCGCCGTAACCGAGTCGTGGAAGTCGCTGCTGCCGGGTTTTCAGCGAATCGTCGACAAGTATCCGAAGCTGGAAAAGACGAACCACTACGCGCATCTGGGCACGCTCGGCACGGGCAACCACTTCATCGAGGTGTGCATCGACGAAGCGGGCCACGTGTGGTTCATGCTGCACAGCGGCTCGCGCGGCGTCGGCAACGCGATCGGCAGCCTGTTCATCGAACTCGCGCAGGCCGACATGCGGCAGCACATCGCGAACCTGCCGGATCGCAACCTGGCGTACTTCACCGAGGGCAGCCGGCACTTCGACGATTACGTCGAAGCGGTCGGCTGGGCGCAGGACTACGCGCGCCGCAACCGGCAGGCCATGATGGACGCGGTGATCGGCGCGGCGCGCGGCGTGATCGCGAAGCCGTTTTCGGTCGACGAGCACGCGGTGAACTGCCACCACAACTACGTGCAGCGCGAACGCCACTTCGGCGAGGACGTGCTCGTGACTCGCAAGGGCGCGGTGTCCGCGCAGAAGGGGCAGCTCGGGATCATTCCGGGCTCGATGGGCGCGAAGAGCTTCATCGTGCGCGGGCTCGGCAATCCGGAGAGCTTCTGCTCGTGCAGCCACGGCGCCGGCCGCTCGATGAGCCGGACCGAGGCGAAGCGCCGCTTCACGGTCGACGACCAGGTGAGCGCGACGCGCGGCATCGAATGCCGGAAAGACGCGGGCGTCGTCGATGAAATCCCGATGGCCTACAAGGACATCGATGCGGTGATGGCAGCACAGCGCAGCCTCGTCGAAGTGGTCCACACGCTGCGTCAGGTGGTGTGCGTGAAAGGATAGCGGGCATCACGCAGTCGAATCATCGATACCCGCCGACACGCCAACGGCGCGATGCCCTCATGCATCGCGCCGTTTCCGTATCGGCCTGCATTCGACCATCGTCACACGAATCGTCACCGCAGCGGCGGTATACTCGATGCCGTCCGGCCGCGCCCGATCCGCATCGCGCGCTTACGATGCGCTTGCAGCCGGACATCCGCCCTTCGCCCCGTCATTGCCGATACGAACCGTCATGTTTCGTCATCTCCCGCTTGCTGTTGCCCTCACCCTGCTCACCACGTCGCTCTCCGCCGCCGCACGCGATCCCGCGCAGCATTCGGTCGCGCGCGACTTCAAGAACTGGTCGGTCGTTTGCGACAACGCGAACCGCTGCGTCGCCGAAGGCGGCAACGACGACATCGACGACACGCGCACCAGCATGATCGTGCGGCTCACGCGCGACGCGGGCCCCGATGCGCGGCCGTCGCTGGAAATCTTCGCATCGGCACCGCTCGACCTGCGCACCGCACGCGCGGACGGCCAGCCGTTCGACGCGGTGCCGGCCGAGTGGCACGCCGTCGCCGGGGCCGGCGACGAAGACGACGACGTCTATCCATTCCGCATCCGCACCACCGACCCGACGACCGTCGATACGTGGCTGACCCTGTCGCACAACGCGCGGATGGTCAGCTTCGGCGACCCGGCCGCCGCGCAGACACCGCGCGTCTCGTTGTCGGGCCTCAATGCCGCGCTGCTGCTGATCGACGATACGCAGGGCCGCATCGGCACGGTCACCGCGCTGCTGCGCAAGGGCACGCGGCCCGCGTCGTCGGTGCCCGCCGCGCCGGCGTTGCCGCCCGCGCCCGTTCCCGCACCGCGTGTGGCCGACCTCACGCCCGCCGAACAACGTCCGCTCGTCGGCGCGGTGTTCGACAGATTCGAAGGAAACGTGAAGCGTTGCGCGGCCGATGCCGGTGACGAAATGTCGGCACACGATCGCCGCAAGACGGCGTCGGCCATCGCGATCTCGGCCACCGACGCGATCGTGTCGATCCCGTGCCAGACGAGCAGCGCATACAACCATACGGATCTCTGGTATCGCGTGCATCGCACCGCGCCGTACGCGCCGACGCCGCTGAATTTCGGCGAGCACGCGAGCGCGGGGCTCGATCCGGCATCGTTCGCGAACCAGCTGACCGAGGCAAGCTACGATCCCGCGCATGCGATGCTGTCGAGCCTCGACCGCGTGCGCGGCGCCGGCGATTGCGGGTCGAGCGCGTCGTGGGTGTTCGACGGCCGGCGCTTCGTGCTGAACGACGTCGCGATGCACGGCGCCTGCAACGGGCTGTTCCAGGATCAATGGCCGAGGCTGTATCGCACGGCCGGTTCGACCGACAACCCGCGCTGACGCGCGCCGGGCCCGAAAGCCTCGAGCGTCATCCGGCACTTCACCGGCGGCATCGAAGCGCGCGAAGTGCCCAAAACACCGTTCGCGACCGGCCCGCCGCTGCATGACAAAAGTTTCATGTTTCAATCAGCTGCGCGACGGGTCACTTCGATACGATCGACAACGTGACGGGCAATGCCCGTTACCACCCACGCAAGCGATTCGTTGCCGCACGGCACGAACACGCGTTAGGCCCGGACACGTGAAGTGCCGGGCCTTTTTTTGCGCCCACGGCATTCAGCGCGCGACGTTGCGCCGCGGGAACAGGCACGGATGTGCCTTCACGTACAGGTTCGGATTGCCGCAGCGATGCCCAGCGTAGTCGATTTGCTCGCCGGGAATCAATGCGGCGGCAACGGGCTGTGCTTTCGCCGCATCGGTCCATGCGACCGGTCCGCAGCCCGGGGGCATGGACGCGCAGCCTGCAACGAGCGGGACGAACAGCATGACGACGAGCGACGAGCGAACAGACAGGCGATTCACTTGGAGAACGAATGAAAGAGTCGTGATGGGACGGTCCGCTGTCGAGACGCTCGCGGCGAACGATGCACAAGCCAGCAGCCGGCTCGGATATCAGCGGCATGACGGCCGACACATCCGCTGCGGGTTGACTGCATGTTCCGTTCTGGCTCCGTCGCATGCATGACCCGAACATGACGATTGCGTCACGCGCGTCGCCGCGCAATCTGACGCACTTGTCATCTGCCGATCACGGTCACGCCGGGCTGTTTTCGCATACTGGGTCCATGGATCGCCACCCGGCGGCCTCAACAAGGAGAGCACCATGAAAACCGCAAAACTCGCAGCCCTGTTCGTCACCGCCACGCTGTCGTTCGGCATCGCCGCGCAAGCCGCCTTCGCGCAAACGCCGGGCAAGACCCGCACCGAAGTCATCAACGAACTGAAGCAGGCGCAGCACGACGGCGTGGTGCCGACGAGCAAGACGCAGTATCCGCCGACCGGCGACATCGTCGCGCGCAACAAGGCGCTTCACGGGATGTCGGTGCATGCCGGCGAGAAGGCGCCGCAGGCCGACAATCACGACAGCCTCGCGGCCCGCTGATGCCGGTCACGCGCGTGCGCTGCCCCGCGATCGCGGGCAGCATGCCGCGCGCCGCCTTGCCGCAGCGAACGTGCCGCCGTGTCTGATTGCTGCGATCTCACGCATGGGCTGCCGGCACGGCCTTCGGCGCGCCCGGCGGACGCGACGGAAAGCGCAGCCAGAATGTCGTGCGCCGGCCAGGGTCGCTGTCGACGCCGCATTCGCCGCCGTGGTTGTCCATGATCGACCGGACGATCGCGAGGCCGAGCCCCGTCCCCGATGCCGAATTGTGCCGCGACGGATCGACGCGATAGAAGCGCTCGAAAATCCGCTCGACATGCTGTGCATCAATGCCCGGCCCCGTATCCGATACGGCGATCGTCGTCACGCCGCCCTGCTCCGAACAGTCGATCGTCACGACGCTGCCGCGCGGTGCGTAAGCCAGCGCATTGGACAGCAGGTTGCTCAACGCGCGCTGGTACAGCATGAGGTCCGCATCGACCCACGCATAGCCGTCGACCTTCACGGACACGCCCGCATCCTCGGCAAGGGGCTCGTAGTAGCCCGCGACACGCGACGCTTGCTCGGCCGCATCGAGACGCCGCACGTCGATCGACGTGCCGGCCTGCTCCGAGCGCGCGAGAAACAGCATGTCCTCGATCATCCGCGACAAGCGCTGATACTCGTCGATGCTCGACTCGATCACGTACCGGTATTCATCCGCGCTGCGCGGCTGCGACAGCACGACCTGCGCAGCCGCCTGCAGGTTCGTGAGCGGCGTGCGCATGTCGTGTGCGAGATTCGACGAGAACTGGCTCAGCCGCGTAAACGATTCGTTCAGGCGTGCGAGCATCCCGTTGAACGCGTGCTCCAGCTCCTTCAGCTCGCCGGACGTATCGAGTTCCGGCAGCGGATGGGCAAGCCGGCTCGTCGACATCTGCTCGGCCCGCGCCGCGAAACGCCGCAGCGGGCTCAGCCCGAGCGCCGCGATGCCGTATGCGATCACGGCCGCGAGCACGACGCCGAACACCTCGATCACGACGATCGTGTACGCATGCGTGCGCAGCAGCAGCACATCGGCGCTGCGGTCGTACTGCACCGCGACGCGCACGACGGGCGCACCTGCGCCGGCAAGCGGCACGGTCATCACCCGATACTGATGCCGCGCACGTGGCGGCGCGACAAACACCGGAATGCGGCCGGCGTCCGTCGACAGCAGCGGCGCATAGGTGCGAAACCCCGGCGTGCCGACGATGCGCGTGCCGGTCGCATCGTAGATCGCGAGATCCATGTTCGGATGCCCATGCAACTGGTCGATCCAGATATCGGTGTTGCGGGCGACGTCGGCCGTCGAACGCGCTTCGGACAGGTGCGTACCCAGCGCGGCGGAAATGCCGGCCATCTGCTCGGCCGCCGTCGTCCCGATGCGATTGCTCAGCGCCTCGTACAGCGCGACGCCGCTCGATGCGAGGATCACCGACGTCGACAGGACGATCAGCGCGGTCAGGCGTCCGCGCAGCGTGCGCGGCAGCAGGTGCGCGATCACTTCGCCGCGCCGTCGCGCGCTTCGAGTACGTAGCCCATCCCGCGCACGGTGTGGATCAGCTTCGGTTCGTACGCGTCGTCGATCTTCGAGCGCAGCCTCCGGATCGCTGAATCGACGACGTTCGTGTCGCTGTTGAAGTTCATGTCCCACACCTGCGACGCGATCGTCGCGCGCGGCAGGATCTCGCCCTCGCGACGCATCAGCAGCCACAGCAGCGCGAACTCCTTCGCGGTCAACAGGATCGTGTCGCGCTGCCGCGTGGCCTTGCGCCGCGTGAGGTCGAGTTCGAGATCGGCCACGCGCAGCGTGTTCGAATCGCGCGGCTGGCCGCGCCGCAGGATCGACTTGATGCGCGCGGTCAGCTCGACGAAATCGAACGGCTTCGCAAGATAGTCGTCGGCGCCGAGCTCCAGCCCCTTCACGCGATCGCCGACGTCGTCGCGCGCGGTGAGAAACAGCACGGGTGTCGACTTGCTGCGCCGCAGGTTCTGCAACAGCGTCCAGCCGTCCTGCCCCGGCAGCATCACGTCGAGCACGAGCAGGTCGTACTCCTCGGTCTCGGCCTGGTGCTGCCCCGTGATGCCGTCCTCCACCCAGTCGACGACATAGCCGGCCTCGGTCAAGCCCTTGCGCAGATACGCGCCCGTTTTCGGTTCATCCTCGACAATCAGAATTCGCATCACGCATTACCCTTGAAGAAACCCAGCCGGCGCAACACACTCGCGCCGCCCCCGCCGCGCAACACCGCGCGCCACGACACCGAGTGGCTCACGCGGTACAGCACCGGCAGCACCAGCAGCGTCAGCGCCGTGGACGACAGGATACCGCCGATCACGACCGTCGCGAGCGGGCGCTGCACCTCGGCGCCGGTGCCGGTCGCGAACGCCATCGGCAGGAAGCCCAGCGACGCGACGAGCGCGGTCATCAGCACGGGCCGCAGCCGCGTGAGCGCGCCTTCGCGCACCGCCGCGTCGAGCGGCATCCCGTCGTCGCGCAGGTTGCGGATGAACGAGATCATCACGAGCCCGTTGAGCACGGCCACGCCGGACAGCGCGATGAAGCCGACCGCCGTGGTGATCGACAGCGGAATCCCGCGCAGCCACAGCGACACCACGCCGCCGCTCAGCGCGAACGGAATACCGGTGAAGACCAGCAAGCCGTCCTTCACGTTGTTGAACATCACGAACAACAGCACGAACACCATGAACAGCGCGAGCGGCACGACAAGCTTCAGACGCTCGCTCGCGCTCTGCAGCTGCTCGAACTGGCCGCCCCACGACACCCAGTAGCCGGCCGGCACGCGCACGTCCTGCTGCAGCTGCTCGCGTGCGTCGGCGACGAACGAGCCGACGTCGCGGCCGCGCACGTTCGCGCTGACGACGACGCGCCGCTTGCCGTCCTCGCGGCTGATCTGGTTCGGACCCGGCGCGACGTCGATCGTCGCGAGCTCCGCGAGCGGCACGTACGGCGCCTGCGCGAGCGGCGCGCTGGCGCCGGCGGCCGGCGCGGGCAGCGCGATCGGCAGCCGCTTGATCGCCTCGATGTCCGAGCGCAGCTCGTCCGGCAACCGCACGACGATGTCGAAGCGGCGGTCGCCCTGGAACAGCGTGCCGGCCTTCTGACCGCCGACGGCCGCGGCCACCGTGTCCTGCAGGTCGGCGACCGTCACGCCGTAGCGCGCGAGCTTGTCGCGGTCGAGGTTGACGGCCAGCACCGGCAGGCCGGTGGTCTGCTCGACCTTCACTTCGGATGCGCCCGGCACCTTCTGCAGCGCGGCCGCGATCTGCTCGCCGGTCTGGTTCAGCACGGCCATGTCGTCGCCGAAGATCTTCACCGCGACATCGCTGCGCACGCCCGAGATCAACTCGTTGAAGCGCAGCTGGATCGGCTGCGAGAACTCGTACGCGTTGCCCGGCAGTTCCGCGAGCGCCGCCTCGATCTCGCGCACGAGCTCGTCGCGCGGCTTGTTCGGGTCGGGCCACTGGTCGGACGGCTTCAGCATGATGTAGCCGTCCGACAGGTTCGGCGGCATCGGGTCGGCCGCGATCTCGGCCGTGCCGGTGCGCGCGAACACACGCTCGATTTCCGGGAAGCGCGCCTTCAGCGTCTTCTCGATCGACTTCTGCATCTCGACCGACTGCGACAGGCTCGTGCCCGGAATCCGCAGCGCGGCGACCGCGAGATCGCCCTCGTTCAGGCTCGGGATGAACTCGCTGCCGAGCCGCGTCGCGAGGCCGAGCGTGACCAGCACGATCGCGCCGGCGCCAAGCATCACGCGCGCGGGGCGCGTCATGAACGTGGCGAGCACCGGCTCGTACGCGCGCCGCGCCCAGCCCATCAGCCGGTTTTCCTTCTCCTCGACGCGCTCGCCGATGAACAGCGCGACCGCGGCCGGGATGAACGTGACTGTCAACACCATCGCGGCCGCGAGCGCCATCACGACGGTCACGGCCATCGGATGGAACATCTTCCCTTCGACGCCGGTGAGCGCGAAGATCGGCAGGTACACGACCATGATGATCAGTTGCCCGAAGATCAGCGCGCGGCGCGCCTCCTGCGACGCGCCGAACACTTCCGCAAAGCGCTCGTCGCGCGTCAGCGGCCGGCCGGCGACGGCCTGCGCATGCGCGAGCCGCCGCACGCAGTTCTCGACGATCACGACCGCACCGTCGACGATGATCCCGAAGTCGAGCGCGCCGAGGCTCATCAGGTTCGCGCTGACCTTCGCGTTGACCATGCCGGTGAACGTCATCAGCATCGACAGCGGGATCACGAGCGCGGTGATCAGCGCCGCGCGGATGTTGCCGAGGAACAGGAACAGCACGGCGATCACGAGGATCGCGCCTTCGAGCAGGTTCTTCTTCACCGTCGCGACGGCCTTCTCGACGAGCACGGTGCGGTCGTAGACGGGAATCGCCTTCACGCCGGCCGGCAGCGTGCGGTTCACGTCGGCCATCTTCGCGGCGACGGCCTTCGCGACCGAGCGGCTGTTCTCGCCCATCAGCATGAACACCGTGCCGAGCACGACCTCCTCGCCGTTCGACGTCGCGGCGCCAGTGCGCAGCTCGCGGCCGATGTCGACCTGCCCGACCTCCTTCATCCGCACCGGCACGCCGCCGACGTTGGTCAGCACGATGTTCGCGATGTCGTCGACGGTGCGTGCCTGGCCCGGCACGCGCACCAGGTACTGCTCGCCGCGCTTCTCGATGTAGCCCGCGCCAACGTTGTCATTGTTGCGTTCGAGCGCACGCACGACGTCGGCGAGCGTCAAGCCGTACGACATCAGCTTCGCCGGATTCGGCGCGACGCGGTATTCCTTCACGTAGCCGCCGATCGAGTTCACCTCGGTCACGCCGCGCACGTTTCTCAGTTGCGGCCGCACGACCCAGTCCTGCAGTTCGCGCAGGTCGGCCGCCGTATAGCGCGTGCCGTCGGGCTTGCGCGCGGCCGCGTCGGCCTCGACGGTCCACAGGTAGATCTCGCCGAGGCCTGTCGACGTCGGGCCCATCGCCGGCGCGATGCCGGCCGGCAGCTTGTCCTTCGCTTCCTGGATGCGCTCGTTGACGAGCTGCCGCGCGAAGTAGATGTCGGTGCCGTCCTTGAAGATCACCGTGACCTGCGACAGCCCGTAGCGCGAAATCGAGCGCGTCTGCTCGAGGCCGGGCAACCCGGCCATCACGGTCTCGACCGGATAGGTGATGCGCTGCTCGGCCTCCAGCGGCGAATAGCCGGGCGCGGCCGTGTTGATCTGGACCTGCACGTTCGTGATGTCGGGCACCGCGTCGATCGGTAGCCTCTGGTAGCTGAACACGCCCAGCGCGGCCACGGCCGCGATCGCCAGCATCACGAGCCAGCGGTGCGCAATCGCAAAGCGGATCAGGCGCTCAAACATGGCGGGATTCCTTGAAGCGGGGAACGGTCGACCGCACCGGACGGGCAGCCTGGCCGACGATGCGGCGGGCCGGAAACCGGGCGGCCGGGCGCGTTGCGGGTCGGACCGGGAACCGGGCTGCAAATCGCGCAACGGCGCACACGTCATGCTCATTCATGTTCCGCACTCCCCTTGCCGAGCTCGGCCTTCAACACGAAGCTGTTCGATGCCGCGTATTCCTGGCCCGGCCTGAGCCCCTTCAGCACTTCGGTCGCGCGCTCGTCGCGCCGCCCCGTCTCGACGGCCTGCGCAACGAAACCCTTCGGCGAGCGCACGAACACCGACGGCGCGCCGTCAACCTCCTGCAACGCGTCGCTCGCGACCGCCAGCGGCACGGCCTGCCTGCCCGCGTCGACCGACACGTTCACGAACATCCCGGGCCGCCACACGCCGTCGGGGTTCGGCAGCACGACGCGGGCGGGCGCGGTGCGCGTCTGTTCGCCGAGCAGAGAGCCGACATACGCGATCGGGCCGCTCGAGCGCGATTCGAACGCGGTCGCGCTGACGGTCGCATCGCGGCCGACGCGCACGCCGTTCAGCCGCTGCGCGGGTACGGCCATCTCGGCCCACACCGTCGACAGGTCGGAGATCACGAACAGGCTCGCGTCGGCGGCGATCGCTTCGCCAGGCGTCGCATGCTTCTCGACGATCGTTCCGGCGAACGGCGCGCGCAGCTCGTAGCGGTTCAGCGCGCCCGCGCCGGCCGGCGCGTTCAGCGCAGCCAGCTTCTGCCGCGCGTTCTGCACGGCGATCTCGGCCTCGCGCAGCTGCACCTGCGCCTGCTGGTAGTCCTGTTCCGCCGAGATGCGCTCCTGCCACAGCGTGCGTTCGCGTTCGTAAGTTGCGCGCGCACCCGACAGCCGGCGTTCGGCCGTCAGCAGTTCGCTGCGCCGGTCCGCGAGATCGGTGCTCGCGATCACGGCCAGCACCTGCCCCTTCGCGACGTTCTGCCCGAGCGACACCGACACCTGCTCGACGATGCCGGCCACGCGCGGCACGACGTGCGCGGTGCGATCCTCGTTGAACCTGATCTCGCCCGGCAGCTGGAACGGCGTCGCGATCTGCGCGGGGCCGGCCTTCGCGAGCGTGATCTTCGACGTCTGCAACTGCGCGTCGGTCAGCGCGATCGCACCGTCCGCGCGGGCGAACGGGAACGACACGGCTTCATTGGCCGCCTTCACGTCGATCGTCGCATCGAACACGTGGGGTTTGGCGATCGACTGCGCGGACACGAACTTCTGACCGGCCGCGTCGAAACGCAAGGGTTCATGCGAGCGGTCGTACCGCACCAGCGTGCCGGACACGGCGACGCCCTTGTCGGCCGGCTTGCCGTCGACGAACGGATAGACGACGAGCCGCGCATCGCCGGGCTTTTCCGTCATCACGATTTCGACGGACAGCTTGCCGCGCGTGAGCACGACGCCGCCATGCGAGCCGGTGCCGCCGCCGTCGGCCGATCGTTCGGCTTCTCCGGCCGCGGGCACGGACGGGCCGCCTCGCGTGACGGCGAGCGCGCCGAGCACGATCCCGGCGCCGCCGAGCACGGCCGCCGCAATGATGAAGATTCTGCTGCGTGACATGACGATCCTTCAGGTGAGAAGCGCGGCTATTGCGCGACGGCCGCGAGCGGCGTGCCGACGAGCCGGCCGATGTCGGCGCGTGCCGCATGCGCGTCGGCGAGCGCGCGCACGTATTGCGATTGCCCCTGGAACAGCGTGCGCTGCGCATCGAGCACATCGAGGAAACTGAACTTGCCGAGCTCGTAGCCGCGCGACATCGCGTCGAGCGCGAGCCGCGCGCCGGGCAGGATGTCGGTCTTCAGCCGCCGCGCTTCCTGCGCGGCCGCGTCGAAATCCGCATACGCCTGCGTGAGCGCGAGCCGCAACCGCGTACGCTCGCGCTCGAGATCGGCGTTCGCGCGCTCGGCCTTGTGCGCCGCTTCGAGCAGCGCGCCCTTGTTGGTGTCGAACAGCGGGATCGGGATCGACACGCCGACCACCGCCTGGTTGTCCGGCACGCCGCCGGTCGTCACCCGCTTCACGCCCGCGCCGACCGTCACGTCGGGGATGCGCCGCGCGCGTTCGAGCGACACGGCCGCGTTCGCGCGCAGCATCTCCGCACGCGCGGCGCGGGCGAGCGGTGCGTCGTCGAGCTGCGCGGCGAGCGTGGACAGCGGCTCGACCGCGGGCACCGTCTCCAGATCGCCGAGCGCGACGCGCCGGTCGCTGCCCGCTTCGCCCATCGCTGCGTTCAGCTTTTCGCGCGCGACGTCGGCCCGGCCGCGCGCAGTCACCACCTCGATCTGCACGCCGGCCGCCGCGACCTGCGCCTTGGTCGCCTCGACCGGCGACACCTTGCCGGCCTGCGCGCGGCGACCCGCGAGATCCGCGGAGCGCGCGGCGATCGCGGCCGATTCCTCGGTGACCTGGAGCTGGCGTTGCGCGGCGAGCAGTCCGTAGAACGCGGCGATCACGTCCGCGCGCACGGCGGCGCCCTGCTCGTCGAGCGACGCGTTCGCGGCCTCGCGGCCGTACGACGCGACGTCGAGCCGCGCGCGGCGCTTGCCGCCGAGTTCGATGGTCTGGTTGATCAGCGCGGTCGACGTGCGCTCCGCGCGGCTGAAGCCTTCCTGCTGGAACGACACTTCAGGATTGGGACGCGCGCCGGCCTGCATCAGCGCGCCGGCCGATGCGTCGAGGTCAGCGCGTGCACCGCGCAGCGCCGGGTTGTTGCGGGCGGCGGCCGCGAGTGCGTCGGACAGCGTCAGCGACGGGAACGATGGGACGTCGGATGGCGGTGCAACGCGCGGCGCCGCGCCACCGGACGCAGCAGGCGTCGCGACCTGCGGCGACTGCGCATGGGCCGTCGCGGCCGTCGCGGCCGTCGCGGCCGTCGCGAAGACGACGGCCACGGCGAAGGTGAGCTTGAGCATGTTCGGTTCTGCGATAACGGATCGCGACCGATGCTACGGATCGGGCGCAGTGTGAACATGAGGCGAATATGACAATTCCGTCATCTACCGGCGCATCGACATGATGCGTCTTCACGACACCCATCGCCGCACGGCGCCTCTCACGATCGAGTGTCGGTCATGAATTGTTCATGATTAAATTTTCGAACATGTCTAATAGACTTCACTCAACAAAAACATGATCGTTATGCATTCCTTTTTAAATATCAAACATTCAATGAACGATCATATCGACGAAGACGAATGGATCCTTGTAACAACCGGGCGAACGAACACGATTCCGGGATCCATACACGAAGTCGAACTTGACCTTGCCCGCATCTGCCCAATTATGTCGAACAAGGAATTCAGGGCGCTATTTGTTCGGTTGAGGGACGCTGCGGCGCAATTGATTCTAGACCGCATTGAGGGATTGTCACGGTGGGACAGAAACGAAAGAGAACGCGTGGCAACGTGGTTCGGTCGAGCAGATCAAAATGTCCGTGGAACGCTGGAAACCGGTCTTCCAAGACTCTTGACCGCCACTCGCGAGTTGAAACCCGAAAACGTGATTCGCTGGGACGAACAGACCGGCATAAATATAACCTGCACGGTATTCCCTGACGATGACAACACCGATGCTGCTGTCTGCAAGCCCGATTCCGCAAGACGAATCATCACCATCTATCCGCATTTCTGCACGCTTCCTGATGCGGACTTATGGACAGCATGCAAGCTCAAGACGATCATTCACGAATGCACGCATTACACCGACGTGTTCGACTCTGACGATTTGATGTACGGACAAGGAACCGGTCTGCAATACTGGGTCAGAAGTCATCCGGAATTCGCTATCCGGAACGCTGACAGTCTGGCTGCTTACGTAGCCCATTTCGACAGAAAATTATGGTGAATTCGACAATTCATTCGCAGGGCACAGTCGCTCGATTTGCTGTTCCGCTTATACTTATGATGATTTCGCCGCTATCGGTCGCGTGTACCGTCATGCAGTTTATGGAAACATCACTTCCGTTCAACGCGACTGAACTTTCAAACCAGGACCGGCTGCGTGTCGCAGATATGATGATCGAAGCAAGAAAGTGGCCTGGCGCGACGATCGGAGCGGATGTCGTTGCCGGAGCCTACATCGGAGAGCGAAATCGCGATCGTCTCATAGACGCACGTGCGAACGATGTTAAAAGCTATTTGAAGCAGTTAGGTATCGACGAGAATGCCATCTGGATCAACAAGCTGACGTTCACTGAGGACATGGCACGCAATGGTAACGGCGATCTGGACCTGCGCCAGATTGCAATCCAGCTAGTCCCGCTTTGCGAACGGGGATGCGGATACCTCTGCAACGATCCTCGCGTTATGCCTACTTCGAACGCAATCCGATAACGCTGCCCCGTAGCGGCATCGCGTCGCTACGGGTCATTCATACAATGAAGCGATTCGCGGCTCAACTGGTCCCGCGCTTGGTCCGCATGCGCAACTCGAGCCAGTCGAGCAGTTGCCGCCCGTCGCGTTCGCCGAACCATTGAGCATGCCCGATCAGATAACCGTCGTACGCCACGTCGACGATATCGGGCGCGTTGACGATACAACCGAAATACGCGACCTCTGACAGCGCGAACTCCGTATGCGCGATCGGCAGCATCGCGACCAGCGCCGCATACGCATCGTCGCTCAGCGGTTCGAGCGACTCGTAGCCGTCGAGCAGCGCCGCGATCTGTTCGTACTCGACACGGCGCGCATCGGCCGGCGCCATCCAGTCGACCGTGTTGCGCTCGATCGCGAGCGCGAGATCCATCACCGCGCAGGTACGATCCGACAAACCGAAGTCGAGCACGGTCCGCACCTGCGCACCGGGCCCGGCGTCGGTCCACAGCAGGTTCGACGCATGCCAGTCGCCATGCGTCCACAGCGGCGGCAACGCTGGCAACAGCGGCACGAGGCGCGCGTGATGCGGGCCGATGACGTTCGCGACGTCGCCGCGCCAGTCGCGCGCACCGAGCGCCTTGACGAGCAACGGTTGCGCCGTGACCCAGCGTTCGAGCGCACCGGCTAGATCGCTCGACGACAGCACGCGAAAACTCGACAGCAGCGGGCGCACCGGCCGCGCCGGCGCATCGTAGCCGGCCGACGCGCGATGCTGCTCGGCCAGCGCGCGGCCGGCCGCATACGCATGCGAAGGATGCGTGAACGGCTTCCACGACATCACGCCGCGATACACGTCGACACCCGGCGCGACCACGTGCACTTCATACGTCCAGTCGCCGGATGCGAACGCGGTTGCGCCGTCGCGACCGGCGAGCACGTCCGCCACCGGCACGCCGTGCGCGCGCAGATGCGCAATGAAGCGATGCTCTTCCTCGAGCCCGGCGACGTCGCGCAGGCTCACGTGATGACGCTTGACGAACAGCGCGCGCTCGTCGGTCGTGCGCGCCAGCACGGCCGCCGAGAACGGCCGCGGGCTGTGCCACGTGAGGCGCGCGGGCGCGCCGGCGCCGTCGATCCGCGCGAGCACGGCCGCGACCTCGTCGTGCGTCATCAGCGGCCAGTCGCGTTCGGCCTGTTCGCCGTCGACGCCGAACTGCGGCGGCGCGACCTCGCGCGCCTGCGCGGCGTCACGCGATGCCGGCGCATCCGGCTCGAGTGGAAATGACATGAACGACGTAGCTCCGTAGTTGAATCGGCCGCGAATCAGCCCGCCGGGCTCGCGCTCGCGCGCAGCGCGTCGGCGGTCCGGCTCCAGTCGCGCCAGCCGACGACGGCGAGCGCGATGAACAGCGCATAGAGTCCGGCCGTCAGATACAGTTCCTTGAACACGAACATCCCGACGTACACGACGTTCACGACGATCCACAGCCCCCACGACGCGATGTAGCGCCGTGCGGTCCAGTATTGCGCGACGAGGCTGAACGCGGTCAGCGACGCATCGACGAACGGCAGCGCCGCATCGGTCCAGCGCGCCATCATCCCGCCGAGCAGCGCGCTGCTGATAACTGCCGCGATCAGGTCGGGCAGCATCTGGCGCGGCCGCACGCCGGTGACGGGTGCGACGTCGCCTTGCGGTGCCGCGCCGCCGCTCGCCTCGAGCGTACGCTGCGCGATCCAGCGGCGCCAGCCGTACACCTGCAGCACCGCGAACGCGCCCTGCAGCAGCATGTCGGAATACAGCTTCGCGTCGAAGAAGATCCAGCCGTACAGCGCGACCGACGCAAGCCCGACCGGCCAGCACAGCATGCGCCGCTTCGCGGTCAGCCAGATCGCGAGGGCGCTGACGGTCACGCCGGCGATTTCGAGTGGGGACATCGTCTGTACTCTCCTGGTTGGCTGCCGGGGCCGCGCATCATGCGGCCGGGTCCGGACGATCAGAAATCATAGGTCAACGACACGCGCGCGGTGCGCGGCGCGCCCGGGAACAGGTACGCGTCGCCCTGCTGCTCGCCCGCGTCACGCCAGTAGAACTTGTTGAACAGGTTGTCCACCGACACGCGCAGCACCGTGCGATGGCCCGCGATCTTCGTCGTATAGCGCGCGCCGAGATTGAACACGAACCACGACGGCACGCGCGCGGTGCCCTCTTCGTTCGCGTTGCGGCCCGCGCTGTACTCGACGCCGCCGAGCATGTTCAGGCCCGCGACGCCCGGCACCGCGTAATCCGCGTACAGCGACGCGCGCAGCGCCGGCACGTTGATGATCTGGTGTCCTTCGTATGCTGGCGAACCCGAATCGTACGCACGGGCGCGAATCGCCGCGACGCTGGCCGTCAGCC
The DNA here is from genome assembly GCF_003857965.1 of Burkholderia sp. Bp9031. Lineage (NCBI taxonomy): Bacteria > Pseudomonadati > Pseudomonadota > Betaproteobacteria > Burkholderiales > Burkholderiaceae > Burkholderia > Burkholderia sp. Bp9031. Next base: position 400,411 of record NZ_QTPW01000002.1, read on the forward strand.
CGAGCCGCTCGGTCACGCGTCCGGCCGCACCGAGCTCGATCCCCTGATGGCGCTGCGTGCCGCGCTGCGCGAACGTGTAACTCGTGCCCGATGCGTCCGGGTCGGCGAACTGGAACGGCTTGCTGATCGAGAACACGGCGGCCGTGAGGCTCAGCCGATCGAGCCAGTCGTATTTCGCGCCGAGCTCGAACTGATGCGATTCGACCGGCGGCAGGAAAGCATACGCGTTGGTCGCGCGCACCGGCGCCTGGTCGCCGAGCGACAGCGCCTTGCTGTACGACGCATACAGCGACAGCACGTTCACCGGCTTGTAGACGAGCGCAACCTGTGGCAGGAACACCGAGCGGTCGGTATGCGTCGCGTCGCCGTCGAGGCTGCTCCAGCTACGCTGGCGCAGCAGCACTTCCTTGCCGCCCGCGAGCACCTGCCAGTGCTCGCCGATGCTGACGCGGTCGAGCCCGAACACGCCGTACTGCCATGAATCGAGCTGCGGATACGACGGCCCGGCCGTGTTCGGCGACGGCGCGAACGCGACGTCGGGCCCGTAGATGTTCTCGCTGCCGACGTAGTCGTATACGGCGTTCGCCATGTGCACGGCGCGGCGCTGCACGCTCACACCGAGCGTCAGCTCGTGGCGCAGCGGGCCTGTTGCAAACTTGCCCGTCGTCACCGCGCGCAGATCGTCGTTGCGGCGGTATTCGCCGGGGCTACGGAAATCGTACACGTCGTAGTCGCCGTTCGCGCCGAAGAAGAACGGCGACGTCGTGCCCGCCGCGCAGCTCGCCGCGTAATAGCAGCCGTACGCGAACGCGCTGTTGTCGTCGATCATCGTGCGGCTGCGGCCCGCGGCGATGTAGGCCTTCCAGTCGTCGTTGAACTGGTAGTCGAAGCGCGCGTTCAGGTTCAGCGCGTCGGTCGTCACCGGCTTCGCCCACGGCTGCGTGCCGAGCGCCTTCGACGTCGTGTTGACGGACGGCACGACGGTGCCGCCGAGCAGCTGGTAGCCGGGCGCGGAACGCTGGATCCACTGCTGGAATTCCGCATTGAGCTGCAGGCTCGCGCGCGGGCTGATGTCCCAGTCGGCGGCGATCGAGCCGAACGTGCGCCGTCCGTTCGTGCCGTCGATGTAAGAGTGCATGTTCTCCTTCGCGGCATTGATCCGGAAGCCGAACTGATTGTCGGGGCCGAAGCGGCGGCCTAGATCGACGGCCGCCGACGTCGAGCCGCGGCTGTCGACGCCGGTCGTCACGCTCGCGACGTTCGCCGAGCGCTTCGTCACGAAGTTGATCACGCCGCCCGGCGCGACCACGCCGCTGTCGATGCCGGCCAGCCCCTTCAGGATCTCGACACGCTCCTTGTTCTCGAGCGGCACGTTCTGCTCGCCGGACACCGTCAACCCGTCGATCCGGATCGCGCTCGCGAGATCGACCGGAAAGCCGCGGATCGCGAAGCCTTCGAAGTAGCCGACGGGCGCATAGTCGTTGACGACCGACGCGTCGTTGCGCACCACGTCGCTCAGACGCTTTGCCTGCTGATCGTCGATCTGCGCGCGCGTGACGACGCTGACGGAGGCCGGCGTGTCGCGCAGCGGTGCGTCGTCGAGCCCCGCGACCGACGCTTCGCGCGCGCGAAACGCGCCGCCGCGCTCGCCGCTGACCGTGATCGCCGGCAGCGTCGCGCTGCCGGCCGCATCGGCGTCCGACGCCGGTGCGTCGCCCGGTGCCGCGGCGGCCTGCGCCGCGAAAAGCGTGATGCCGAGACCGACGCCAAGCCCGACCTTCGCGCGCCGCCGCCGTGCAGGCGACGCTGTTGTTCTATTTACCGTCATTGTTCTGGATGGAAAAACTCGCCACTCGACCCTGTCGAAACTCTCGAAACGCTGGAAACGCGTTACGCGTTACGCAGCTGCGAAGCGCGACCTCGCGCACGGACCCGCGACGGTCTCGGCGAACTGCCGAGCACCTAGGTCGACACGACATTCATCAAACGAATCAGACGATCGGGCCGCAAGCGGGCCGATCGATCGGGAAAGCGCAGGATGGGACATCGGATGCCGGTGACGCACCGGGCGCCGACGCGGCCGCCGATCCGTGGATCGGGTGCGTGTCGGGCGGCCGGCGGCCTCGCGTGGTCTTGTCATGCGGGGGACGCTTCGAACGCCGCGGCGCGGGCGCCGGGCATCTGCGTGCGCCGTTCGTCGGAATGGCGGAATGCCCGTCGCGCGCGACAGCGCGGCGTGGCGCGCATTTTACCCCGGGCGGGGCTGGCGGCCGAGGGATCGGCCGAAACGGGACGCGGAAGGCGGGAGACGGGAGACGGGAAGCGGGCATGACGACCCGCACGGTTCAGCGGATGCTCAGAACCCCTGCATCGTCACCGTCGGATCGACGACCAGATGAACGACGCCGTAGATCACCGCACCGACCAGCACCGCGAGCACGATCGCGACGAACGGCAGCAGCGTGAAGTTGACGTTCGCGAGATCGGATGCGTGCGCCTTGCTGTTGCGTACGCCGAAGAAACTCCACAGAACCAGGCGGATCATGCTGAACAGTTTCATGGTGTTGCTCCTTTTCTCTATCGGTTGACGCTATCGTCGATCCGACAGGCCTCCGGAAAAAGAAGCAGTTGCGTGCGGTTTTTGCGCAGCACGCGTTGTGCGACGGCATGTCGCACGGTTGTCGCACGCGCGTCAGCGGTCGAGCACGAGCGGCTCCGCTGTACCGTCTGCGGGCCGCGCGACGCACAGTAGCGCGCAGCCGGGTTCGACCGCTGCGTCGTACGCCTGCATGTAGTCAACCGCGCCGGACAGCACGCGCGTCGCGCACGTGCCGCACGACCCGGACCGGCATTCGGACGGCACCGCCACGCCCTGGCCTTCTGCAAATTCGAGCAGCGTGCCGTCGGCGGGCGTCCATGCAACCTCGCGCCCCGTGCGGCGGAATACGACGGGTACGCTTGCAGCCGACGGTGCTCTGCTCGCGCGGGTCGCACTGCGCACGACACTCGACGGTCCGAACGCCTCGAAGCGGATACGCTCGTCCGGCACGTTCAACGCGCGCAATCCGTCGTACAAATCGCGCATGAACGCGGACGGCCCGCACAGGTAGAAATCGTAGTCGTCGAACGGCAGGATGCGCTTCAGTTGCGCGACGTCGATGCGGCCCGGTCGCGCCGCGCCGTCGCGTTGCGGCCGGCTGTCGAACCAGTGCAGCGATACGCGTGCGTCGGCGTCCGCGATGCGCGTCAGTTCCGCCGCAAACGGTCGGTCAACCGTGTCGCGCGCGCCGTGCACGAACACCACGCGGCGCGACGGTGCGTCATCGGCCAGCGCGCGGCGCAGCATCGCGAACATCGGCGTGATGCCGATGCCGGCCGACACCAGCACGGCCGGACGCGGGCTCGCAACGTCGAACATGAAGCGGCCGCGCGGCATCTGCGCATCGAGCGCCATCCCGGCACGCGCGTGGTCGTGCAGCCAGGCCGATACACGTCCTTCGCGCTTCACGGTGATGCGGTAATGCGACGCGCCGGGCGCATCGGACAGCGTGTAGCTGCGGATCGCCGGCGCATCGCTGTCCGGCAGCGCGACGCGCAGCGTCAGATGCTGTCCGGCTTCGTAGGCCGGCAACGCGCCGCCGTCCGCCGGTTCGAAATGAAACGAGCGGATCGCGCGCGCTTCGTCGACGATCTTCGCGATGCGCAGCGGGCGCCAGATGGCGGGCGATGTCGATGTGGATGCAGATGCCGCCGGCACAGCCGTGACAGCGGAACCCACCGCCATCGCCGCAAACTGCGGCGCCCGCTCGACCGTCGACCACCGGAACGGCAGCACGCCCCGCGTGCGCCGCACTTCACGCACATGAAACCGCACGACCCGCTGCGCGCCGTCGAACGACGCGACGAGCGGCCCGTCCCACACGATCTCCGCATCCGCGGCGACATACAGCAGGTCGCCGCTGTCGAAATCGACGAACAGCAGCCCGGCGCGCGGATCGTGCTGCAGGTTGCCGAGCGTGTTGAAGAAGCGGTTGCCGCTGAAATCCGGCGTCGTCAGCGTGCGCGCGTCGTCGACGTGCACGAAGCCCGGCATGCCGCCGCGATGCGACACGTCGGCGCCGCGCGCGGCACCCGCACCAGTCGACGTGTTCGCGCTCGCGACGAAGAACGTATCGGCCTGCGCGAGCAGCGCGCGATCCGCGTCGCTCAACCGGTCCGACACCTCGGCCTCGTCGGACGCATCGCCTTCACGCGGCACGAACGTGGGCTTGCGGCCCTGGATGTACTTCGCGCAGTTGCCGAAGCTCTGCGCGACCGCGATCGTCAGCGCGTCGCCATCGACCGCACGCACGACGCCGTTCACACGATTGCGCCGGCGCGTGTCGAACTCGATGCCGAGCCCGCCGAGCGGCGCACCCGGCTGCCACGCACCAGCCAGCGGATCGCCGGGCAGCGCATCGCCGTCGATGCGCAGCGTGCGCGCGTCCGGCGTCGTCACGAAGCCAGGCATCCCGACCCGCAGCGTCGCCCACGGCTGGCCGTGCACGTCGACGCCGCCGAGCACGAAAAACGGCAGTTGCGCAAAAAACGTCCGGTGCTGGTCCGGCATGAAGCGACGGATCCCGCGCCGGCCGGCCGCGCCCGCGGCCTCGGTCACGCCCGCGCGCCGCTGCACGGCGAGCTCGCCCGCATGAAACGGTGCAACGTCGAGTTCCCAGCCCGGTACGGTGGCGGTCGGCGCGGTCATCGTGTTCTCCCGGTAAAGGCGTGTCCTGGCCGCGCAGCGTCAGGCAGCGAGCAGGCCGGCGCGGGTCGGCTGCATGCCGACGAAGCCGGGCAGCGCCTCGACGCGCGCGAGCCACGCACGTACATGCGGATACGGTTCGAGCGACACGCCGCCTTCCGGCGCATGCGCGATGTACGTGTAGGCGGCGATATCGGCGATCGTCGGCTGCGCGCCCGCGGCGAACGGCTTGCCGGCGAGTTCGCCGTCGATCGCGGCGAGCACCTTCGCGGCCGTGCGCTTGGCCGCGTCGTGATCGAGCGGTGCGCCGAACACGGTGACGAGCCGCGCGGCCGCCGGCCCCGATGCAATCGGCCCGGCCGCGTACGACAGCCAGCGCTGCACGGTCGCCGCGCCTGCCGCATCGTCGGGCAGCCAGTGCGCGTCGCCGTAGCGCTTCGCGAGATAGACGAGGATCGCGTTCGAATCGGCGAGCACGGTGCCGTCGTCGTCGATCACGGGCACCTGGCCGAGCGGATTGAGCGCGAGGAACGCGGGCTCGCGCTGCGCGCCGGCAGCGAGGTCGACGTCGACGACGTCGAACGGCAGCCCGAGCAGCGACAGGAACAGCCGGACGCGATGCGCGTGCCCGGACAGCGGGAACGAATAGACACGAACCGGACGGACGGGCTTGCTGGCGGCTGGCATGAAAAGGCTCCTGGATCTCGCGCCGCCGGGAATCGGCGACGACCAGCCCCCAGCGTAGCGCTCGCGGTTCGCATCCAGAAGACGGATAATCGCTGAAACATTATCCGCCCTCATAGGACAATCGACGATGGCCGATCTGCGCGACGTGAACCTGAACCGGCTGGCGATCTTCGTCGCGGTGGTCGATGCCGGCTCGCTGACGGCCGCGGCCGAACGGCTCGGCCTCGCGAAGACGGTCGTCAGCACGCACATGCAGCGCCTCGAATCCGAGATCGGCGCGAACCTGCTGGTGCGCACCACGCGCCGGCTGAGCGTGACCGATGCGGGGCGCGCGTTCTACGACGCGTGCCGCGACATCGTGCGCGCGACCGAGACCGCGCTCGACGCGGTGTCGTCCGACGCCGGGCCGCTGCGCGGCACGCTGCGCGTGAGCGTGCCGATCGACTACGGTGCGCTGGTCGTCGCGCCGGCCATCGTCGCGCTGCGCGACGCGCATCCCGGGCTCGACGTCGAACTGGTCGCGAACGACCGCATCGTCGATCTCGTCGCGGACAATCTCGACGTCGCGATCCGCATCGGCCGCCTCGCGGATTCGAACTATCGCGCGGTGCAGCTCGGCGAATACGAGAAGTGGCTGGTCGCGAGCCCTGCGTTCGTCGCGCGGCACGGCCTGCCGCGCGATCCTGACGGGCTCGCCGCGCTGCCGTTCGTGATGCTGTCGACGCTCTCACGCCCGCATTCGCTCGAACTCGACGATGCGCGCGGCGGCCACGCGTCGGTGCGTTGCGTTGCGCCGGTCGTGTCGAACACCGCGACGGCATGCCGCGCGATCGCGCTCGCGGGCGGCGGCTTCGGGCTCCTGACGGATTTCTCGATCGCGGAGGACGTCGCGGCCGGCCGGCTCGTGCGACTGCTGCCCGCCTGGCGCTCGGCGCGGGCCGGGATTCACGCGGTGTATCCGTCGACGCGGCTGCCGTCGCCGAAGGTGCGCGCGTTCATCGATGCGATGAAGGCGAGGATCGGGGAAACGGGGCCGGCGGCAGCGGCGCGCTGAACCCCCGATCGCGGAACACGCCGGACGCGGATCGGGTGCGTGATGCCGTGACGCGCTTCAAAGCCGGTCTCACCGGCTTTTCTCATGCCGAATCAATTGCACCATTTATTCACAAAAAATCTCATATTGATTTTCGAGATTTTCCACTAACCTTATTCCCGGTAATACGCCGAATTGCGTTTACCGAAGCGCTTCAATTCTCCGCTTTATTACAATCAAGGAGTTTGAACATGCAAACCGCAGCAATTTCATGGGGAAGCACGCCGTCGATCCGCGTCTACACGGCCAACGGCAACAAGATCACCGAGCGCTGCTACGACGGTTCGAACTGGTACACCGGTGCATTCAACCAGGCCGGCGACAACGTGTCGGCAACGTGCTGGCTGGTCGGAAGCGCGGTCCACATCCGCGTGTACGCAACCAGCGGAGGTTCGACGACCGAGTGGTGCTGGGATGGCGAAGGCTGGACCCGAGGCGGATACACGGGCTCGTAATCTCGCGTCCCGCCAGCGCGACACGTTCCGCGCGCAATCATGGCGCAACGTCAATTTTCATTGACGTTGCGTCTTCATTTTTAATTTAAAATTCCGATCAGCGATATTTGCAATCCAGCAATCCAACAGAAATATCCATAATGAAAGTTTCGTGAAATTCTGCGCCTTGTTAATACCGATCCATACCCGATAATTACCAATACGGATTGCGCGAGAATTCGCCAAGGCGAGACTCGAATCAACATCGCGATATGCGCCCGGCCGGCTTCGGACCCTTCATTCCGGCTCCCGCCATCCGCGTATCCCTGAGCTACCCCTCTTCCCGCAACGTTCCCAGCAGCACCTTCCTGCAACTCGCGACCATCTGCGCCTCCGGATCGCGATACCCGGTGAGCAGCCACGCCGCGCCGACGTTCGTCATCGCACCGACCAGCGCGAGCCCGACGAGCCGCTGCTCGGTCCGCTCCGCGGGTGTCACGGCCTCGCGCGCCGCGCCGAGCGCCATGATCAGCTTGCCGAAGTCGATCAGCATCCGCTGGTACGTCATGTCGGTATCCGCGCTCACGCCCATCACCTCGAGCAACAGCACGCGCGCCGCGCACGGGTCGCGCAGGAAGCCGAAGAACGCCGCGAGCCCCGCGTCGATGCGCTCTCGCAGGTCGCCACCGCGCTCGGCCACCGCCCGCGCGACCGCGTCGTGCAGTTGCTGCGCGTGATGCAGGTAGGTGCAGCGCAGCAGTTCCTCGGTGCTGTCGAACGCCGCATAGAAATAGCGGTCGTTGAGCTTCGCCTCCTGGCAGATCGACCGCACGGTCGCCTTGCGGAAGCCGACCGTGCCGAATACGCGCGTCGCCGCGCGGATCAGCGCGTCGCGCCGCTCGGCGGCCCGTACCTCGGGCGCGACACCGCCGTACGCCCGCCCCCGTTTTTCCGTTTCGAGTGCTTTCTCCATTTCGCTATTTGACATCAGGACACCCGAAAACTAAAGTGGTGACGAACAACACCACAATAAGCGCGCCGTCGGCGCAGCGCAAGCGGAACGGGAGGAACGACGATGAAGGGTTTTTCCGGCAAGGTCGCCGCGATCACGGGCGCCGGTTCGGGCATGGGCCGCAGCCTCGCGGTCGAGCTCGCGCGGCGCGGCTGCGAGGTCGCGCTCGCCGACGTCAACGATGTCGGGCTCGCCGACACGGCGGCCGCGTGCGCGCAGCACGGCGTGCGCACGAGCACGCGGCGGCTCGACGTCGCCGACCGCGACGCGGTGTTCGCATGGGCCGATTTCGTGCGCGCCGAACACGGCAAGGTCAACCTGGTCTTCAACAACGCGGGCGTGTCGCTGGCCGCGAGCGCCGAGACCGCGCGTCTCGCCGATCTCGAATGGATCGTCGGCATCAACTTCTGGGGCGTCGTGCACGGCACGCAGGCGTTCCTGCCGCATTTGCGCGCGTCGGGCGACGGGCACGTGATCAACACGTCGAGCCTGTTCGGGCTCATCGCGATGCCGACGCAAAGCGCGTACAACGCGACCAAGTTCGCGGTGCGCGGCTTCACCGAGGCACTGCGGATGGAACTCGAACTCGACAGCGCGCCGGTCAGTGCGACCTGCGTGCATCCGGGCGGCGTCGCGACCAACATCGTCGACGCGAGCCGCGTCGACACCAGCATCCGCGCGCTCACCGGCCAGGACGAAGCGACCCACCGCCGCCAGGCGAACCGCCTGATCAACGCGACGACGGCCGACGATGCCGCGCGGCAGATTCTCGCCGGCGTCGAGCGGAATGCGCGCCGTGTGCTGGTCGGCGCCGATGCGCGCCGCCTCGACAAGATCGCGCGCCTGCTCGGCGCCGGCTACCAGCGGCTGATCCTGCGCCACGTGCGCCGCACACGCGCCCGCAATCTCCGCACGAAGGACGTCCCCGCGGGAGAACGCGCGCACCCTACGGCCGCGCTCCCGACCACGCCGGCCAAGGATCCCGCATGACCTCGACGACGACCGACCGGCGCGACGCGCCGTCCGCCTGCGGCGACAGCCGCGACCTCGACGTGCTGATCGTCGGCGCCGGCCTGTCCGGCATCGGCGCCGCGTACCACCTGAAGAAGCGCTGCCCGCATGCGAGCGTCGCGATCGTCGAGGCGCGCGATGCGATCGGCGGTACCTGGGACCTGTTCCGCTATCCCGGCATCCGTTCGGATTCCGACATGTTCACGCTCGGCTACAGCTTCCGCCCGTGGCACAGCGACAAGGCGATCTCGGATGGCCAGACGATCCTCGACTACATCCGCGATACCGCACGCGCGTACGGCATCGACAAGACGATCCGCTACGGCCAGAAGGTGGTCGCGGCCGACTGGGATTCGAACCGCGCGCGCTGGACGGTGCGCATCGAGCGCACGCGGGACGGCGCGCTCGACACGCTCGTCTACACGTGCCGCTTCCTCTATATGTGCAGCGGCTATTACGACTACGATGGCGGCTACCTGCCCGACTGGGCCGGCATGGAATCGTTCGAAGGCCGCATCGTGCATCCGCAGCAATGGCCGAAGGACCTGTCGTACGCAAACCGGCGCGTCGTCGTGATCGGCAGCGGCGCGACGGCCGTCACGCTGGTGCCGTCGATGGCGACCGATGCGCAGCACGTGACGATGCTGCAGCGCTCGCCGACCTACATCGTGTCGCTGCCCGCGCGCGACCGGATCGCGAACGCGTTGCGCCGCGTGCTGCCGTCGCGGCTCGCGCACCGGCTCGTGCGCGTGAAGAACGTGCTGCTGACGATGTACCTGTACAACGTGTCGCGCCGCAAGCCCGAGCGGACGAAGCAGTTCATCATCCGCGCGGCCGGCCGGCAGCTCGGCCCCGGCTTCGACGTCGCGAAGCATCTGACCCCGCGCTACATGCCGTGGGATCAGCGCGTGTGCCTCGTGCCGAACGGCGACCTGTTCAAGTCGATCCGCGCGGGCCGCGCGTCGATCGTCACCGACGAGATCGAGCGTTTCACGCCGACCGGCCTGCGGCTGAAGAGCGGCCAGCAGCTCGACGCGGACGTGATCGTCACCGCGACCGGGCTGAAGGTGAAGATGCTCGGCGGCGCGCGCGTCACGGTGGACGGCCGCGCGGTCGACCTGCCGCAGACCGTGTCCTATAAAGGAATGATGTACAGCGACGTGCCGAATCTCGCATCGTCGTTCGGTTACACGAACGCGTCGTGGACGCTGAAGGCCGAGCTGATCGCGCGCTACGTGTGCCGGCTGCTCAACCACATGCGCGCGAACGGCTACGACACCTGCGTGCCGCGGCTCGGCGCCGGCGATCTCGGCGACGTGCCGGCGGTGAACCTGAGCTCGGGCTACATCCAGCGCGCGGCCGGCATCCTGCCGAGGCAGGGGCACCGCAAGCCCTGGAAATTCCACCAGAACTACGTGCTCGATCTCGCGTCGCTGAAGTTCAGCGGGCTCGCCGATTCGGCGATGCGGTTCGAACGCCGCGCGCAAGCCGGCCCGGCCGCCGCGCCGGTTGCCGAACCCGTACTCGAAACCCGTTGAGGCCGACATGAGCCATACGCTCCATCTGATCCAGAACATGCTGCTCGGCGTCGTCGCGGTGCTCGCCGCGCTCGCGCTGTTTTCCGGCTACATCGCGCGCCGCGTCACGCGCGCGTTTCCGCCCGAAGGCCGCTTCGTCGACATCGGCGGCGATCGCATCCACTACGTCGAGTACGGCAGCGGGCCGCCGCTCGTGTTCGTACACGGGCTCGCCGGGCAGTGGCGCAACTTCGCGTACCTGCCGCTCACCCGGCTCGCGCAGCATCATCGGGTGATCCTCGTCGACCGGCCCGGCGCCGGCCGCTCGCTGCGCGGCGCCAGTTCGCAGGCGAACGTGTTCGCGCAGGCCCGCACGATCGCCGCGTTCATCGACGCGCTGAAGCTTGAGCGCCCGGTGCTCGTCGGCCACTCGCTCGGCGGCGCGATCGCGCTCGCGGTCGGCCTCAACCATCCGGAGCGCGTGAGCCGGCTCGCGCTGATCGCGCCGCTGTCGCACGAGCAGACCGAGCCGCCGGCGCCGTTCAGGCCGCTGATGCTGCCGTCGCCGCTGGTACGCCGCTTCGTATCGTGGACCTTCGCGGTCCCGCTGACGATCCTGACCGGCCGCAAGGCCGTCAGCCAGGTGTTCGCGCCGGAAGCCGTGCCGCGCGACTTCCCGGTAAAGGGCGGCGGATTGCTCGGGCTGCGCCCGCACGTGTTCTACGCGACGGCGACGGACCTGCTGTCGGCGCCCGTCGACCTGCCCGCGATGGAGCGCCGCTATGCGGACCTGTCGCTGCCGGTCGACGTGCTGTACGGCCGCGCCGATCCGATCCTGAACTGGCGCGCGCACGGCGAGGCGCTGGCGAAGAAGTCGGCGCGCGTGCGGCTGACAGTCGTCGAAGGCGGGCATATGCTGCCGGTCACGATTCCGGACGCGACGGCGGACTGGTTGCTCGACGTCGCCGCCGCGCCGGTCGATGCGCCGGCGCAGGGTGCGCACGTCGAGCACTGATCGTCGTCGGGTGGACGGGGCGGCCGCGCTGAGGATAGCGGCGCCCCGGGGTCGCGGTACGGCCGCCGATCACGGTGCGCCGGTCAGGCTTCGTCGTCGGGCAGCGACAGCCCGAGTTCCGCGATCACCTCGCGCGCGCTGCGGAATGCCTCCACCGCGGCCGGCGCGCCAGCATACAGCGCGCTGTGCAGCAGCACCTCGCGGATCTCGACGAGACTCGCGCCGTTGTTGAGCGCGCCCCGCACGTGGCCCTTCAGCTCCGTGCTGCGGCCGAGCGCCGCCAGCATCGCGCAGGTGCAGAGGCTGCGCGTCTTCAGGTCGATTCCGTCGCGCCGCCAGGTGCTGCCCCACGCGTGTTCGTTCAGCCAGTTCTGCAGCGGACGCGAAAAGCCGTCGAGGTCGCGCATCGCGCGCTCGACGAACGCCTCGCCCATCACGTCGGTGCGTCGTGCCTTGCCCTGTTCCCTGTCCTGTTCGCTCATGTCCGTGTCCTGTCTGAAGTCGTGGCCGCTTCGGCGTCGCCCGCGGCCAGGTGGGTTCGCGTCATGTTCAGCGCGTCCGGACCTTTCGTCAAAGATGCGGCGCTCGGTTTGCCGCCATCGGCGTGACGCCGAGTCGAACGCTACGTAACATCCGGCCGCGCGTTACGGCACCTTACGGGAACATCGCAGCGGTCGCACCGAGCCCACCTGGCACGCCCGTCTCGCGAAACCGCCATTCCTCCGTTTAAATCGCGCCGATATTCCCGATTCCCGCAACAAAACGCGGGGGCATTGCGCGGGAAATGTCATGGCGCGGAATTTGCAGATGTGGCCGGGACACATTTCCAATGTCGAGGCCACCATGCATCATTACTTCAAGAAAACGACGGTATCGCTGGCCGTCCTGTCGCTCGTCACACTGTACGGTTGCGGCTCGGTCGACGGACCGGTCACGCCGTCGATCAAGCCGAGCACGTCGGGAACGTCCGGCACTTCGGGGACTTCCGGGACGTCGGGCGGCGGCTCGTCGGGTACGTCAGGCGGCGGTAGTTCGGGGACTTCGGGTTCGTCGGGCAGTTCCGGTACGTCGGGTACCTCTGGCACTTCCGGCACTTCCGGCACTTCCGGTACTTCCGGTACTTCCGGTACTTCCGGTACTTCCGGTACTTCCGGTACTTCCGGTACTTCCGG